>CAKTPV010000004.1 GCA_934591815.1 uncultured Oscillospiraceae bacterium
GCGTCGCGCACCAGCGTGCCGCGGGGGACGCGGATGGTCAGGCTCTCGCCGTCCTTGCCGGACTTGCGGCCGCCCTGTCCGTCCACGCCGTTGCCCGCCACATATTTGCGCTTGTAGCGGAAGTCCATCAGCGTGGACATATTGTCGTCCACCTTCAGGATGATGGAGCCGCCGTTGCCGCCGTCGCCGCCATCGGGGCCGCCGGCGGCGATGTACTTCTCCCGATGGAACGCCACCGCGCCGTTGCCGCCGTTGCCGGCCCGCACGGTGATCCGCGCCTTATCAATAAAACCAGTTGCCATGGTGCTTACCTCACTGTATCTGAAAAATGTACCCACTGACCCATAATATGTGTATTCTACCCGAAAACGGGGAAAAGGTCAACAAAAAAGCTCCCGCCGGTGGCGGGAGCCTTTGCTGCGTGTTTACTCAGCGGGGTAGACGGAGACCTTTTTGCGGTCCTTGCCCAGACGCTCAAAGCGGACAACGCCGTCAGCCTTGGCGAACAGGGTGTCGTCAGTGCCCTTGCCCACGTTGGTGCCGGGGTGGATATGGGTACCGCGCTGGCGCACCAGAATGTTGCCGGCCAGCACGAACTGCCCGTCAGCGCGCTTGGGACCAAGGCGCTTGGACTCGGAATCACGGCCGTTCTTGGTGGAGCCCATACCTTTTTTATGGGCGAAGAACTGCAGAGAAATGTTCAGCATATTTCAGTACCATCCTTTCTGTAAGATGCTTTCGCGGGAACAGGAGGGCTTTACGCCTCCAGAACTTCGATATGATCCGGATACTCGTCGTGAAGCTCAGCCAGATAGACCATCAGGCCGGTGAGCAGGTTCTGACACGTGCTCTCCGCCGTCTGCGCCAGCCCGCCGGGCAGCCGCAGGGAGATGGAGGCGTCCTTTTCGTTGACTTTCACCGCGGCACACAGTCCCATCACGTCGTTGACGGTGGATTCCACCAGCCGCACGGCGCTGGTCACGGCGGCGCAGACGATATCCTCGCCCTCCTCCGCGTAACCGCTGTGGCCTTTTGCATCAAAACCGATGATGCGGGATTCCTCCGTGAGGAATGTAACAGTGGTCATACTGCCTTAGAACGTGATCTTGCCGATCTCGACCTTGGTGTACGGCTGACGATGACCCTGCCGTTTGCGATAACCCTTCTTGGGGGTGTACTTGAAGATACGGATCTTCTTACCCTTGCCGTTCTTCACGACGGTGGCATCCACCTTCGCGCCCTCCACCACGGGAGTGCCGAACTTGGTGTTCTCGCCATCCACGATGGCCAGCACCTGATCGAAAACCACGGAATCACCAGCGTTGACGTCCAGCTTCTCGATGAACAGAGTGTCACCCTCGCTGACGTTGTACTGCTTACCGCCAGTCACGATAATAGCCTGCATTACTTGTTGCACCTGCCTTTCCTTCATTACGGACTCGCTGTCGGGGGCGTCCGGACGCGCCGGAGCTTGATACCCATTCAAAGCGGCTTATCAAGTATAACAGCGGATACCCTGTTTGTCAACAGAAATACCCGCTGTTTTTGCAAAAATTTCTTTATTTTTCCGTGGGATAGGCCAATTTTGCCGCGGCTCAGCCCTCCAGAAGGCGCTGCGCCAGTGGCAGCGCCGTCTTGTTCAGATCCCGCATGGCCTGCGGGAAGTTGAAGTAGAAGTCGTGATGCGCCAGCACGCAGTCGGACACGGACTTCAGTGCCAGGAACGGTACGTCGTTGCGCCAGCACACCTGTGCCGCCGCGCAGCCCTCCATCTCGATGAGCAGGGGGTGGAAGGTATCGGCGATCCAGCGGGCGCGGCCGCACTCGGTGGCGAACCAGTCGCCGGTGGCCACGCTGCCCACCCGGTAGGTGCATCCCAGCGCGTCCAGCGCGGCCTTGGCAGCCTCCTGCCGTGCGGTGGGGAAGTCCATGCGGTTCACCGTGGAGATCAGCCCCACGGGGTCGCCGATGCCGGAGGTATCCATGTCGTGCTGCATGAACCGATCCGGCAGCACCAGCGTACCGATGGGCAGATCCTCAAAGCAGCCCGCCACGCCCACGTTCAGAATGAGGTCGGGGTGGTACAGGTCGATAAACAGCTGGGTGGCCATGGCGGCGTTGACCTTGCCCACACCGCCACAGCAGGCGATGATGTCCTCCTGAATGCGGTAGAACAGCACGCCGGCCTTTTCCTGCAGCAGCGGCGTCTCCTCCGTCAGCAGGCTTTCGATCTCGCCCTTCATGGCGTACAGCAATCCAATGCACATGGGTCATATCCTCCTGTAAAAAACCATTTTCCTCATTGTAATGACCCCGGTGGGGAAAAGTCAAGAGGCGCGTTGCAATATGCGGGTATTTCGTGGTAAAATAGCCGCAAGAACGACGACGGGAGAGAGCAGCTATGTCCGTTGCAGGCATCATTTGTGAATTTGATCCGCTCCACACCGGCCACGCCTATCTGATGGAGCAGGCGCGAGGGGCCGGGGCGGAGGCTGTGGTCTGCGCCATGAGCGGCAGCTTCACCCAGCGGGGCGGCTTCGCCGTGGCGGACAAGCTGGCCCGGGCGGAGATGGCGGTGCGCTGCGGCGCCAATCTGGTGCTGGAGCTGCCCACGGTGTGGGCCATGTCCACGGCGGAGCGGTTCGCGCAGGGCGGCGTGGACATCCTGACGCGCACCGGCGTGGTGACGGAGCTGGTGTTCGGCTCGGAGTGCGGTGATCTGGCGGGGCTGCACCGTGCGGCGGACTGTCTGGAAAGCCCGGATTTTACCGCGTCCCTGGCATCGCTGCCGGAGGACGGACGTACCTTCGCCGCCCGGCGGCAGGCGGCGCTGGCCGCCCTGCTGGGGGAGGATGCGGCGCTGCTGGCAAGCCCCAACAACACGCTGGCGGTGGAATATCTCCGCGCCATCCGGCGGCTGGGAAGCCCGCTGACCGCCCGGACGGTGCGGCGTACCGGCGCACAGCACGGGCAGGAGGCGTCCGGCGGCTTTGCGTCGGCTTCCTATCTGCGGCAGCTGTTGGCGGCGGGGGAGCCGGAGCAGGCGGCGGCGTATATGCCTCCGGCAGCGGCGGAGATCCTCCGGCGGGAGCTGGCGGCGGGGCGTATCACCGACGGGACGCTGTGCCAGCGGGCTATCTTGTCCCGGCTGCGCACCATGACCGCCGGGGACTGGCGGCGCTTTGACGGCGGCGGCGAGGGGCTGGGCAACCGGCTGTATCAGGCGTCCCGCACCGGCAGTACGCTGGAGGCGGTGCTGGCCGCCGCCAAGACCAAGCGCTACCCCATGGCGCGGCTGCGGCGAATGGTGCTGGCGGCGTGGCTGGACTTGCCCGCACCACCGGAGAGAGCACCCTATCTACGGGTGCTGGCCGCCAACGATACGGGACGCCGCCTGCTGCGGCAGATGCGGGATGCGGGTGCGCCGGTGCTGACCAAGCCGGCGGATGTGTCCCTGCTGGGGGCCGAGGCGGAGGCACTGTTTGCCGTGGAGAGCCGGTGTACCGACCTCTACGTGCTGGCGCGCCCCGATCCGGCGCAGATGACGCCGGGGCAGGAGTGGCGCATGACCCCGGTGATGCGGTGAGTGGATCAGAAAAGTAAACGCTGTTGGGCGGCTCCGTCACGGAGTTGCCCAACAGCGTTTTTGTGTCTATATATGGTATTTTTGCAAGGGGAAAAATCAGGTGCGCTCCTCCACCTCATACCCTGCGCGGCGCAGGGAGGAGAGGATCTCCTGAATGTGGGCCTTGTCCCGCGTCTCCAGCGACAGCTGCACCACGCAGGAGCCGATGGCGGCCCGGAGGTTGCGGCGCTCGTGGCTCACGTCCAGCACGTTGGCGCCCATGGACGACACGACGGCCAGAAACGACGCCAGCGCGTGGGGCTGGTCGGGCAGCACGGTGGAGAATGTGACGGTGCGGCCCTCCTTGGCAAGACCGCGGGTGAGGATGCGCTCCAGCATGGTCACATCCACGTTGCCGCCGGACAGCAGGGCGCAGACCTTCTTGCCCTCGATGTTCACCTTGTGGTACATGGCGGCGGCGATGCCCACGGCGCCTGCGCCCTCGGCCACCAGCTTCTGTTTTTCCAGTACGGTCAGGATGGCGCTGGCGATCTCACCCTCCGTCACCGTCACCACCTCGTCCACATACTTTCGGCACATATCGAAGGTCAGGTCGCCGGGGGTCTTGACCTTGATGCCGTCGGCCACGGTGTCCACGCTGGAGAGGGTGATGATCTCGCCCTTTTTCAGGGATTCCGCCATGCTGGGCGCGCCCGCCGCCTGTACGCCGACAACGCGGCAGTCCGGCTTCAGGTTCTTCACGGCGTAGGCAAGGCCGGCGATGAGCCCACCGCCGCCGATAGGCACGAAGATCACGTCCACATCCGGCAGCTGCTCCAGAATCTCCAGACCGATGGTGCCCTGACCGGCCATGATGTGGTAGTCGTTGAAGGGGTGAATGAATGTCAGACCCTGCTCATCCCGCAGGCGCACCGCCTCGGCGTAAGCGTCGTCGTACACGCCGGGTACCAGCACCACGTTGGCGCCGTAGCTGCGGGTGGCCTCGATCTTGGAGATGGGCGCGCCCTCGGGGATGCAGATGGTGGCCTTGATGCCCATGTCGCGGGCGGCGAAGGCCACGCCCTGGGCGTGGTTTCCGGCGGAGCAGGCGATGACGCCCCGGGCCTTCTCCTCATCACTGAGGGTGGCGATCTTGTAGTACGCGCCCCGCAGCTTGAAGGCGCCGGTCTTTTGCAGGCAGTCGGCCTTGAGGTAGAAATCGCAGCCGGGGACGATGCCCTTGGTGGGCACCACGGGGGTGTAGTTGATAACGGGCGCCAGCACCCGCTGGGCGTCGCGGAGCATATCCATCGAGATCATGGGAAAAGCCTCCTTTACATTTGTGGTGAGATGGGGGGTCACTGTACGAAGCCGGACACCAGCTCCACCAGCACGTTGGTCATGGTATCCAGACTGGCGGCGGGGATCCACTCCCGCACACCGTGGAAGTTGTAGCCGCCGGTGGACAGGTTGGGGCAGGGCAGACCGTCCCAGGACAGGTGTGCGCCGTCGGTGCCGCCGCGGATGGGGACGCAGGCGGGTGTCACGCCGCTTTTCCGGAAGGCGTCCTCCGCCCGGCGGATCAGCTCCATGTGGGGCAGGATCTTCTCCTTCATATTGTAGTAGCTGTCGGTGGTGACGGCCGTGGCCGTGCCTGCGCCGTACTTGGCGTTGATGGCGTCGGCGCACCGGAGGAACAGAGCCTTGCGAGCCTCAAACTTTTCCCGGTCGTGGTCGCGGATGATGTAGTGCAGCGCGGCCTCCGTCACGTCGCCGGACATGGCGTGCAGATGGAAAAAGCCCTCGTAGCCGTCGGTCTTCTCCGGTACCTCGTCCGCCGGCAGCATGGCATGGAATGCCATAGCCACGGTGGCGGCGTTGACCATCACATCCTTGGCGCTGCCGGGGTGGACGCCCACGCCCCGGAACGTCACATCACCGGAAGCGGCGTTGAAGTTCTCGTATTCGATCTCACCCAGCGGGCCGCCGTCCACGGTGTAGCCGTAGTCACAGGCCAGCTCTGCCACGTTCAGACCGTCCACGCCGCAGCCGATCTCCTCGTCGGTGGTGAACACCACCCGTATCTCACCGTGGGGACGGTCCAGCAGCAGCTCCACGGCGGCCATGATCTCGGCGACGCCGGCCTTGTCGTCGGCACCCAGCAGGGTGGTGCCGTCGGTGACGATCAGCTCCTCGCCGGCGTGGGCGGACAGGCCGGGGCACAGTGCCTCCGTCAGAGAGACTGTGTCGGACAGGGGCAGGTCGCCGCCCTCGTACCGAACGATGCGGGGCTTTACGTTTTCACCGGAGGCGTCAGGGGAGGTATCCATGTGGGCGATGAGCGCCACCACCGGTGCGGTGACGCCGGGGGAGGCGGGCAGCGTGGCGATGACGTTGCCGGCGCTGTCCATGCGGCCATCCGTAAGGCCCAGCGCCGTCAGCTCCGCCAGCAGCACGCGGCCTAAGTCCTTCTGCCGCTCCGTGGAGGGGGAGGTGCCGGTATGCTCATCCGAGGTGGTGTAGTAGGTCACATAACGAAGAAAGCGGGAACGTGCCGTTTCCATGGTGAGATCCTCCTTTGATGTCAGTAGTTTCCTGCATACAGTGTAGCACATCCGGCGGCGGGCTGCAACGGGAAATGCGGCTTTTCCCGTTGGCATAGGGACTGGCCGGTGGGGCATAGGCTCAGAAAAAGGGAGGTATGCGGGTATGCTATCGGCGTTTTTGCTGTTGCTGTGCAACAGCCTGTTTTTATCGCTGCACCTGTCCGGCGGCGCAGGGTCATTCCCCAAGCCACTGACGGCCCAACAGGAGCGGGAATATCTGCGGCGGTGCGCGGAGGGAGATTTAGAGGCGCGGAACCAGCTGGTGGAGCACAATCTGCGCCTTGTGGCGCACATTATCAAAAAGTACTACACGCAGACGGACGATCAGGAGGACCTGATCTCCATCGGTACCATCGGGCTGATCAAGGCGGTGAACACGTTCCGCCCCGACAAGGGTATCCGCCTCGCCACTTATGCCAGCAGATGTATTGAAAATGAGATCCTGATGCATTTTCGGGCACAGCGGAAGCTGCAGGGCGAGGTGTCACTGTCGGATGCCATCGAGACGGGGCCGGAGGGGGACGCCCTGTACCTCAGTGACGTGGTGGGCGAGGAGGACACCATGCTGGAGGAGCTGCAAAACAAGGAAAACCGCCAGCTTATCCGGCGGCTGGTGGCAGAGGTGCTGACGGAACGGGAGGCGGACATCGTCCGCAGGCGCTACGGACTGGAGGGACGGCTGCCCCAGACGCAGAAGCAGGTGGCGGCGCTGTACGGCATCAGCCGAAGCTATGTATCGCGCCTTGAGAAGAAGGCGCTGGCGAAGCTGGAGGAGGCCTTACAGGGGCGGATTTAGAAACAAAAAAACAATAATTTCCCTTAAAGAAAGATATTTAGCAGATGCGCGAAAAGGAAAAAACTGTGGAACTATTTAGCGGATTTTTGACGGAAAAACTTTTTTTCACAAAAAACGAGAGGCGTCTGGTCATATTGCATGAGAAAATATCTGTATGATATGGGAAATTTTCTTACGGCAGATATTGCCTTTCCGGTGGGGGAACAGATATAATGGACAATTAGAGACATACACACCTGTGTGGGAGGAAACAAAAAGAATGAGAAACATCAAATGCGGCGTGGCGGATATCCGTAAGCGCGTCTTTGCCGAGGTGGCGAAGCTGGCCTACGAGGGCGGCGACTACACCCGGATCGAGAAGCTGCCCTATGAGATCATACCCGGCGAGATCGGGCGGCAGCGGGAGTCCGTCTTTCTGGAGCGTGCCATCGTGGGCGAGCGCATCCGGCTGGCTATGGGATTGCCCCTGCGTCCGGTGACGGAGCATTCGCTGCTGTCCGACGGCGTGGAGGAGAGCGCCATCGCGGAGAAATACTACGATCCCCCGCTGATCAACGTCATCAAATACGCCTGCAACGCCTGTGCGCCCACCCACTACGAGGTGACCAGCGCCTGTCAGGGCTGTCTGGCGCGGCACTGCCAGCACGCCTGTCCCAAGGGTGCCATCCGAACGGAGAGAGGGCAGGCGGTCATCGACCAGAGCCTGTGCATCAAGTGCGGCAAGTGCAAGGACGCCTGCTCCTATCAGGCTATCATCAAGTTCACCCGCCCCTGTCAGGAGGCCTGCGGTATGCACGCCATCGGACAGGATGAGCACGGCCGGGCGGATATTGACTACGACAAGTGCGTCAACTGCGGTATGTGCCTGGTGAACTGCCCCTTCGGCGCCATTGTGGATAAGGGGCAGCTGTTCCAGCTGATCCACGCCATCAAGAAGGGCGACAAGGTGGTTGCCATCATCGCACCGGCATTCTGGGGACAGTTCGGCGACAACGTGACGCCGGGTCAGATCCGGGAGGCCATGAAGCTGCTGGGCTTCGACTCGCTGGTGGAGGTGGCCATCGGTGCCGACCTGTGCGCCATCGAGGAGGCGGAGGAGTTCCTGCGGGATGTGCCGGAGAAGCAGCCGTTCATGGCGACCTCCTGCTGCCCGGCGTGGTCGGTCATGGCCAAGAAGGAGTTCCCCGGCTTTGCGCCGTACATCTCCATGACCATGACGCCCATGGTGCTGACGGCCCGCCTGCAGAAGCAGAAGGACCCCAACTGCCGGGTGGCATTCATCGGGCCCTGCGCCGCCAAGAAGCTGGAGGCCAGCCGCCGCTCCATCCGCAGCGATGTGGACTTTGTGCTGACCTTTGAGGAGCTGCGTGGTATGTTCGATGCCAAGAACATCGACTTTGACCAGATCGAGGACAACACCGCCCACTATGAGGCGTCGGCGCCCGGTGTGGGCTTTGCCGCCGGCGGCGGCGTGGCCAAGGCGGTGGAGGACGTGATCCACCGGCTCCACCCGGAGGTGGAGGTCAAGACCGTGGCGGCGGAGGGGCTGGAGAACTGCCGCAAGATGCTGCGTATTGCCCGGACGGGTAAGTACGACGGCTATCTGCTGGAGGGCATGGCCTGCCCCGGCGGATGCATCGCCGGCGCCGGTACGGTGCAGCCCGCGGAGAAGTCCCGCCGGAATCTGGAGCGCTACAAGGAGGCGGCTCCCATGAGCAACCCCTTGGATACGCCGTATCTGGAGGATATCCATCTGGTGTACGAGAACCCGGACGAGTGGGATCGCGTAGGCCGCCACTAAGCCCTATACAAGACGAAAACCCCCGTGCCGTTCAAAACGGCGCGGGGGTTCTGCATCTCAGTCGCTACCGCCCAGCACGGTGCGGTAGTAGTCGTACTGGATCATCAGCTTGGCGTAGGTATACTTTGTGGGGATCAGAGCGTTGATGCTGTCTACATAGTCCTCCGCCACCGTGACGCCGGGGGCGGGGGTAAACGTGCGGGAGCGCGCCTCGTAGACGCCGGCGGCGGTGGCCCAGCTATTGCCGGCGGCGGTGGGCAGGATCACCAGCGGGATAGAGCCGCCGGCACTGGCGGCATTGTAGCTGTCGTCCAGAATATCCCGACCCGACAGGAGCCGGGAGTCGTAGGGGAGACCGAACAGGTTGCTGAGGGTGGGCACGATATCCACGGCGCTGCACGGAATGTCCACCGTCACGGGCTCCTCCATGCTGCCGCACCAGAGGATCAGGGCGTTGCGGTAGCGGGAGGTGTCCAGCTCCGTGTCCTGACGGCCCGTAAGCTCAACGTAGTAGTCCACATCCGCCTCCGCCAGTATATAGGGGTAGTGGTCGGCGGACAGGCAGATCACCGTGTCGTCAGCGATGCCCTTGGCTTCCAGCTTCTCCAGCATATAGGTCAGGGCCGCCTCCAGCTCCAGATTGGCGGCGACATAGGCCTGCACCGGCGTGGAGGCATCGGGGTAGGCGGCTTGGGCGGCGGCACGGTTCTTGGCGGCCATGGCATGGCCCCAGCCGTAGCCGCCGTGGCCGCTGACGGTCATGTAGTAGGCGTGGAAGGGCTGCCCCGTGGCGAGATAGGTGTCCACATAGCTGTCCATCGTGGCCTCCATCATCTCCAGATCGGAGTAGGGCCAGCCGCTGCCGGAGCTGCTGGGCAGCGTCAGTCCGTTGCCGATGCCCTGATAGTCGTAGCCCAGATTGGGGTGGGTGGCGTCGCGGTTATAGTAGTTGTAGGTGTTGTCGTGCCACGCGGGGGTCTGATAGCCCAGCGCACGGAACTGGTTGCCCAGCGCCAGCGGCATATAGTCGTTGCGGCTGGCCCAGAAGCTGACGTTGTTGTCGATCCATGTGGGCAGCAGGCCGGTGAGAACGGCAAATTCGCCGCCGGTGGTGGATTGCCCCCAGCCGGGCTGGTAGTAGTTGGTGCAGACGAAGCCCTCGTGGGTCAGACGGTACAGCGTAGGGGTCAGCTCCTCAGAGATGAACCACGGCGAAAAGGCCTCCGCCGTCAGCAGGATCAGATTTTTGCCCTTGAACATCCCGGTATACTCGTTCTGCCGGGAGGGAGTGCGCGACGCCACATAGCGGTGGATGGAGGCCAGCGTGCTGTTGGACGCGGAATCCGCCAGCGCGGCAAAATCAATGTCCAGCGTGTTGTAGCCGTAGACCACCGGCTCCGGCGTGACGTCCTCCACCGGGTCCTCCGGCTGGGGCAGAGGGGACAGCGGCGGCGCGGGGGTGCCGGTAAGGGCATAGGTCAGCTCCAGACCGAGACTGCTGCCCAGACCGAACTTGGACACGGCGCTGTCGGTGTTGAAGTCGTAGGTGTAGAGGGCGGCGTTGGGGCCAAGGCGGAACAGCACCGCGCTGCCGCCGATGGTCAATACGGAGAGACCCGCCATGACCAGCAGCGCCGTGCGGCCTGTCCGCTCCTCCGGCACGATACGGCGGCGCAGGACGATAGCCAGCACCGGCGGGAGCATGGCCAGCAGGATAAACGGCAGGCGCGTCAGGATGATCTCCAGAATGGTGGAGGCGAAGCCGCCCACCACATGGCCGGTCATGGTGACCATGAAGGTCAGGGCGAAATAGGTCTTGAAGTAGCTCTTGCAGCAGTACTGCACGCAGACGAACACCGACCACAGGAGCGTCAGGCACAGGCTGATCCAGCGGACGGTCTTACGCCACGGCAGCAGGCCGCACAGCAGGCTCAGCAGCAGACCGCCGCCGATCGCCGCCAGCGCGATGGGCAGCAGCGCCCCGTCGAAAAACACGGAGGCGGGATCAAAGGCGCGGAGCAGCAGCTCGTGGTACAGCAGCGCCAGCGGGAAAAAGACCCAGTTCAGCGGGATGCGGCGCAGGCTGGCAAGCCTGCTGCGGGGAAATTCGTTCTCTTGCATGGGGTACAGCCACCTTACGAATACCGGCAAATACCGGCAGAATACCCTGTATTCTAACACGTTTTTTTACAAACTGCAACAATCGGTTCAGTCGTCCCAACCCAATTTTTCCCGGTGGCCAAAGGCGATGGCGTCCTTACCGTATTTGCCCCGGATGGCGTCCATGGCGCTTTCCAGCTGCTCCTGCCGTTGGTCGCGGAGAGGTGCGTCGCCCGCCAGCAGATCCAGCTGCTGGTAGGAGTCGGCGCTCTCCGTGATATACAGGGCGGTGACGGACAGCAGCCGGATGGGGGTAGGCGCTTTCCAGAGCTGTTGGGCCAGTGTCAGCGCCGCGTTGTAGATGTCCCGCATCAGGTGGGTAGGGCCGGGTAGACGCATCTGGCGGCTGACCGTTCGGAACTGGGCGTCCCGGAGGCCCACGGCCACGCCGCCGCAGTACAGGCATTGCTGCCGCAGCCGCCCGGCCACACTGTCGCTGAGCATCTGCAAGCCGCTGCGCACCTGCTCCCAGCGGGTCAGATTTTCCGGAAAGGTGGTGCTGTTGCCCACGGACTTTACCGGTTCATGCTCGTGCTGGGGGCGGACAGGGGCATCGTCCAGCCCGTTGGCGTAGCGGTGGAGCTGCACGCCCGCCTTGCCCATGAGCTGCTCCAGCATCTCCGGCTTGCACGCCGCCAGCTGCCCGATGGTCTCTACGCCGTACTGCGCCAGCGTGCGCCGTGCGGCGCGGCCCACATACAGCAGATCGCCCACCGGCAGCGGCCACACCATGTCCCGCCAGTTCTCCCGGGAGATCACGGTGGTGGCATCCGGCTTTTTGTAGTCGCTGCCCAGCTTGGCGAACACCTTGTTGAAGGAGACGCCCACGGAGATGGTCAGCCCCAGCTCCTGCCGCAGGCGGCCGCGGATATCGTCCGCCAGCTGCCGGGCGTCGCCGCCGAACAGGTGGAGGCTGCCGGTCACGTCCAGCCAACTCTCGTCGATGCCGAAGGGCTCCACCAGATCGGTGTACTGTCCGTAGATGGCATTGACCCGGCGGGAGTAGTCGGCGTACAGGCTGTGGTGGGGCGGCAGGAGAACGAGGTGGGGACACTTCTGCTTGGCCTGCCACACCGTCTCCGCCGTCTGGATGCCCATCTGCTTGGCGGGTTCGTTTTTTGCCAGAATGATGCCATGCCGGGAGGCAGGGTCGCCGCAGACAGCCACCGGCACATTTTGCAGCGCCGGCTTATCCAGCAGCTCCACCGACGCGAAAAAACAGTTCAGATCGCAGTGGAAAATGATGCGGTCGGCCATGGCAGACCCTCCCTTCAAGTGGAATGTTTGTTCTATTATACCATGGGAAGCGGCGTTTGAAAAGAGAAAAAAGCAGACGCGCCCGCAGGCGCGTCTGCCGTTGTGTTTACTTGTGCAGCAGGGGGCTGAGGGGCTTGTAGATCAGGAAGCACAGCGCCACATCCAGAAGGCCCTTGCACAGGGTGAAGGGGACGTTGAACACCAGCAGGCAGTTGAACAGGGCGTTGCTGGTGGGGATCTGCGCCACAGTGCCCAGGATCTCCTGATACATCCCCACGATGCCCTCCAGCGGCAGGCCGTACAGCACCACATAGGCGGGGTAGACGATGAAATAATTCAGGGGCAGGCTGATGAGCGCCATGGCCGCGGCGCCGGCCAGAGAGCCCCACAACGCGCCGCTGCGCTTCTTGTGCTTCTTGTAGACGATACCGGCGATGAAGGCGAAGGTAGCGCCCAGCAGGAAGTTGGACAGCTCGCCCACGCAGGCGCTGGAGCCGAAGGGCAGGTGCAGCAGGTTCTTCACCAGCTGGATGGCAACGCCGTAGACGGGGCCGAGGGAGAACGTGCCCAGCAGGGCGGGCAGGTCGGAGATGTCCAGCTTGACGAACGCGGGCATGATGGGGATGGAGAACTCCACGAACTGGAGGATGGCGGCCACCGCTGCCAGCAGGGCGGCGACCGCGATACGATGGGTCTTTTGCTTCTGAGTCATAAAAAAACACTCCTTCTTGATGATAAACACCCGGAAAATTGCCTTCCAAGGTGTACGCATCAAAAAAGAGCATTACAAAAATGCCATACACGCCTTCTCTCATCCAGACTATACTGTCGGTACCGGAATCGCACCGGTTCCTGCGGCTCACACCGCTCGCGGACTATACCGCCGGTGGGGAATCACACCCCGCCCCGAAGACAAATATGCGGTTGTTTTCGACTCATATGATACACCATGTTCCCGCAAAATGCAACTGTTTTCTCTATGGGATCGGAACATATCGCGTATCGAAAAATAATTATTGAATTACGATAAATAATGATTGACAAACGATATGGCTGTGTGCTATGCTGACCACAGAAAGGATGTGGTGATATGAAGCGTATCGAGCATAAGAGGCTGGCAGCGCTGCTGCGTATCGGCCTTGTGATCGCGGCGGTGGTGTGCGCGGCCATCTTCTTCTGGTTCCTGCCGGAGCTGGGACAGGGCATCGCCGAGGCCGACCCGGAGTATGCGTGGGCGTTCTGGCCGTGCCTTGCCTTTGCGTGGCTGTTCGCCGTGCCGGTCTTCTGGGCGATGACCCTGATGTGGGCGGTCTTTGGCCGCATCGGACGGGGCGAGTCGTTTTGCCGGGAGAACGCACGGGCGCTGCGTACCGTGTCCCGTCTGGCGTTTTGCGACGCGGTGCTGGTGCCTGTGGGCGTGATCGTGCTGGGGCTGCTGGGCGCCGGCTCACCGGGACTGACGGTGATCCTCATGCCCGCGGGTACCATGGTGTGCGCGCTGGTGGGCGTCATGGCCATGGCGCTGAGCCGTCTGGTGGCGGACGCAGCGGCGCTGCAGGACGAGAGCGATCTGACGGTGTGAGGTGGCGGTATGATCGTATTTCATATTGACGTGATGCTGGCCAAACGGAAGATGAGCCTGACGGAGCTGAGCGAGCGGGTGGGCATCACCATGGCAAACCTGTCCATTCTCAAGACCGGCAAGGCCAAGGCCGTGCGGCTGGAGACGCTGGGGCGGCTGTGCGCCGCGCTGGACTGCCAGCCGGGGGATCTGATGGAGTTCCTGCCGGACGAGGCGGAATGACCCCTTTACAAATCTCTCCTTTTTGGGTACAATAAGCGGCGGAAGGCAGGTGATGGCATGGGGCCGAGACAGATGTCCGTGTGCTTTTCCGGTTACCGGCCGGAGAAGCTGCCGTGGGGGGAGGATGAATCCGACCCCCGGTGTGCCGCGCTGAAAAAGCGGCTGTACGACGCGGCGGAGAGCGCCTGCGCCCAGGGCTACCGCCACTTTATCTGCGGTATGGCGCGGGGCGTGGACTTCTATGCCTGCGAGGCGGTGCTGCGGCTGCGGCGGGACTACCCCGACGTGACGGTGGAGGCCGCCATCCCCTGTCCCAGTCAGCCGGAGGGCTGGCCGGAGGCGGAGCGGGCGCGCTGGCAGTCACTGGTGGATCGCTGTGACTACGAGACGGTGGTGCAGGATCACTACGACGCCGGGTGTATGCAGCGGCGGAACCGGTACATGGTGGATCACGCCGCCATGCTCATCGCCGTCCACGACGGACAGCCCGGCGGTACGCGCCGCACCATTGAATACGCCATGCGCCGGAGGCTGGATGTGGTCATCCTGCCGCCGGTGGAAAACGAAAAGGAGACAACAGGACTATGACAACGTATACCTATAAGACAAAGGGCGTCTGCTCCCACAGCATGACGGTGAAGCTGGAGGACGGCATCATCCGCGACGTCCGCATCGAGGGCGGCTGCAACGGCAATTTGCAGGGCATCAGCCGTCTGGTGACCGGCATGAAGGCGGAGGACGCCATTGCGCGGATGCAGGGCATCCACTGCGGCGGCAAGCCCACCTCCTGCCCCGATCAGCTGTCCATCGCGCTGACGGAGGCGCTGGAGAAGGAGAAGCAGCAGTAACGAAAATGACCGCTGTACGCCTGCGGAACGGACAGGCGTATGCGGCTGTACGCGATAAAAAAGAACGCCCCCCGGGGCGTTCTTTTTTATCGCATTTTATGCCGTTGCAGCCGCTGCCGGAGGGTGTCCGGCGGCTGGGACTCAGACCGGCTTCCAGCGCAGGATGGGCTTGCGCGCCGCCTGCACCTCGTCGGGCCGACCGATGGGCATATGGTGGGGGGCGGAGTGCATGGTCTCCGCGTCCTCGAATGCCTTGCTGTACAGCATACGCAGCACCTCTGCCGCGTGATCCAGCGTCTCCGGCCCCTCGGTCTCGGTGGGCTCCAGCATCAGCGCCTCGTGGACGATGAGGGGGAAGTACATGGTGGGCGGGTGGATACCCTCGTCGATGAGGGACTTAGCCACGTCCAGCGCGGAGACGCCCGTCTCCTTCTTCAGACCGCTGAGATCCAGCACGAACTCGTGCATACACAGCCGGTCGTAGGCGGGGGTAAAGGTACCCTTCAGCTTTGCCATCAGGTAGTTGGCGTTGAGCACGGCGTTCTCCGCCGCCTCGGGGACGCCCTCCTTGCCCAGCGTCAGCAGGTAGGCCAGCGCCCGGACCACCACCAGGAAGTTGCCCCGGAAGCTGCGAACCTGAATGTGTCCCGGCTCCTCCGCCAGCGCACTGTGGGGCAGATACTCCCGCAGGAAGTCCTTGCAGCCCACAGCGCCTGCGCCGGGGCCGCCGCCGCCGTGGGGCGTGGCGAAGGTCTTGTGCAGGTTCATGTGGATGCAGTCAAAGCCCATGTCGCCGGGGCGCACCACGCCCATGACGGCGTTGAGGTTGGCACCGTCGTAGTAGCACAGGCCGCCGGCCTCGTGGACGAGGCGGGTGATCTCCAGGATGTTCTTGTCGAAGATACCAACAGTGTTGGGGTTGGTCAGCATCAGACCGGCGGTATCCTCGCCCAGCGCGGCCCGGAGGGCGTCCAGATCCACGCAGCCGTCAGGGCCGGAGGCGATGTTCACCACGTCGTAGCCGCACATGGCGGCGGTGGCGGGGTTGGTGCCGTGGGCACTGTCGGGGACGATGATCTTGGTGCGCTTGTGGTCGCCGCGGGCATCGTGGTACTGCTTGATGAGCAGCACGCCGGTGAACTCGCCGTGGGCGCCGGCGGCGGGCTGGAACGTCATACCGTCCATGCCGGTGATCTCGCAGAGATACTGCGCCGCGGTGTCCAGCACCTGCTGCATACCCTCCAGATCCTCCGCCGGGGACAGGGGGTGCACGTCGGCAAAGCCGGGCAGCGCCGCCATCTCCTCGTCGATACGGGGGTTGTACTTCATGGTGCAGGAGCCGAGGGGGTAGAAGCCGCAGTTCACGCCGTGAACCTGCTTGCAAAGCTCGGTGTAATGGCGGGAGATATCCGTCTCGCTCATCTCCGGCAGGAAGGGCTTCGTCTCGCGCCGCAGGGATGCGGGCAGGGAAACGCGCTCCACATCGCAGGCGGGCAGAATGGTGCAGCGGCGTCCGGGAACGCTCTTTTCAAAGATCAGCTTCATTTTGCCAGCACCTCCTTCACAACGGAAACGGCCTTGTCCAGCTGTTCCTTGGAGACCTTCTCCGTGGCGCACCACAGGATGCCGTCGCCGCCGAGGGGCAGACCGCCCAGAATATCGGCCTGTGCCAACGCAGCCAGAACATTCTCGCGCTCCGGCAGGCGGGTGACGAACTCATGGAAAAAGCCGCCGGTGTACGCCAGCTCCACGCCGTCAATGGCGCACAGCTCCTTGGCAAGGTAGTGTGCCTTGGCCATGGACTGCTCCGCCGCCTGCGCCATACCGTCCGGCCCCATGACGGACATATACAGTCCGGCGGTCAGGGCGCACAGCGCCTCATTGGAGCAGATGTTGCTGCTGGCCTTCTCGCGGCGGATATGCTGCTCGCGGGCCTGCAGGCTCAGAACGTAGGCGCGGCGGCCCTCGGCATCCGTCGTCTCGCCGACGATACGGCCGGGCAGCTTGCGCGTCAGCTTATCGGTGGTGGCCATATAGCCCAGGTACGGGCCGCCGCAGCCCATGGGCAGACCCAGAGGCTGCCCCTCACCCACGGCCACATCCGCGCCGCAGTCGCGGGGCGTCTTCATGATGGCCAGCGCAATGGGGTTGCAGCCCATCACATACAGCGCACCGGCCTCGTGGGTCAGCGCACCCAGTGCCTCCGCATCCTCAAACAGACCGAAGAAGTTGGGCTGCTGCACATAGAAGGAGGCAACATCCGGCGTCAGCAACTCCCGCAGAGCGTCGGGATCGGTCTTACCGTCCTTCACCGGCACGATGCGCAGCTCGTCGCCGGTGCCGTAGCAGTAGGTGCGGACGGTGTTGATGGTATCGGGGTGGGCCGCGCCGGAGATCAGGGTCACACGGCGCTTGCGGTCACGGCACATGGCGGCGGCCTCGGCGGCGGCGGTAGCGCCGTCGTACACGGAGGCGTTGGACACGTCCATGCCCGTCAGCTCGCAGATCATGGTCTGGTACTCGAAGATGGACTGGAGCAGACCCTGACTCATCTCCGCCTGATAGGGGGTGTAGGCCGTCAGGAACTCCTCCTTGGCGGGGATGTATTTGACGATGGAGGGGATATAGTGGTCGTAGGCGCCGGCGCCCCGCAGCACCGTACCGTATACGCGGTTTGCCGATGCCATGGCGGTCATCACGCGGCTGACCTCCAGCTCACTCATCCCATCCGGGATATGCAGCGGCTCGGTGAGGAGCATCTCCTGCGGCACGTCGCGGAACAGCTCACGGGTGCTGCTGACGCCCACAGTGCGGAGCATTTCCTCGCGCTGCGCCCCGGTAGAGGGAACGTAGCTGCCCATATTAGCCCTCCTCGGTGCAGAACGCCTCGTAGGCGGCGGCGTCCAGCAGCTCCTCACTGCCCTCCACGTTCTCTACCTTGATGAGCCATGCGCCGTAGGGATCGCTGTTCACCAGCTCGGGGGAATCCAGCAGCTCCTCGTTGACGGCGCAGACGGTGCCGGTGATGGGGGAGACCAGATCGGACACGGCCTTGACGGACTCCACATCGCCGAAGTTCTCACCGGCGGTGACGCTGTCGCCCTCCTCGGGCAGGTTCACGAACACCACATCGCCCAGCGCGTTCTGGGCAAAGTCGGAGATGCCCACCACGGTCACGCCGTCCTCGGTCTTGACCCACTCGTGGGACTTGGAATAACGCAGCTCAGCAGGATACAGCATAGTAAATTACCTCCATCAAATATAAATATGTTTTTTGTTCCTCGCCCCGCCCCGTCAGGGGCGGGGTGTATGTTTTGTTCTATCGCGGACGGATATCTTACACCAGCTTGGCGGCCAGCTCCTCCAGCACCTGATCGATCTCGGCGTCGTCGAAGCAGTAGCGCATCTCCAGATGCTCGCCGCGCAGCTTCTGTACCTCCTCCTTCACGTCCGTACCGCGGAGGATGCAGTCTGCCATCAGACCGGCCAGCTTGTCGAAGTCCTTGGCCTCAAAGCCGAAGCGGGTCATCTCGCTGACGCCCATGCGCAGCGCGCCGGAGGCGGTGAAGCCCTCCTCGTCGGGGGTGGCCTGGTAGTTGACCACGATGTTGTTCCGCTCCAGACGCTCGGCAATGTCCGGGCCCTCGCCGTAGCCCACGGACACGATGACCTGATGGGTCTCGGTGTAGTCGATGGCGGGATCGCCGGCCACGTCCAGACCGTGGGCCTTCAGGCTGCGGGCGAAGGACTTGGCGTTGTCGATGACGGCCTTCTGGTAGGTATCCCGGAACTGGTTCATCTCGTAGGCGGCCATCAGCATACCTAGCTGGGTACCCAGATGGTGGTTGGATACGCTGCCGGGGAAGGTGCGGCTCTGGATGGTTTTCCACAGGCCGTACTTCAGGTCGTCCTCCTTGTAGTTGACGCCGATGATGCCGCGCTGGGGGCCGAAGAAGGTCTTGTGGGTGGAGCCGGTGACAAGCTCTGCGCCCTCGGCAAAGGGATTCTGGAAGTGGTCACCGATCAGACCCAGCACATGGGCCATATCGTACATGATGGTGGTATGGATATTCTGCTCATCCACGAACTTCCGGATCTCCGCCACAGGCTCCTTGTGCAGCACCATGCTCTTACCGAACACGATCAGCTCCGGACGATAGCGGTCGAGGAGCTTCTTGGCCGCCTCCACGTCCATCTTGTAGGGGTTGTCGGCGCAGACGGGGAAGTTCACCACGGCGGGCTTCTCCGTCACGGGATCGATGGCGATGTAGTCGTGGAGCGCGCCCATGGGCTGGGCGGACAGGTGGCCGCCCTTGATGATGTGGTTGTTCATGACGTAGCCCAGACGCTTGGCTTCGGACTTGCGGTCGAAGCGGTTCTTCCAGTCCATCAGCGCGGAGAACACCGCCATGTTGGACATCTGGCCGCTGAGGGTACGGGTCTCCACCTCGGCGCAGCCGAAGTAGGCGCGCATCTCCTCCACCAGCAGGCGCTCCACCTCGTCGATGAACTTGGTACCCTGATAGTAGAACACCTCCCGCTCGTAGAAGGCCAGCACGCGCTTATGCTCGGCGTACCGGCAGGCGGGGTCGCTGCCGCTGAGCAGCCGCACGGCGCGGCTGGGCGTGTTCTCGGAGGGGATCAGGTTGACGCACTGCTCCTGCCGCCACTGGTGGTTCTCCAGCGCCTTCTTCACCAGCTCCAGCGCCTTGGGGGTGCGGTCGCCGCTGCCCACGTTGTGAGCCTCCTCCTCCACGCCGTACAGCAGGGGGCGGGCAAAGGGAGGCGCGCCCACGCTCATGTGGCGGGCGGGGATCACGGCCTTCAGCCGCTTGCCGCGGACATCCACCTCTACGGGGTCATCCGTCAGGATGTCGCTGTCGATGTAGCACAGGCCGATGGCGCGCTTGCCGCTGGCCTCCAGAATGACGGTGGAGAGACCCTCGCCCTCGGTCTTGAAGTAGGGGACCATGGTGCCGCTGGTGACCCAGCCCACCAGCTTGTCTCCCTGATAGATCTCCATACCGGCGCGCATGACGCCGCGGTCCACCAGTGCGATGGGCGCGATCTTCCGGGGCAGACCGGACATATCGGCGAAGTCGCGGTCCATGTATCTCTTGAAGTAGCGCTGCTGCTTTTCCAGCGCGGCACGGCCGATGTAGTTGCCCTTCTGGGCGGAGAAGCTGACGGCGAACTTGGCCAGCGGCACAGCGAAGATGGGGATCTCGCTGCCGTCGGGGGCGGTACCCATCTCGTGACCGTACAGGGGCAGGGACGCCTCCATACGCAGGGTATCGCGGGCGCCCAGACCGGCGGGACGCGCGCCCAGCTCCACCAGACGGTTCCACAGCCACGCGGCGTCGGCGCTGCGGACATAGACCTCATAGCCCAGAGGCTCGCCGGTGTAGCCGGTCTTGGCCACGCGGGCCTCGTGACCCTCCAGCGACACGATGCCCAGCGCGTTCTTCATGGGCTCGGTCAGCTGCTTGCCGCCGTTGAGGCCCATCAGCAGCTCCTTGCACTTGGGACCCTGCACGGCGATAGCCGCCCACTCCTTGGAGATGTCGGTGATGGTGCAGTCGAAGCCAGCCAGCGCGGCGCGCAGATGCACCAGATCCTTCTCCGTGTTGGCGGCGTTCACCACCAGCAGATAGTTGTCCGCCTCGAACATATAGAGGTAGGCATCGTCCACGGCGCCGCCGTTCTCATTGGCGATGATGCAGTACTGTGCCAGACCCACATCCAGTGCCGCCACGTTGCTGGTCAGCACGTGCTGCAAAAAGGCCTGACGCTCCGGGCCCTCAATGAGCAGCCGTCCCATGTGGGACACATCGAACAGACTGCACACCTGCCGGGTATACAGGTGCTCGGCAATAATGCCGGCGGGGTACTGAATGGGCATCTCCCATCCGCCGAAGTCCACCATTTCCGCACCGGCGGCCACATGGACGTCATACAGCTGGGTACGCTTCAGCTCGCTCATACGTTTTTCCTCCTTCAAGATCATGGATCGTTTTTTGGGCAGCAAAAAAGGACACAAAACCGCTCATCACGGCCTTGTGCCCCCGTTGAGTTACCTGAGAGATTCCCTCCCGCCGGGAGGTTGCACCTTCGGTGGTCGGGCGTTGCCGTCCGGCCTTTTCGGAGTATCGTCCGGAACCGGTCCTTTTGCCTGAGAGCTTCTGCGTTCCCCTTCGGCGCCGCAACTGCGATCTCTCCCGATCCCATCGTCCGATCGATATGCACTTGTACGCGGCAGAATCTGCCTTATATACAGAGTGTATCACCGCAAAACGGCGTTTGTCAAGAAACATTTTCCCGGACAGAAACAAAAAGTAAAGCCTCCGGTCAGACCGGAGGCTTTACCTGTGCGCTCACTCCCAGAGAACCTCTGTGCGGCGCGTGGGGTCGAAGAACATCCACGGGCCGCCAACCGCCTGCGTGGACAGTCCCGCCTTGAGGACCGCGCCGTACAGCATACCGGTGTGGTCGTACACCGACACCAGCGTGTAGGTCCCATCGCTGTCGCCGGTGGCAAGCGCCAGCTTGCCGTCCCGGTAGAGCATGGAGATATCGTCCAGTGCATCTGAAAGCCCCGGGTGCCCGAAGCCGTCGATGTAGCCATAGTCATACCCGTAGATGCTGGCGTCCAGCGGATAGCGGAGGTCGCTCCAGATGAGTTGCCCGTCCTCGTTCCACCTCGGCCACGCCATCTCGAAGGAAAAGTCCACCACCCAGCCGTCGCCGCCGGGACGCAGCACGGTGAGGTGATCCCTGATGCAGGCCACCAGCAGGTCATCGGTGCTGTTGTAGACCGGCAGCACATAGTTGTAGAAGTCCAGCTCGTAGGACGTGCCGTTCTGCGTCATCATGATAGAGGTGGTGAAGTACTGCAGCTTCACGTCCTCATTCACCACCAACCTCTGCTTGCAGCGAAAGTCCCCGGCGTCCAGCACCCGCAGGACGTACTGCCCGTTCTCCACCGTGGTCAGCAGGATCTCGGACTGGTCATAGGTGAATTGCAGACCCACCACCCGCTGCTCGGCGATATCCAGCGGATAGACCAGCCGGAGCCGCGCCATGTCCGGAACCTGCAAGAAGTAGCCGCTTCCGGCGGAGAAGGTGTAGCTGTTCAGCTCCATTGGGGCATACCACAGGCCGAAGCCCTCCGGCGCCCACTCCGGCTGGGGGTCTGCGTCGGCGGCAAAGCCCACCGTGGTCAGAAAGCCGTCCTCCCATCCGATGGAGAAGGGGGTGAAGCGATTCTCCGCGTGGAGCGTGGTGTCGCCGGACAGATACATCTGGTCGCCTCCGTAGTAGTTGCCTGCGTAGCAATAGAGGGTCGGCTCCACCCAGTCCGTCTCCCCCACGGGGATACGGAGCTTGTCGAAGGCGGGATAGCTGTCGGCGTAGTAGACGCTGCCGCTGTCCCGCAGCAGCAGGCTCAGATCCCCATAGTCCGAGGACAGGTACAGGGGATAGGTGTCGTAGAGCTCCCGCAGCCGTATCCGCTCGGTATAACCCCTGCCGTGGGAACTGTTCTCCTCATGGGCCTGATAGCCTTGGATGAGACGGGTCATCAGCGGGTCGTCCGGCTGCACCATCAGAGAGATATACCGCCGGTCGGTGTAGCGGCCGTAGTAGAGCGCCTCCCGCTCCTGCTGCCGGTCGTAGAAACTAAGGCGGCCGCTGCCCTGGTCGTTCACCAGACGGTGGGTGGTGTCCCATGTGTTGTCGTGTACGTTGTAGACGGTATCCCAGCGCAGCTGGGAGCCGTACTTGATGGCGGTGCGAAAGCGCAGACCCTCCGCCGCCGCGATGTCGCCCCGTGCAAGGGCGACGGTGTAGGGCAGGGGAGTGGCGGTGCCGTCCAGCCGCAGGGACAGGGCGGGGAGCAGGACGGCGGCCAGCACCAGCATCGCCGCCGCAGCCGTCAGACAGCGCTTCATCCGTCCTCACCCGCCTCTCCGTCCGTCAGCTCGCCCAGTGCGCGGCTGACCCGGTCGGCCCGGTAGTGGTACGTCTCCTTGATGTAGGTCATCAGGTCGCGGCCGGACTCCTCCAGCGCGTCGGCGGTGCAGTCGCCCACGATGACGCCCTCCCGGATGAGGACGGCGCGGGAGATACAGTCCTTGACCTCCTCAATGAGATGGGTGCTCAGCAGCACCGTCTCCTGCTCCGTCAGGATGCCCAGCAGCACCTTGTAGAAGTCCTCCCGGTTGAAGATGTCGTTGCCCGCGAAGGGCTCATCCATCAGGATATAGTCCGCGCCCTGCGACAGCGCCATGATGACCTCGAACTGGTTCTGCATACCGGCGGAGAAGCTGCGCAGCTTCTTGTCCATGGGCAGGGAGAAGAAGTCCATCAGGCGCTGAAACCGCTTGTCGTTGAAGCGGGGGAAGTGGGCGGCGTAGAAGTCCCGGTGGGCCGCCGCCGTCAGAGCGGGGAAGAAGGAGTGCTCGCAGGTGGCGAAGCTGAGCCGGTCGATGTTGGTACGGTCGATGGCGGCGCCGTCCAGCGTCACCGCGCCCTCGTGCCGCACAAGACCCAGCACGCACTTCATCAGCGTGGTCTTGCCCGCGCCGTTCTCCCCGAACAGCCCCACGATCTGCCCGCGTGGCAGCGTCAGGGATACATCGTGCAGCGCCTCCTTGGAACCGTATTTCTTGCTGATATGGCTGATCTCAAGCATATGTGATCCCTCCTTAACCGTAGTAGTGCGAATAGGGCGACGCGGCAATGGCGTTCATGACCCGCTGGACATTCTCCTCCGTGGGAAGGCACTGGCCGGGGGTGATGCAGTACCACGCCCCGTAGCACAGGCCCAGCACCAGCGCGCCCAGCGCGGCGGCGCACACAGCCCACAGCAGCGGCACTGTCCACACCTGACGCCGCAGGGTCTGCCGTCCATCGGGCAGGCGGCGCATCAGGTAGATGCTGCGTCCACCCAGATAGTAGGAGCTGTACAGCATCACGGCGGACAGCAGCGCCAGCAGCACCACCACGCCGAACACGATGACCACCGGCTCCGCGTAAGCGGAGAAACGGCCCATCAGCGCCGTGTCCATCAGCCGTCCGTCCCAGTAGAACATACCCCGGTAAGTGGCGCTGTACCGGACGGTGAAGTCGATGGCAGCCGTCAGCGTACCGATGGCCAGACTGCCGACGATGATGCCGTGCATGGTGCTCGCCGGTACGTTGGGGGGCAGGATGCGCTCAAGTGCTCTGCGCAGTGCGGAAGTCCGTTTCTCCGTCATCGTCCGTCTCTCCTTTCTGGAATTGCCATAGCGTGATGCCCAGTGCCAACGCGGCGGCCAGGCACACCAGCAGGGTGGTGCTGGAGCCCATGGGGAAGAAAAAGCTGAGAATGGTCAGCGCCAGCGCCAGCAAGGGCGCGATGCTGAAGCGTCCCCGGCGCTGTGCGTGGGAGAATTGGGAGGCAGCCGCGGCACACAGCGCCGTCAGCAGCAGGTTTTCCACCCACACGGTGGCGTCCCGCAGGGGCAGCAGGTGGTGCAGAAATTTGCCGCCGTACACCGTCAGCAGCAGGGTCTGCCCGCCGATGGTATACCCGTAGTACGGGGGCGGCGTCCATGCGTCGATCCGCAGCTTCACCACCGCCGTGAACACCGCCGCCATCACCGCCCAGTAGAACAGCACGCACACGGCGTAGTACAGCGTCCACCACAGGCACAGCGAGCCCTCACCGACCCGCAGGCGCTGCACGGTGCAGCCGGTTTTCGCCCCGTAGCCGCAGCCGTTGAGACTCAGCGCCGCCAGCAGGGCGGCAAAGCCTGCGGCACAGGCGATGGCTGCGCCGGTCTTCCCGGGCAGCTTGCAGAAATTGACCAGAAGATACTGCGGCGTTTCTGTACCGTCCGGCTCTACGATGGCGGCGCCCGGCTCCTGCGCCGGTACCAGCCACAGCAGCGCACCGGACAGTGCCGCCGCCAGCAGCGTGACAGTCAAGACCCGCCATACGGTGCCGCGTGCCGCCAGTGCCAGCACGGATAAATGCTTTCTCATGCGTTCGTTCCCTCCTTGTCGTACAGTGCGTCCAGCAGGCGGTGGGCGTCCTCCCGTGTCAGTCCCAAGCGTCTGGCGGCGTCCACCATGGCCTGCATTTCCGTTTCCAGCAGCTCCCGGCGCAGGGCGGCGATCTGCTCCGGCGTGACCTGTATGCAGCTCTTGGCGCCGGCGCGGGAGGTCACAAGCCCCTCGTCCTCCAGCTGCTTGAACGCCTTCTGCACCGTGTTGGGGTTCACCGCCAGCAGCGCCGACACCACCCGCCGGGAGGGCAGCTCGTCGCCGTCCTGTATGGTGCCTGCCGCCAGTCCCTGCTGGATGTAGCGGATGATCTGGAGATAGATGGGCGTGCCGTCCGTCTGGCGGAACGCCTCGAATGAGATCATGTGTCTCGCCTCCTCTCTGCAAAACTGTATTACTCGAATAGTACGGTTGTTAACTGTATTATACGGATGATACAGTTCTGTGTCAAGAGGGAAAGTGAAAAAATAGAACCGCGTCGGCGCGGACATAAAAAATCCCCCTCCGGCCACGAGGGTCGGAGGGGGACTTTGTGCAGCGCGTCACTCCTCGGTGAAGTGGACGTGGTTGAAGATGTGATCCTGACAGAAGCAGTGGTAGCCCGCGCACTTGCTGCAATAGCGGAACTGGAGATCGGGGTAGTCCGTGTCGGTGCGGCCGCAGACGGCGCACTTGTGGTGGCAGCCCTTTTCCTTCTCCTGCTGCTTTACCGCCTGCTTGTACTGCACGGTCTTGGGGTTGTACTGCGTCTTGGTGCGGGCGGCCAGATAGTGTACCTCCGGCCAGATGAACACGGCAAAGTTCAGCAGCGCCACTACCGGCAGCACCACGCCCGCCCAGTTGTGCTGGCCGATGGCGCGGATGATGTCAAAGGCGAACAGCGCGCCGTCCAGATAGGCCAGCCACTTCATTTTCACCGGCAGGAAGAACATGAAAAGCACCGTGGTGTCCGGGAACAGCATGGCGAAGGCGAAGAACATGGACAGGTTCACATAGGTGGTGCCCGCCACAGTGATGAAGTTATTGCCGGTGATGATGCTGGCCAGCACCGTACCCAGCACCGTCAGCAGCACACCGCTGAAGTAGTAGAGATTGAACTTGGCGGTGCCCCACTGCCGCTCCAGCGTGGAGCCGATCCAGTAGTAGAAGTACAGGCTGATGAGCAGCCAGAAGGGGGAGCCGGCGCTGGGGTAGAAAATGAACGTCACGATGCGCCAGATCTCGCCGTGGAGCAAGCCGTTCAGGTTAAACGCCAGAAAGTCCAGCGCGGCGGGGTTGGAGGCCGCCGTCAGCATGGACAGGATGTACACCGCCACGTTGCCGATGACGATGACGCGCATCAGATTGGGAATACCAAAGCGGGGGTGGGCGGCGCAGAAGCGCTGCACCCCGTCATAGAGCTTTTTCAAGGGGAACTTCCTCCTGTATAAATTCAAGTAACGCCTATTGTAGCGCATAGGGCGGAAAAAGTCATGTCATTTTTTTGAACAATGGAAAAGTTTCCGGAAAGTAAATTGTTTCCGGTTTTTTTGGAAAACCTATTGACAACCGAAAAAAACCTGCTATCATATATGGCACAAGTTCATACCTTATCAAGAGTGGCGAAGGGACCGGCCCGATGAAGCCACGGCAACCTGTTTTTTCAAGGTGCCAAATCCGGCGAACGAATCGAAAGATGAGGGAAGGCAAGAAAGCTTCAGCACTCTGTCGGTTCGGCAGAGCGCTTTTTTTGTTGCGTGTTCCCAAAAGAAAGGAGAAATTATCATGGCAAGACATCTGTTTACTTCTGAATCCGTTACCGAGGGGCATCCCGATAAGATCTGCGACCAGATCTCCGACGCGGTGCTGGACGCGATCTTTGAGCAGGACCCCAACGGCCGCGTGGCCTGCGAGACCTGCGCCTCCACCGGCCTGATCCACATCATGGGTGAGATCACCACCAGCTGCTATGTGGATATCGCCAAGATCGCCCGCCAGGTGGTGCTGGACATCGGCTACGACCGCTCCCAGTACGGCTTTGACGGCAACACCTGCGCCGTTATCACCAACATCGACGAGCAGTCCAGCGACATCGCGCTGGGCGTGGACAAGAGCTACGAGGCCAAGGCCAAGGGCGAGAGTGAGCTGGACAACGGCGCCGGCGACCAGGGCATGATGTTCGGCTACGCCTGCGACGAGACGCCGGAGCTGATGCCGCTGGCTATCTCCATCGCCCAGAAGATGGCAAAGCGCCTGACCGACGTGCGCAAGCAGGGTCTGGTGGACTATCTGCGTCCCGACGGTAAGACCCAGATCACCGTGGAGTACGATGACAACGGCGCACCCATCCGCGTGGACACCGTGGTGCTGTCCACCCAGCACAGCCCTGACGTCTCTCTGGAGCAGATCCGCAAGGATATGATCGAGCTGGTCATCAACCCCACCGTTCCCGCCCATCTGCTGGACGGCGAGACGAAGATCTACGTCAACCCCACCGGCCGCTTCGTCAACGGCGGCCCCGCCGCCGATACCGGTCTCACCGGCCGCAAGATCATCGTGGATACCTACGGCGGCAGCGCCCCCCACGGCGGCGGCGCTTTCTCCGGTAAGGATCCCACCAAGGTGGACCGCTCCGCTGCCTATGCCGCCCGCTGGGTGGCCAAGAACGTGGTGGCTGCCGGTCTTGCCAGGAAGTGCCAGGTGCAGCTGGCCTACGCCATCGGCGTGGCCCGTCCCGTCAGCGTGCTGGTGGAGACCTTCGGCACCGGCGTGGTGGCCGACGACAAGCTGGAGGCCGCTGTGGAGAAGGTCTTTGACCTGCGCCCCACCGCCATCATCCGCGATTTGGATCTGCGCAAGCCCATCTACCGCCAGCTGGCGGCCTACGGCCACATGGGCCGCGAGGATCTGGGCGTGACGTGGGAGAAGACCGACCGCGTGGACGCCCTCAAGGCCGCGCTGGGTCTGTAAAAAGCCCGACATAAAAAGAATCCCGCAGCATAGGCTGCGGGATTCTTTTTACTTGTCTTGGCATTGGAGCCCCAGCTGATAGAAGGCCACGGCGCTGGCCGCCGCCACGTTCAGACTGTCCACCCCGTGGGTCATGGGGATCATCACCGTGTGGTCGCACCGGGCGATGGTGCCGTCCGCCAGCCCGTCGCCCTCGGTGCCCAGCACCACTGCCAGCTTTTCCGCCCGCAGCAGCCGGGGATCGTCCAGCCGCAGGGAGTCCTGCCGCAGCGCCATCGCCGCTGTGGTGAAGCCCTGCGCGTGCAGCGTCTCCGTCCAGTCGCCCTCCTCCGGCAGATACGTCCACGGCACAAGGAACACGTTGCCCATGCTGACCCGGGATGCCCGCCGGTACAGCGGGTCGCTGCCCTGCCGGGTCAGCAGCACCGCGTCCATGCCCAGTGCCGCCGCGCACCGGAAGATGGCTCCCACGTTGGTAGGGTTCATCACATTTTCCAGCACGGCGATGCGCCGCGCACCGGCGCACACCTCCGCCACGGAGGGCAGGGGAGGCCGCCGCATGGCGCACAGCATCCCCCGTGTCAGATGGAAGCCGGTGAGCTGGGTCAGCACATCCAGCGCCGCGGTGTAGACGGGAATGTCCGGGTCGCAGCGGTGCAGGAGCTCCGCACCCTTGCCGGGGATGTGCTGCGGCTCCATGAGGAACGACACCGGCACGCAGCCTGCGTCCAGTGCCCGTCCGATGACCAGAGGACTCTCCGCAATGAACAGGGCGTTGGCCGGGTCGGCGCGGTTGACCAGTTGGTTTTCTGTGGCGCGGGCGTAGACATCCAGCTCCGGCGCGGAAAAATCGGTGATCTCTATGATGCGGGCCATAGGCCCTCCTTCCTGCGTCAGCCGTTGAGGATCTTCATGAACTCCTCGCCGGTGATCGTCTCTTTTTCGTATAGGTATTGGGCCAGCTGATCCAGCTTCTCCCGGTCGCCGGTCAGGAGCTGCACGGCCTTTTCATGCTGGCGGCGGACAAGGTCTACCACCAGCTGGTCGATCTTCTCCTGCGTACCGGCGGCGCAGGCGAGGGAGGTGTCACCGCCGAGATACTGGTTCTGCACCGTCTCCAGCGCCACCATGCCGAACTCGTCGCTCATGCCGTAGCGGGTAAGCATGGCCCGGGCCAGCTTGGTGGCCTGCTCGATGTCGTTGGAGGCACCGGTGGTGATGGAGTGGAACACGATCTCCTCGGCGGCACGGCCACCGGTGAGGGTGGCGATCTTGTTCTCCAGCTCCTCCTTGTTCATCAGGTAGTGGTTGCCCTCCTCCACCTGCATGGTGTAGCCCAGTGCGCCGGAGGTGCGTGGGATAATGGTGATCTTCTGCACCGGTGCGGAGTTGGTCTGCCGCGCCGCCACCAGCGCGTGGCCGATCTCGTGGTAGGCCACGATCTTCTTCTCATGGTCTGTCATGATGGCGTTTTTCTTCTGATACCCGGCGATGACCACCTCAATGCTCTCCTCCAGATCGGACTGGGTCACAAGCTTGCGTCCGTCCCGGACGGCGCGGAGCGCCGCCTCGTTGACGATGTTGGCAAGCTCCGCGCCGGAGGCGCCGGAGGCCATGCGCGCCACCACGTTGAAGTCCACGTTTTCCGCCAGCTTGACCTTCTTGGCGTGTACCTTCAGGATATCCTCGCGGCCCTTCAGGTCGGGCAGCTCCACCGGCACGCGGCGGTCGAACCGTCCGGGACGGGTCAGCGCAGGGTCAAGGGACTCGGGCCGGTTGGTGGCGGCGAGGATGATGACGCCGGTGTTGTCAGCAAAGCCGTCCATCTCCGTCAGGAGCTGGTTCAGCGTCTGCTCCCGCTCATCGTTGCCGCCGTACTGACCGCCGCTGCGCTTCTGGCCGATGGCGTCGATCTCGTCGATGAACACGATGCAGGGCGCCTTCTCCTTGGCTTGATTGAACAGGTCGCGCACCTTGGACGCGCCCATGCCCACGAACATCTCCACAAACTCCGAGCCGGAGATGGAGAAGAACGGCACGTTGGACTCGCCGGCCACGGCCTTGGCCAGCATGGTCTTGCCGGTGCCCGGAGGGCCTACCAGCAGGATGCCCTTGGGCATGGAGGCGCCGATCTCTCGGTACTTGCTGGGGTCGTGGAGGTAGTTGACCACCTCCTGCAAATTCTCCTTGGCCTCGTCCTCACCGGCCACGTCGGCAAAGCGGATGCCGCCGTCCGTGGACTGGACGTAGATCTTGGCGTTGGACTTGCCCATGCCGAACATCATGGAGCCTGCGCCGCCGCCGGCCTTATCCGTCAGCTTCTTGGCCATGAACTGGCCGATGGCAATGAAGATGATCAGCGGCAGCACCCAGCCCAGGATGCTCAGGAACGGGGACATCTGCTCCACGATCTGGCTGGCGAACTCCGCGCCGGAGGCGTGGAGCCGGTCTACCAGCTCAGGGTCGTCCAGCACGCCGGTCTTGTAGATCTTACTGCCGTCCTTGTTGGTGAAGATGATCTGGTTGGACTCGATCTCCACCTCGCCGATCTCCTTATTCTCCGTCATGGTCATGAAGGTGCCGTAGTCCACCTCCTCCACCTGCTGCCGTGCCAGCAGCGGCATGGCGAAGAAGTTGAACAGCAGCAGCACCAGCAGCGCCACAATATAATAGTATAGCAGCGGTTTCTTCGGGGTCTTGACCTCTTTCATACAAGCGCCTCCTTGCAGACGTATTTTTGCAAAGTATTATAGTCGCGCCGTTCTATAAAGTCAAAGGGCGCAGGGAAAAAACCTGTAAATTTTTCCTGAACACCGGCGTTTCCGGGACTTATTGCATATTTTGTGAACAGACTTTGCTACTTTTGTGAACATTAGCACTCGTCTCTTGACAGTGCTAAAATCGGCGCTATAATAAAGCCGAACCTTGAGAGAGGGGATGCGAAAAGCCCCGACGAGAGGGTCAAGATGTTTACACAATGAGGGTAATATAGAGACGGCGTCCCACAGGGTGCGCCGCAGTACGAATGGAGGTATGACATATGTTGCCCAGCATTTTTGGTGAGAACCTGTTTGATGATTTCTTTTCCGATCCCTTTGGCATGATGGTCCCGCAGGGCCGCGATCCCCTGTACGGCAAGCACGCCAAGAACCTGATGAAGACCGATGTCCGCGAGACGGAGGGTACCTACGAGCTGGATGTCGACCTGCCCGGCTTCACCAAGGACGAGGTGAACGTGGAGCTGAAGAACGGCTACCTGACCATTCAGGCATCCAAGGGTCTGGATAAGGAGCAGTCCGACAAGAAGGGCAAGTACATCCGTCAGGAGCGCTATGCCGGCGCCTGCAGCCGTACTTTCTACGTGGGCGAGGATGTGGAGCCGGAGGATGTGACCGCGAAGTTTGAAAACGGCATTTTGCAGCTGTCCATCCCCAAGGCCGCCAAGAAGCAGCTGCCCAAGAACACCAGCGTCACCATCGGCTGATGCACGTAAAAAGAAATGACCCGCGAGAGCGGGTCATTTCTTTTTCTATAGTTACCACATCTGCATCTCGGTCATGCACTTTTTGTAGCTGGCGCGGAAGTAAATGTACTCCGCGACGCCGGTGATGGCCCAGGAGAAGATGTACAGCAGGTACAGGGAGGGAATGGTGTGGAAATAAGCGAAGATGGTATAGATCCAGATAACGCGGAACACGCAGGAGCCCATGATGACGATGACGGTGGGGGCGATGCTCTTGCCGATACCGCGGGCGGCTGCGATGCTGGCGTCCATCAGCGGGGATACGCAGTAGGAGAAGCCCATGATCCACAGCCGGTCCATGCCCGCGTCGATGACCGCCGTCTCATTGGCGAACAGGCCCAGGAACTGCCGGCCGAACAGCAGCATAGCGCCGCCGAACAGCGCGCCGGTGAGGAAGGCATAGAGTAAACTGATATAGAAGCTCTTGAGGATGCGGTCCTTGTTTCCCGCGCCCCAGTTCCGGCTGGCGAAGCTGGCGCAGGCGGTGTAGTACGCCGCCATCATATTGAACACCAGCGTGTCGGCGTTGGCGGCCGCCGCGTTGCCGGACACCATGACCGCGTCGAAGGAGTTGACGCCCACCTGCACGAACAGGTTGGCGATGGCGAAAATGGCGTTTTGCAGGCCGGAGGGGACGCCCATCATCAGAATGCGCTTGGATGCCATCTTGTGGATCCGCAGCTTCCGCAGATCCAGACGGCAGGAATCCTTCCGCCGCAGCAGGTGCGCCACGATCAGCGCCGCCGATACGCACTGGGCGATGGCGCTGGCCAGTGCCACACCGTCCGCCGCCATGTGCAGGCCGATGACGAAGAACAGGTTCAGCGCCACGTTCAGCGCACCGGCGATGGTCAGATACAGCAGGGGGCGCTTGGTGTCGCCTGCGGCGCTCATTACGCCGTTGCCGCAGTTGTAGATGGCCATGGCGGGCATACCGAGGGAGAAGATCTTCAGGTACAGCACCGCGCCGTCCATCAGCTCCTCCTTGGTGTTCAGCATCTCCAGCATCTGGCGGGCAAACAGGTTGCAGGCCAGACACACCACGACACCGAAGATGGTACAGATGATGAATGCCGAGTGGATGGTTTTTTCCGTCTCCTCCTCGCTGCCGATACCCAGCGCACGAGCCACCGCCACATTGACGCCGGCGCCCATGCCGATGAGGAATCCGGCGAACAGCGTCACCAGCGTGGACGTGGAGCCAACGGAGCCCAGCGCCTGATAGCTGGCAAACTTACCCACCACCGCCACGTCGCTCAGGTTGAACAGCACCTCCAGCAGCTGCGTCAGCATCAGCGGCAGGCTGAACAGCAGGATGTTCTTCCAGAGGGAACCGGTGGTCATCTCGATCTTCTTCATTCTGTACCTCCTAACTTCCAAATTTCGATCTCAATTTACAAATATATCCCATTTTCATAAAGGCTGCAAGAGCAGAGTATATCACCGCCCGCGCGGTAAAGCAAGCATATTTACCACCAGACTTTTCGCCAGAAGAACCGGGGTGAATTGTGCAGAATGTACCCATATATGGAAAATGAGGGGGCTTTTTTGCTCCCTCATGTGCCGTTTTTTGAAATTTTCACCTGTGCATTGCATCGCCGCCGCCGATGTGGTATGCTGAACGGGAGAAAAACGAAGGGAGCCGCCTATGAAACTGATCCTCATCGACATCGACAACACCCTGCTGGACTTCGACGCCTATATCCGCCAGACCATGGAGGAGGGCTTTGCCCACTTCGGCCTGCGGCCCTACGAGCCGTGGATGTACGATGTGTTCCATCGGGAGAACAACAAGCTCTGGCGGCAGATCGAGGAGGGAACGCTGACCTTCCCGGAGCTGGAGAAGATCCGCTGGAACAAGGTGTTCGCCGCGCTGGATATCGCATTTGACGGTACAGTATTTGAAAAGTACTTCCGCACCGCCCTCCATGAGAGCGCCATCCCCGTAGAGGGCGCCAAGGATCTGCTGGAGACCCTGCGCAGCCGGTACATACTGGCGGCGGCCAGCAACGGCCCCTACGAGCAGCAGCTCCACCGGCTGGCGCTGGCGGGCATGAAGGACTGCTTCACCCACTTCTTCATCTCCGAGCGTATCGGCGTGTCCAAGCCCTCGCCGCTGTTTTTTGACGCCGCCTTCCGGGAGGTCAATGAGGGGCGGGAGGTGCCTGTGACCCCGGCGGAGGCCGCCATCATCGGGGACTCCCTGACCTCCGACATGGCGGGCGGCAGGGGATACGGCATGAAGACCGTATACTACCGCCGCCCCGGCGCTGCGCCTGCCAACGACAGCGTGGACGTGACGGTGGAGGAGCTGTGCGCCATCCCCGCGCTTCTGTAAGAAAGAGCCATATAAAAAAGAACCGTATGCCACGGCATACGGTTCTTTTTTATATGCGGTGAAAAGGCCGGGAGCCGTTCAGCTCCCGGTCTTGATGGGGATTTTTACGCTCAGTAGCCGAAGATCATGGAGCGCTTGATGTCGGCCAGGCAGTGTGCGCCGCACATGGCCATGGTGTCAGCCAGCTCGGCCTTCAGCTTGTCCACATAGACCTGCACGCCCTCGGCACCGCCGCCGTAGACCATGTTCACAAAGGGACGGCCGATCAGCACGGCGTCTGCGCCCAGCGCCAGCGCCTTGAACACGTCCATGCCGGTGCGGATGCCGCCGTCCACCAGAATGGTCATCTGACCGCCCACCGCATCGGCGATGGCGGGCAGCACCTCCGCCGTGGCGGGGCACTGATCCAGCACGCGGCCGCCGTGGTTGCTGACCACGATGCCGCTGGCACCGGCCTCCAGCGCCTTCTTCGCGCCGGCCACCGTCATGATGCCCTTGAGGATGAAGGGCTTCTCCGCCTTCTCCGCGATCTGACGCAGCTCCTCTACCGTCTTGCTGCCGGCGGGAGGGGTCAGGTTCTTCAGGAAGGGCAGGCCCGCCGCGTCGATATCCATGGCGATGGCAATGGGATCGGCGGCCTTGACCAGCGCCATCTTCTCCTCCACCAGCGCCATGTTCCAGGGCTTCACCGTGGGTACGCCGCAGCCGTGGTTCTTCTTCAGCGCCTCCGCTGCCGCCTCAATGACGGCGGGGTTGGTGCCGTCGCCGGTGAAGGCGGCGATGCCGGCGTCGGCGCAGGCGGACACCAGAATGTCGTTGTAGGTCAGGTCGTCGTACTTATCGCCGTAGTGCAGCTGCATAGCGCCTACGGGAGCGGCGAACACAGGCAGCACCACCTGCTTGCCGAAGAAGCTATAGGACGTGTCCACCGGCTTGTTCTCGCAGATGGTGTCCATGTTGACGCACAGCTCCTGCCACTTCTGATAGTTGCGGATGAAGCCGGTGCCGATACCCTTGGCGCCGGGGCCGGGTACGGTGTTCTTGCACGCAAGGCCGTTGCAGGTGGGGCAGGACTTGCAGTAGGGGCCCATGCAGGTGCGGGCGTTGTTCAGGATCTCCTGATATGTCATGAATATGTACCTCCGTTGTTCAGGAATGCGTACCGCCATTCTACTCTCTCGGCGGAAAAAAGCAACCCTGTTTTTTTGCTTTAGTCGTGGTGGAAGCTGGTGACGATGGATTTTTCCTTCTCCGGCAGGCCGTACTGCGCCTTGCCCAGCGCAATGGATTTCATAAGAAACGCCATGTTCCGTCCCAGCGTCCGCATGGTCTGGAGACCCTCCAGATCCTTGCGGACCTCCTCCGGCGTGTTGCCGTACACCATATTCCAGTACTGGCTGCTGGCGATGGGCATCCCGGCGATGGTGAAATACTTGTTCAGCACGTCGAAGCTGGCGGTGTTGCCGCCCCGGCGGCAGGATACCACCGCCGCGCCCACCTTCATGGTCATATCGATGCAGGTGCTGTAAAACAGCCGATCCATAAAGGAGATAGCGCCGCCGGCGGGAGAGGCGTAGTACACCGGTGCGCCGATGACCAGCGCGTCGGCCTCGGCCAGCTTGGACGCGGTCTCATTCACCACATCGTCAAACACGCATTTACCGGTCTCGCGGCACTTGCCGCAGGCGATGCAGCCGTGGGTGGTGCGTGCGCCGGCCTGTATGATCTCCGTCTCGATGCCCTCGGCCTCCAGCGTCCGCGCCAGCTCGGACAGCGCCGTGTAGGTGCAGCCCCGTTCATGGGGACTTCCATTGATGAGCAATGCCTTCATAGACAGACCTCCTTGGTGATATTCTGGCCAGATTATAGCATATCTCCGGCAAAAAGCAACACAGTAAAGCAAAAAAGAGCGCCGTACCAATTTACCACCGGACAGCCCTTGCAATTTGAAAAGCATTGCCCTATAATGTGCAAAAAAACAACGGCCCGAACGGGCCGAAAGGGAGAGATGGTATGCGTATCGTTGTAAAGGTGGGCACCTCCACGCTGGCTCACGCCACGGGGCGTCTGAACATCCAGCGGATGGAGCGGCTGTGCAAGGTGCTCAGCGACCTGAAGAACGCGGGGCATCAGATCATTCTGGTGTCCTCCGGCGCCATCGGCATGGGCGTGGGGAAGCTGAATCTGCCGGGGCGTCCCGCCGATATGCCCACCAAGCAGGCGGCCGCCGCCGTGGGACAGTGCGAGCTGATGTATATCTACGACAAGCTGTTCACGGAGTATAACCACACCGTGGCACAGCTCCTCATCACCGCACCGGACATTGCCGACGGCGCCCGGAAGGAGAATTTCCACAACACCCTCGGCCGTCTGCTGGAGCTGGGCGCGCTGCCCGTTCTCAACGAGAACGACACCGTCTCCACCGATGAGATCGTCATCGGCGACAACGATACCCTGTCCGCGGCGGTGGCAGCCACGATCTCCGCCGACCTGCTGGTGCTGCTTTCGGACATTGACGGCCTGTACGACCGCGACCCCCGCCGCCACGCCGACGCCCACCTGATCTCCACGGTGGAGCGGGTGGACGACGACCTCTACACGCTGGCGGAGGACAGCAGCACCGGCCTCGGCACCGGCGGCATGGTCACCAAGCTCCGCGCCGCCGCCATCGCCACCGCCGCCGGCTGCGAAATGGTCATCGCCAACGGCAGCAAGCCGGAGGTGCTGTACGACATTGCCGAGGGCAGAGCCGTGGGTACCAGATTTCTGACAGGGAGGGCTGTTATATGACAACTATGGAGCTTTTGAAACGGACGAAGGCGGCGTGGCCCGCACTGAGTGCCGCCGGTGAGGAGGAGAAAAACCGCCTCCTGCTGGCCATGGCGGACGCGCTGGAGTCTCATATCCCCACCATTCTTGAGGCCAACGGGCAGGACATGGCGGACGCACAGGGGCATATCTCCGCCGTTATGCTGGACCGTCTGCGGCTGGACGAGGGGCGTATCCGCGCCATGGCTGACGGCGTTCGCGCCGCCGCCGCGCTGCCCGACCACACCGGCCGCGTGCTGGATCAGTTCACCCGGCCCAACGGCATGACCATCACAAAGGTGCAGGTGCCGCTGGGGCTGGTGGCTATCATCTATGAAAGCCGTCCTAATGTCACCTCTGACGCGGCGGCGCTGGCCGTCAAGAGCGGCAACGTCTGCATGCTCCGCAGCGGGCGGGAGGCCTACCGCTCCTGCCGCGCCATCGTGGGCGCGCTGAAGGACGGCATCACCGCCGCCGGCGGTGATGCGGACATCGTCAACATCGTGGAGGATACCAGCCACCAGAGCGCCAACGACATCATGCAGGCCCGCGGTCTGGTGGATCTGCTGATCCCCCGGGGCGGCGCGGGGCTGATCCGCGCCTGCGTGGAGAACGCCGCCGTCCCCTGCATCGAGACGGGCACCGGCATCTGTCATGTCTATGTGGACGCTGCCGCCGATCTGGAAAAGGCGGTGCGGATCATCACCAACGCCAAGACCAGCCGCCCCTCCGTCTGCAACGCCGAGGAGGTCTGCCTTGTCCATGCCGCCGTGGCGGACGAGTTCCTGCCCATGCTGCGCCGGGCGTTGGTGGACGAGCGTATTGCCGCCGGGCAGCAGCCGGTGGAGCTGCGCCTTGACCGACGCGCCGCCGCCGTCATCGACGGTACGCCTGCTGCGGATACGGATTTCGATACCGAATTCCTCGATTATATTCTGGCTGTGGCGGTGGTGGACAGTCTGGATGAGGCCATTTCCCACATCGCCGCCCACTCCACCCACCACAGCGACTGCATCGTAACGGAGGATGCCGCCGCTGCCCGGCAGTTCACCCGTCAGGTGGACAGTGCCGCCGTGTATGTCAATGTCTCCACCCGCTTTACCGATGGCGGCGAGTTCGGCCTGGGCTGCGAGATGGGCATCTCCACCCAGAAGCTCCACGCCCGCGGCCCCATGGGGCTGGATGAGCTGAGCACCTACAAATACGTTGTCACCGGCGACGGACAGATCCGCTGAAAAAGGCTCCCGGCCAGTTCAACTGGCCGGGAGCCTTTTTCAGCGTTAGTCGTTGGGAACATCGGTGAGGTGTGCCGTCCGCTCCTCCATGGGGATGTAATGCCCGTGGATAGTGACGGCGCGATACGCCGGACGCATGATGCGGCGGCAGGTGATCAGCTCCTCCATGCGGTTGGCGCACCAGCCCGCGATACGGGCGGAGGCAAACAGCGGCGTGAACACATCCGGCGGGATGCCCAGCATGGTGTATACCAGACCGGAGTACATATCCACGTTGGCGCACAGCGGCGTGTCGTCGTGGCGGCGCTCCTGCACCAGCGGGATGCCCAGCTCCTCCACCTTCTGCAAAAGGGCGAAGTCCTCGGCATAGCCCTTGATCTCCGCCAGATGCTGGGCGTACTTCTTCAGCAGCACAGCGCGGGGATCGGAGATGGTGTATACCGCGTGACCGAGGCCGTACAGCTTGCCGGAGCGGTCGCCCGCCTCCTTGTCCAGCAGCTTGTTCAGATAATCCCGGATGGAGCCGTCGTCATGGGGGTCTACGTTCTCCTTGATGTAATGGAACATCTCCATGACCTTGGCGTTGGCACCGCCGTGGAGCGGGCCCTTCAAAGAGCCGACGGCGCCGGCAATGGCGCTGTAGGTGTCCGTCCCGCTGGAGGACATGGCGCGGCACACGAAGGTGGAGTTATTGCCGCCGCCGTGCTCCGCGTGGACCATGAGCATCATATCCAGCAGATGGGCTTCTTCTTCCGTGTAGTTGGTGTCCGGCCGGATCATCCGCAGGAAGTTCTCCGCCGTGGACAGCTCCGGAACGGGGAAGTGGATGTGCAGGGAGTCCCCTTGGAAATAGTGGCGCTTCACCGCGTAGGAATTGGCCACGATGGAGGGGAAGCAGCCGATGAGCTTCACGGACTGCAGCAGCAGATTGGCGATGGACGTATTGTCCGGGTCGGGGTCGTAGGAGTACAGGCTCAGCACGCTGCGGGCCAGCTCGTTCATCATGTTCTCGCTGGGGTGGCGCATGATCATGCCCTCGGTAAAGCCCTCCGGCAGCTTTCGCGCCTGACTCATGATCCGGTCAAACCGCGCCAGCTCGTCCTTGGTGGGCAGGAAGCCCATCAGCAGCAGGTAGGCCACCTCCTCAAAGCCGAAGGTGCCGGCCTTGCGGTGTGCCTCCACGATGTCGTTCAGCTCGATGCCCCGGTAGTACAGGCGGCCGGGGGTAGGCACACGCTGGCCGTCCTGCAGCAGGTAGCCCTGCACGCTGCCCACCTTGGTGACGCCTGCCAGCACGCCTGTGCCGTCGCTGTTTCGCAGGCCCTTCTTGACCTCGCCGTGGTAGAACTCCTCTCCGATGGCGTATTCCTCTTGGATACGGCGGCTCAGCGGCCCCGTATAGCGTTCCAGAATACCGTTGTTTCTTTCGACCATGATGCGTTCCTTTCCCCCGCACCGGATGCGGGCCTTTTATCCTGTTGCTCCGATTATAGCGCGGCAACCGTCTCTTTGCAAGTTAAAAAACAGTAAATTTCATAAATGACGGAAAACTTTCTTGATAATACGAAAAATATGGAAAATAAGACGGATAAAATGCAATAAATAATTCGCGCACTTTCATTTTGGGGCTTGCGATACGGGAAAAATCTGTTATACTGGTATTCATAGGATATACCTGTTAAAATTCTCCGAAAAGGAGCGTGACCATATGATCCAGTTACACCACGGAGGCGTCACCCTACAGGGCGGCGTCCCCACCCCCGCCGAGGCTGCCGTACCGGCGGCGCGGGAAAAGACCATGGCCTACCAGATCCTCCGCCGCCACGATACCCCGGCGGGGGACGGCCTGCTGCACCTGACCTTTGACAGCCTCATCTCCCACGATATCACCTATGTGGGCGTGATCCAGACCGCCAAGGCCAGCGGCATGACGGAGTTCCCTGTACCCTATGTGCTGACCAACTGCCACAATAGCCTGTGCGCCGTGGGCGGCACCATCAACGAGGACGACCATGTGTTCGGCCTGTCCGCCGCCATCAAGTACGGCGGCGACTATGTCCCCGCCAATCAGGCGGTGATCCACCAGTACGCACGGGAGATGATGAGCGGCTGCGGCCGCATGATCCTGGGCTCCGACAGCCACACACGCTACGGTGCGCTGGGCACCATGGGCGTGGGGGAGGGCGGCCCGGAGATCGTCAAGCAGCTGCTGAAAAACACCTATGATATCGCCGCGCCGGAGGTCATTCTGGTGTGGCTCACCGGCCAGCCGCCCCACGGCGTCGGCCCCCACGATGTGGCCATCGCCCTGTGCGGTGCGGTGTACAAAAACGGCTTCGTGAAGAACAAGGTGCTGGAATTTGCCGGCCCCGCCGTATCCCGCCTGCCCATGGACTACCGCATCGGCATCGACGTGATGACCACGGAGACCGCCTGCCTCAGCTCCATCTGGGAGACGGACGGCACCGTGGCGGACTATCTGGCTCTCCATGGCCGTCCGGAGACGTTTACCGCCCTGCACCCGCAGGACGGCGCGTACTACGACGGCATGATCACCATCGACCTTGACCGTATGGAGCCTATGGCCGCCCTGCCGTTCCACCCCTCCGAGGCGGTGACGCTCCGCGAGCTGCTCCACGACCCCGGCGACCACCTGCGGGAGGTGGAGAAGCGCGCCGCCGCCCAGTTCGGCGGCAAGGCGGGCCTGCACCTGACGGATAAGCTGGTGGACGGCAAGCTGGTGGTGGATCAGGGCGTCATCGCCGGGTGTGCCGGCGGCATGTACGACAACATCGCCGAGGCCGCCACCATTCTGGACGGCCACGACACCGGCAGCGGCTATTTCTCCCTGTCGGTGTATCCGCCCTCCGTCCCCGTCAATCTGGAGCTGATGGAAAACGGCGTCCAGCAGTCCCTGCTGGCCTCCGGCGCGCTGTTCAAGCCCTGCTTCTGCGGCCCCTGCTTCGGCGCGGGGGATGTACCCGCCAACAACGGCCTGTCCATCCGCCACACCACCCGCAACTTCCCCAACCGGGAGGGCTCCAAGCCCGCCGACGGTCAGCTGGCCGGCGTCATCCTTATGGACGCCCGCTCCATCGCCGCCACGGCGCGGAACCACGGTGTCCTTACCTCTGCCGCCGACGTGGACTACACGCCGCCCGCGCCGGTGCAGCGCCGGTTTGACCGTGCGGTGTACGACCGCCGGGCCTACTTCGGCTTTGGCAAGGCGCAGCCGGATGCACCCCTGAAATACGGCCCCAATATTGCCGAGTGGCCGGCTATCCCCGCCCTGTCCGACGATCTTCTCATGCAGGTGGCCTCCGTCCTGCGGGACGAGGTGACCACCACCGACGAGCTGATCCCCTCCGGCGAGACGTCCTCCTACCGCTCCAACCCCATGAAGCTGGCGGAGTTTGCCCTGTCCCGCCGCGACCCGGATTATGTGCCTCGCGCCAAGGCCACACAGGCGCTGGAGGCGGCCCGTGCCGCCGGTACGGTGCCGCCGGAGCTGCAAGCGGTGCTGGCGGCGCTGGGCCTGCCGGAGAGCGCCCTGTCCCGTATGCACATCGGATCTGTGCTCTTTGCCAACAAACCCGGCGACGGCTCCGCCCGGGAGCAGGCGGCCTCCTGCCAGCGGGTGCTGGGGGGGTGTGCCAATATCTGCTACGATTTTGCCACCAAGCGCTACCGCTCCAACTGCGTCAACTGGGGTATGCTGCCCTTTACGCTGGCGGACGGCGCGATCTTCAGCGCCGTGCCGGGGGATTTCATCTTCGTCCCCGCTGTCCGGGAGAAGGTTGCGCGGGGCGACGAGGAGTTCCCCGCCGTCCTCGTCCATAACGGACAGCCGCAGGCGCTGACGCTGTACCTGAAGAACACCAACGCGGAGGAGCGGGAGCTGCTGCTCACCGGCTGCCTCATGAACCACTACGCCGCGCAGAACAGGAGGTAACGATGGAAAAGATCAAAATGCCTGTCCCTATCGCCGAGCTGGACGGCGATGAGATGACCCACATCCTGTGGGGGATGATAAAGGACCAGCTGATAACGCCCTTCGTGGAGCTGAACACCGAGTATTATAATCTGTCGCTGCCCAACCGGGACAAGACGGAGGACGCCGTGACCCGGCAGGCGGCCGAGGCCATCAAGCGCCTCCATGTGGGCGTGAAGTGCGCCACCATCACCCCCAACTACCAGCGGCAGGAGGAGTACGGCCTCAAGCAGCTGTGGAAGTCCCCCAACGCCACCATTCGTGCGGCGCTGGACGGCACGGTGTTCCGCGCCCCCATCCTCATCTCCCGCGTGAAGCCGGTGGTGACCTGCTGGAAAAAGCCCGTCACCATCGCCCGCCACGCCTACGGCGACGTGTACAAGGCGGTGGAGTACCGCGTTCCCTGCCCCGGCAAGGCGGAGCTGGTGTTCACCGACGACCACGGCGCGGAGCTGAGCCGCCAGACGGTCTACGACTTTACCGGCCCCGGCGTTTTGCAGGCCATGCACAACCGGGACGACTCCATCCTGTCCTTCGCCCGCTGCTGCTTTGCCTACGCGCTGGACGTGAAGCAGGATATCTGGTTCTCCTCCAAGGACACCATCTCCAAGGACTACGACCAGACGTTCAAGCTGCTGTTCCAGAAGGTGTTCGACGAGGAGTACCGCGCCGCCTTTGAGCAGGCGGGTCTGCACTACCGCTACGCCCTCATCGACGATGTGGCCGCCAAGGTCATCCGCTCCTCCGGCGGTATCATCTGGGCGTGCAAGAACTACGACGGCGACGTGATGAGCGACCTCATCGCCGCCGCTTCCGGCTCGCTGCCCATGATGACCAGCGTGCTGGTGTCGCCGGACGGTAATTTCGAGTACGAGGCCGCCCACGGCACCGTCACCGACCATTTCTACCGCTGGCGCAAGGGGGAAAAGGTGTCCACCAACCCGCTGGCGACCATGGCCGCATGGTCCGGCGCCCTCAAGAAGCGGGGCGAGCTGGACGGCAGCGCCGCGCTGGTGCATTTTGCCGACTGTCTCTATCAGGCGGGGCTGGATGTGTTCGAGGAGGGGTATCTCTCCGAGGATCTGGCGCCCCTGTGCGACCCGGCGGAGCTGAAGGAGATGCCGGACAACGACCGGCTCATCGCCCTCATCCGCCGGCGGCTGGAGACGCTGCTGGCAGGATAAACAAAACAAACGAAAAAGAGACGGTGCATTTCCGAGGAAATGCACCGTCTCTTTCGTCTATCGTTTTGTTCCCGCCACCTGATACATCCGCTCATCGGATATACAGATATCCACATCGCAGTACAGCGCCAGCAGCGCCCGCAGCGCGTCCTCGTGTATCAGCCCGTTGGACACCGGATGGGCTGCGCCGCTGTGGTGACTGTCGATGGCCGCCCGGCTCATGCCGTGTGCCACGGACAGCCGTCCGCCGGGCCGCACCAGCGATGCCAGCCGGGCCATGAGCCGCGCCGGGTCGGGGAAGTGGGGGAAGGCATTGTACACCATGACAACGTCGAATGTCTCAGGAAACACCGTCTCCTCCACGTCGCCGCAGATCACCTGCACGCGCGGCTCGCCGGTGAATTTTGCCGCCGCGATGCGCACCATCTCCGGGGAGATGTCGATGCCCGTGACCGATGCGCCCCGCGCCAGATAGTCGGGAAACAGCACGCCGGTGCCGCAGGCCACATCCAGTACCCGTGTGCCGTCACCCACGCCCGCGTTGTCTAGGATGGCCTGGATCACCGGCTCGTGGCGGATCATCTCCGCGTCCCACACCGCTGCGCGCTTGTCGAAAAACGCGATCACATCCCGCTTGTCGATCATCTCCATACCCCCTGCATTGTTTTCTCTATCGTACAGGAAGCCCGGTGACGGCGCAACCCCGGATGGGGGATAAAAAAGGAGCCGTATCCGCCGATACAGCTCCTTTTATGTTGTGCGGAGTTACCTGAAAAACTCAAAGCGCGGCGCGTCCTTGGTGACGACGCCCGTCTCGATCTCAATGCCGTCTCCGAAGTAGCGGCGCAGCAGTGCCGTCAGCTCCTCTGCGGCGGCGCGCACCTCGTCGGCATTCACGTCGGAGAAACCGTCGATGGGGAACAGAATAGCCGTCGTCTCCTCGGTGATCTTGCCCCGCTCCGACTGCCGCCACGTCCAGCGGCGGGTGCGGATCTCACTGCCGGAGGCGTACACCGCCTCGCCCGCATCCGGCGTCTCCGTCTCGGTGCTGCCGAAGGGGATGAAGGTGTCCCCCTCCCGTGCCAGACGCACGTCCAGACCCTCGTCGATGGTGCCCAGATCATGGGCGCCCATGGGAAGGCGGTGCTTGATGGACACGGCGTTGCCCAGATCCACGGCGGCATTGATGTGGGGGAAGCCCTTGCCCTTGGCGATACGGGTCAGCAGTGCCTCAATGGAGCAGAGAAATTTGTTGGGGTTGATGCCCAGCGCCGTAAAGGCGGCGCGGTAGGGAAGGATGTCTTCCGTCTCTTTGGGCTTTTTTCCGGCGAAATACGTCTCGCAGGCGGCAACATTTTCCGCCAGCATCTGCTCCAGCTCGGGGATATCGTGGGTGTTGTCCAGCCCTCGCACGGCCACCGCGCCGAAGCAGGCGTTGGGCAGCTTGTCGAAGAATTCCTGGGATACCTGATAGTACATGGTGTGGCCTCCTTGCTGTGAATACTTCCCGCAATGTCTGCGCGTTGGGTGCATTATAGACCTGTTTCCGCCATTTGCCAAGGGAAAATTTTCCGCGCTGGAGGAGGCACCCCGTCTCACCCCCACCGACGATGACGTGGAGGTCAACGGCATCGGCGTGAACCTCTCCCATCCACAAAGGGCATAGGATACGGAAATGTCATCATTTTTTTAGCTGCAAGGGGAATGACACCGGGAAAAACCTGTGGTATAGTATCCATGGGAGCAAGAATGAAGTTTTCCGGAAAGGAATTGCATCACGATGACCGTGACCCTTTGGGCGCGGATTTGATTTGTAAAGCATTGCGAACTATAAATTCTCATTTGTGAAACTGTCAACGTTTTGAAACGGCGTTAAAGGAGGATACACCATGGAGCATCTTTACGAAAAGGCACTGGAAAGTGCAGCGTACATCAAGGCACACACGACCAAGCATCCGAAGGTGGCGGTGGTGTTGGGGTCCGGACTGGGGAATCTGACCGCCGGCTTTACCGATACGGAGGAGCTGCCCTACAAGGACATCCCCAACTTCCCGGTGTCCACGGTGGCGGGACACAAAGGCGCTCTGCTGACAGGCAGATTGGGTGAAAAAGAGGTCTATGCACTGGAGGGGCGGTTCCACTTCTATGAGGGCTACACCATGAAGGAGGTCTGCTACCCCTTCTATGTCCTCAAGCTGCTGGGCGTGGAGCAGGTGGTGTTGACCAATGCCTGCGGCGGCATCAACCGGGACTTTGCTCCGGGTACCTTGATGCTCATCACCGACTTCATCAACATGATGGGTACGAATCCGCTGATCGGCCCCAACGATGAGCGGTTTGGCCCGCGCTTCCCCGATATGACCGAGCCGTACAGTCTGGAGCTGCGGGAGCTTGCCAAGCACACCGCCGAGGAACTGGGTATCGCCTACAAGGAGGGCGTCTACATGGGGTTTATGGGCCCCTGCTACGAGACCGCCGCCGAGATCCGCGCCTTCGCGGGCATGGGCGCAGATGCTGTAGGCATGAGCACCGTACCGGAGACGATGGTCTGCAACTATATGGGCATGAAGGTGCTCGCCGTGAGCTGTATCACCAATATGGCAACCGGCATCCAGACCGTGAAGCACAGCCATGCCCGCGTGCTGGAAATCGCAAATCAGGCGGGCGATACCATGTGCCGCTGGCTCGGCGCCGTCATACAGAAGATGTAAACGCGCCGGAGCGAACACTGAGCCCCTGCGCACTTTGAATGTACGCAGGGGCCGGCCTTTTTGCAGAAGCTTTTTCGTAGAAATCGATACGAATTTGGTTTGAGAGTTATCCGACCTGCTGACAGACAGATTTGATCTCCTTGTATAAACCATTCCGCAAAAGGAAATACTTGGTTTAAGGAGTGATTGCTGTCATGGAAATCAATGTTGACAAGGAAAAGAAGATGGTCGATATCTGGCTTACCAAGGCCGAGAAGAATGACGAAAAACTCAAAGAATCCCTGAAGGAAGTATACAAGAAGTACAGCGAGCAAAAGTACCTGGTTGCTGTCTTCATGTCGGGCGAGCAGGATCTGTATGAGAATACGCGAGACCTGCTGCTTTACAATCGACGTCGTATGGCGGAAAAGGAAGTGCAAGCCGCGCGCATCGCCCATAGTGCGGTGTAGGTGTAAAGCGACCGGAGAAGGCAATAATTGCCTTCTCCGGTTGTCTTTTCCGTGTTGCATTTTCATAGCACATGATGCACAATATTATCTGTAAAGAGCGTTTTGCAGGGGAACTTGATTGGAAACGGAGGAATATATGGGAACATACTGCAATCGAGAGGCGGTGAGTTGGGATGATTGAGCACATGGATATTGCCGGTTACTGCCGCATTTCAGTAGACGAAGAACTGGACCGGGATAATGTGTCCATTGAAAACCAAAAAGCGATCATCGCCGACTTTGTCAAGCATCGCTTTCCGGACAGTACATTGACATTCTACGAGGACCGCGATCGCTCCGGCTACACGTTCGAGCAGCGGGAGGGCTATCAGGCCATGCGGCACGGACTGATGGATCACAGGTATGATGTTCTTATCGTCAAGGACTTCTCCCGATTCTCTCGCCGCAACAGTCGTGGCTTGGTGGAGCTGGAGGACCTGCGCGACGCAGGTGTCCGCATCATCTCCATCGGCGACGGCATTGACTTCCCCAATGATGACGACTGGCTGAAGATCCAATTTCAGTTCCTGATCAACGAGATGCCCGTGACGGATACCTCCAAAAAGGTTCGGAATGTCATCAAGCGGCGGCAGGCGGATGGTCAATGGATCTGTGCGGCACCGTATGGATACCTTGTCAACAAGTACAAGGAATTCGAGATCGTTCCTACGGAGGCGGACGTTGTACGCCTTATCTTCGATCTCTACAACAACGAGGGGTGGGGCTACAAGCGAATCTCCAATTACCTGACAGAGCAGGGGATACCGACTCCCAGAATGTCCGAGCAGATGCGGAAAGAGGCCGAAGGCGAAGCGTGCAAGCGCATGGCAAAGGCGACTTGGGCGATTGTGACGGTGCAGGGGATTTTGGATAATGACTTCTATATTGGTACCCTGCGCCAGGGAAAATACACGCGGGTGAAGATCAACGGGAAAGAGGTAAAGCGAAACGATGGAGAGCATGTGGTCATTGAAAACCACCATCAGGCCATCATTGATTACCGCACCTTTGCCGCGACCCGCGCATTACGGGAAAAGCGCACCCGTTCCCACTACCGCGGAATAAAGAAATACGACAATTTTTACTCAGGGTATCTTGTTTGCGGAGATTGCGGCGCGCCGATGTTCTCTATGAGCAGAAACGACTTGAAGCCTGCCTATACATGCGGCACATATCATCGCAGAGGACTTGCCGGCTGCACATCCCATCACATTCGCGTGGACAAGCTGGATGAGCTCCTGAAGAAATATGTGCGTAGGGTGAAGGAATGCTCCGCGGAAATGCTTGCAAAGCTAAACGAGGATCTGCGCCGGGAGGAAAGCAATGTGGCGGAGACAGAGCAGTCTGCCGACCATCTCGCTGACATCCTGGAGGATCTGCGGGAGGAATTGAAAGCAACGAAACGGCAGCGGATCCGCGACATCCTGAAGCATCCCGATCAGGAGTCGCTGCTTGAGGAGACATATGACGAGCTGGAAAGTGACCTCCAGAAAAGAATGGAAGGACTGACACACCAGATCGATTTGCTATCTGACAAGCGCAACACCATGATTCAGGTAAATCGAGCAGCAAAGACGGCGATGGATGTTTTTGACGATATCCTGAACAAGGAGAAGCTGGAGCGCAGCGATTTGGAGCTGCTTGTAGATGAAATACGGGTCTTTGAAGACCGGCTTGAGGTGAAGCTGCAGCCCGATGTTGACAGCATTCTTCAATGCAGCACGATGGAGCGCACCATAAATTTTCCTGATGGCACGGGAGATATCTCATCTATTTCTATTGTCCAGAGCGCAAAACAGCGCCCGGACAAGGTCTTCCGTGCCAATGTCATCAGCAACGGGTCGCCCTCGCGGATACGCATGGTGCGGCGGATCTCCTTGGGGATGACGACACGTCCCAGATCGTCGATCCGGCGCACGATCCCGGTTGCTTTCATATATGAAATTCCTCCAGTCAAAGCAAATTTTACAAGTGTAGTATCCGCGCCGCGGGAAATGAATATGCACGAAGCGCCATTGACCATTTTTTGCCGTTAAAGCCCCGCTCGCAGGATAGCGGCCATAAAAAGACCTCCGGTCAGACGACCGAAGGTCTTGCACTTTTTTGGCATTTTTGCAGTCTGCGTGTTTTTACGGCGTGTCCGGCGTATCCTCCGGCGGCGTGTGCTCCTGCGTCCGAGCGGGGGCGTCTTCCGTGATGGTGGGGATGAACGCCTTGGCCAGGCGGCCCTTGCCCCGCTGCTTGATATAGAAGTACCCGATGGCGCTGAACACCACCGCACCGATGAAGTTGACGAACAGATCCGCCATGGTGTCGTACAGACCGATATCCAGATACCCGTCGAAGCCCAACTCCTGCCCGTTGACGGCCACGGAGTGGATGCCGTCGATGGTGACGGGGATGTTGCGGTTGGTGGGATCCAGCATGACGGAGGTGATGGACTGCACCACCGTGTCCTTCTGCATATCCATGTGGAACAGACGGTCCATGCCGAACTCAAAGAATTCCCACAGCACGCCGACGGTCATGGAGAAGCAGAACGCCGCCAGCGCCACGTAGATGGGAGACAGCTCAAATTTGATACGGCTGTTGCGGTTGAGAATGTCGATGAGGGCAAAGCCCGTGGCGGCGCAGAGAAAGCCTGTGGTGGTGTGGAGCATGGAGTCCCAGTGGGGGTAGGTGATGAAATAGCACTCCAGCTCGCCTAAGATCTCCGCCGCAAAGATAAACAGCAGGATGATGATCTCCAACGTAGACGGCAGCTCAATGCCAAAGTTCTGCTGGATGAAAAAGGGCAGCATGAAAAGCGCCAGCACCAGCAGGCAGATGAACGCGCTCTCGTACTCGCCCCGGATGACGGAGGACACCAGCGTGGCCAGTACGATGAGGCGCAGCACCAGGTAGACGGTGAACACCGCCGGCTGACGGCGGATGGTGCCCCGCAGGTCACGAGGGCGGGGGAAGGGCTTACGGTGTTTCTTCATGGTGCGCCTCCTTTTTTTCGGAATGGCACGACGGACACGAGCCGCCGCACTTCTCGCAGCCGCGGCAGTTACCGCAGCAGTTCTTTCGGTTCCGAACGGCGGTGCGGAGGGCGAAGAACAGCACGATCCCTATCGCCGCGAGGATGAGGATATCCCAGATATTCATAGCAGCAGCCCGATGCCGTGGGTCACAAAGGCCGCCACCCACGCGATGAGGCACTGCCACAGGGCGAGACCCACCGCCCATTTGCCGCCCAGCTCACGCCGGACGGAGGCCACCGCCGCGATGCACGGCGTGTACAGCAGGCTGAACACCAGCAGGGACGCCGCCGCCAGCGGCGACAGAAGGGTGGCGATGCTGCCGCCGAACAGCACCTCCAGCGTGGCCACCACGCTCTCCTTGGCCATGAAGCCGCTGAGGAGCGCGGTGCAGATGCGCCAGTCGCCAAGACCCAGCGGCGCGAACAGCGGCACCAGCACACCGGCCACCATGGCCAGCATACTGTCAGCCGAGTCGGACACCATGTTCAGGTGCAGGTCGAAGCTCTGGAGGAACCACACCACCACCGTGGCGATGAGAATGACGGAGAAGGCACGCTGCAAAAAGTCCTTGGCCTTTTCCCACAGCAGCTGCGCCACGTTCTTGATGCTGGGCAGGCGGTAGTTGGGCAGCTCCATCACAAAGGGGATGGGCTCGCCCCGGAACAGCGTGTCCTTATAGAGAAGCGCCGCCAGGATACCCACCAGAATACCCAGCAGGTACAGACCCGCCATAATGAGGCCGCCCTTGCCGGGGAAAAACACGCTGACGAAGAAGGAGTAGATGGGCAGCTTGGCGGTGCAGCTCATGAACGGCGTCAGCAGGATGGTCATTTTTCGATCCCGCTCGCTGGTCAGGGTGCGGGTGGCCATCACCGCCGGCACGGTGCAGCCGAAGCCGATAAGCATGGGTACGATGCTCTTGCCGGACAGACCGATCTTGCGCAGCAGCTTGTCCATAACGAAGGCCACGCGGGCGATGTAGCCGCTGTCCTCCATGAGGGACAGGAAGAAAAACAGCGTCACGATAACGGGCAGGAAACTCAGCACACTGCCTACGCCGGTGAAGATGCCGTCGATGACCAGACTGTGGATGGCGGGGTTCACACCCATGCCTGTCAGGGCGCTGTCCGTCAGGGCGGACAGCTTGTCGATGCCCATCGCCAGCAGGGTCTGGAGCCACTTGCCAATGACGTTGAATGTCAAATAGAACACCAGCACCATGATGCCGATAAAGCAGGGGATGGCGGTGTGCCGCCCGGTGAGGATGCGGTCGATCTTCTCGCTGCGGATGCGCTCCCGGCTCTCCCGGGGCTTGATGACCGTCTGTTCGCACAGCCGCTCGATGAAGTCAAAGCGCATATCCGCGATGGCGGCGCTGCGGTCCAGACCGCGCTCCGTCTCCATCTGCCGGACGATATGCTCCAGCATATCCTGCTCGTTTTCATCCAGAGACAGCTGCTCCAGAATAAGAGGGTCGCCCTCAATGGCTTTTGTAGCGGCGAAGCGTACCGGCAGACCCGCCTGCTCGGCGTGATCCTCGATGAGGTGCACCACCGCGTGGATGCAGCGGTGGACGGCGCCGCCGTGGTCGTCCCGGTCGCAGAAATCCTGCTTCAGCGGCGGCTCCTGATATTTGGCGACATGGATGGCGTGGCGGATCAGCTCATCCACGCCCTCATTTTTGGCGGCGGAGATGGGGACCACCGGCACACCCAGCATGGACTCCATGGCGTTGATGTCGATGGAGCCCTGATTGCCCACCAGCTCGTCCATCATGTTCAGCGCTACCACCATGGGGATGCCCATCTCCAGAAGCTGCATGGTCAGGTACAGGTTCCGCTCGATGTTGGTGGCGTCCACGATGTTGATGATGGCCTTGGGCTTGTCCTGTAAAACGAAGTTCCGGGACACGATCTCCTCGCTGCTGAAGGGCGACATGGAGTAGATGCCCGGCAGGTCGGTGACCTCCGTTTCGGGATACCCCCGGATAACGCCGGATTTCCGATCCACCGTGACGCCGGGGAAATTGCCCACGTGCTGTTTGGAGCCGGTGAGCTGGTTGAACAGGGTGGTCTTGCCGCAGTTCTGGTTGCCCACCAGCGCGTAGGTCAGGACGGTGCCATCCGGCAGGGGATGCTCCCCCGCCTTGCTGTGGTACTTGCCGCTTTCGCCCAGACCGGGGTGATCCGGGTCGCGGGCGCGGTCTACGCCGACATGGCTGCGGCTGCGCTGTCCGATGGGCTCGATCTCGATCTGATCGGCCTCCGCCAGACGCAGGGTCAGCTCGTAGCCATGTACCTGCACCTCCATAGGGTCACCCATGGGGGCCAACTTCACCACCGTCACCTCCGCGCCGGGGATCATGCCCATATCCAGAAAATGCTGGCGCAGCGCACCCTCACCGCCCACTTGGCGGATCACGGCGCTTTTACCGATCTCTAATTCTTTCAGTGTCATGTGTTTTCGCATCCTCTCACAGATCTTGCTGGTGCATCCACACATCCATGACCAGACGGTGGGGAAGGAGCTTGGCAAGCCCGGCCTGGAACCGGGCGATGAATCCGTATTTGCACACGTCCCGCTTTCGCTTGGCGTCCCGCCATGTGCGGCGGACGATGTCGGCGGGGTCGTACATGGCCACGTACTTTTTCACCACCGGCGTCTCCCCGTCGGCCACGGCGCGGTCGAAAAAGGCGGTCTTTGTCCAGAAGGGGCACACCGCCATCACGGCGATGCCGCGGCTGCGCAGCTCCCGGTTCAGCGCACGGCTGAAGCTGAGGACGAACGCCTTGGTGGCGCCGTAAATGTTGATGTAGGGGATGGGCTGGAACGCGGCGACGGAGGCGATGTTGATGATCTGCCCGCCCTGCGGCATATAGGGGACGGTGAGCTGGCACATGGCCACCACCGCCTGACAGTTCAGGTCGGTCATGTTCAGGTTCACGTCCAGCGGTGTGTCCATCACGGCGCGGAACTTACCGAAGCCGCTGGCGTTCAGCAGCAGCCCTACCTCCACCGGCTCTGCGGCCAGCGCCTCGGCATAGGCGGCGAAGCTGCGGCGGTCCGTCAGATCCAGCGCCAGCGGGCGGATGGGGAAGGGGACGGTCTTTCGCAGGGCCTCCAGCTCCGGGGCGCGGCGTGCGATGACCCACACCTCATCGAACGTGCCGTATTGATCTACGGTTTCGGCAAAGCGCCGGCCCATACCGCTGGATGCGCCGGTGATGACAGCGATCTTCTTCATATTTACCTCCGCAAATCCGATTTATCGCGCCCATTATAGCATTTGACGGGGGATAGGACAAGAAATAGTATAAAAAAAGTCCACCGTAATTCCGGAAAAATTACGGTGGGCTTTTGGCGGAGATGGAGAGATTCGAACTCTCGCGCGCTGTTTAGGCGCCTACCGCATTTCGAGCCATTTGGAGAGGAAATCCAATGAAGATTGATGCGTTCCTCTCGTGACCCTTAAAACCGCAATCCACTCGCACTCACTACTCTGCACAAAACGTAGAAAATGCGTAGATAGAGTCAAGTCTGCTGGACACAGCATAGTCTAAAAAGCACCAAATATCAAGGATTTCCGAGGACGGAAAGCCAAACGCTCCACACGATTTCGAATCGTATGGACAAGGTGCTTTCGGGATAATATAGGTGCTTATAGGAAGGTCAAATCCCTGATATCACAACGATTCCAGGGCATACAGTATGTAGGGCTTGAGCCAGTAAAAGCATGAACTTCCCGCAAAGTGTAGAAAAAGTGTAGAAGTAAGAAGGACAAATAACCCTTTGAGTAACGATAGTTTCAGGCTCCCATATGGGAGCAAATGTGGTCGGTTGCCCGTCATTGACAAGTATATCAGCTCCCAAATGATAAGGAGAAGCATATGGCAACAGACTACACCTACCTATACGAAGAATACCCGGAGGTCATCAGCGCCGACCAGCTTTACCGAATTTGTCATATCAGCAAGCGCAAAGCGAAATGGCTTCTGGAGCATGGATATATCCCCTGCGAGGACAGTGGAAAAAAGACCCGACGGTATAAAATCCGACTGAATGACGTAATAGACTATCTCCGCACACTTGAAGCTGCACCGGATTTGGTTGCGACACCCGTGGGAGCATTCAATGTCAAGCGCAAGCAACTCAATCCGGTCGTTCAGATATGCCAAAAGGAGTTTCAACGGTTCCTCTACAATATATGGAGAGATGAAGCGGACATCCTACGAATCTCAGATGTGCAGGTATTGCTGGGGTATAGCGCTGGAACGATTAGGCAATGGATACTGCGAAAAGAGCTTCGTAGCACAAGGATTCCCTGTGGCATACAAGTAACTGCGAAGGAATGGCTGATTGACTTTACCGTAAGATATACCATCAAAAATCCCTCTCACCTATCAATAACACATAGGAAACTGGTAGAACAGCATTTCTGCGATTGCTCTCAAAAATGCAATTAGAAGCACACCCTCATTGCAAGCTGTCATACAAAAAAATAGTATTCCAAGCTACAGACCGGAGTTTTATACTTCGGCCTCATTTTTTTACAACAGGAGGATCGCTCACATGGACACCCAAAACACAAGCCGTCAGCTTCGCTACCTCGAAGAAGTCCGTATTCCCCTGCACCGTGCAGGCTTTGAAACTCTGCCGGTGGAGGGAGAGCAGTTGCCTGTCCTTTGGAACGGCGCGCCCCTCTGCCGAATCACCGGCAAGGGCAGCGTGTTCTATCGGCGGGAGGATGCGGACACGTCCCAGGCAGAGGATGCCCTATATCGCGTCGAGGACATCGCCGCGAAAACGCTGGAGTATATGACCGCTATGGAAGCCGCCCCGCAGCTCAAAGCCAGCGGGCTGGATGGCGACTACCGTATCCTCGCTGACTTTGGCGGCACGGTGCTGGCAGGTTCTCCGAGCAAATACGGCGTTCAATTCGTTACATGGAATTGGGACTATGACCGCACGGGTGTGGTACACGGACACTACTTCATGGAGAACTACGATGGCGCCAAGCAGGACTTCGCCACACGCTCCGGGCTTATCCAAAAGGAACAGCTTTTCAGCCCGGAGCAGCTGACCGAGATATTCCGCTGCTGCGCCGATTCCGTGGATGAGGACTTCTTTGAGCTTACGGATACGCAGGAAGAAATGATCCGCGGAATCCAGCAGCAGATCAGGGTGTGCGTGCCGGATCTGGACGAGCGCGTCCGTCAGCAGGAGGAAGCATTGGAACGAGCCTCGCAGGAGCAGACAATGTAATACGGCATGGCATGGGCCGGAGTTTTAGCAATAAGACTCCGGCCTTTTTTATTTCCAGAAAGGAGAGGGATTATTTGACGCGATACTTTATGAAGTTCACACCCCTGTTCGCCGCAGAGGTGCAGATGATGACGCCACCCCGTCATCAGCCTCGCAGAAGCGGACGCATCCACAGCAGCTTTCGCTACAGTGCCGACGATGTACGCTGCAAAGACTGCACGAGATATGACAGCGGACACCCCTGTCACCTGAATGAGTGCGTCTGTCTGGAGGAGCGCATCGAGGCCGGCGTGGTGGAGCTGAACGCTCTGGCGCGGGAGTGCTTCGGCGGGAGGATGTTCCGCCCGCTGCAAAGACGGCTGCGAGATGAGCTGAACCGGCAGTCCTTTCGCTTCTTCCTCGGTGATGCCCACAGAGAACGATGGACGCATTGGAAAAACCGCTGCTACGGTATGTCCGAGCGCAATGCAGCTGCGCTGTTTCTGCTTACCGCCGATGAGGAGCTTTGGCAAAGAGTCCTCTGGCATTTCGACAGCAGCGGCTTCGACTTCCCCGCCATCCGCCTCTCCGGTATTCACCCGGAGCTGTACAGCATTTATCAGGCGGCGAAGACCATTTCCGTTGGCGGTGACAACATCGTGATAGAAGACCTTGCTTTTTCCGAGCTGGTCAGCGACAGAGCCTTCCGGCTCATCCTCGGAGCACTCCTGCTGTGCAGGTATGGCGAGGTGGTCTTAAATCTGGAAAGAAAAACGGAGGAGATAACATGATGATTCAAGCGGTTCTCAGTAACCCCAGCCACCCGGAATATGGTGTGGCAACTATTCCGTTCCCCATTCCGCATGACCAGTACGCGCACTGCCTGGAGCTGCTGGCGGCGTTGGAGATCGCCGACGCGGTCAAGGCGGACTGCAAGGTGGAAAAGATCGACAGCTTCTATACTGTCCTCAAGCGCACGGAGATGCTCACGGTCAATGTGGAGGAGCTGAACTACCTTGCCAAACGGCTGGACAGCTTCGATACCGGCGAGGCCGCGCAGTTTCAGGCGATGGCACACAAGCTGGAGCTTTTTGAGCTGAAGGATCTCATCAACCTGTCCTTCTGCTGCCAGCAGGCCACGGTCATTACCGACTTTTCCGACCTCGCCGCTGTTGGCCGTAACCACTACATGAACCTGCACGGAGGATGTGCCAAGACAGAGGAATTGAATGCGCTGGATGGCGAGGAAACCGCGCGGCGGCTCATCGAAAGCGGCAGCGGCACGATCACCCCCTACGGCGTGGTCTACGACAACGGCATGAAGTTAGAGCAGATCTACGATGGCCGGTTCTTCCCTTGCTATTACTATGAGCCGAACGCCATCACCATTGCGGTGACCTCCAAAGCCGAGCTGGAGGACACAGAACACATCACATGGCTGTTCCTCCCCATGGTGCGGGAGGAGATCGACCGCGCCCTCCTTCGCGGGGGCATCACAGATCCCGCCGATGTCCGCCTGCGGCTGGAGGACAGCCAGCTTCCCAACGAGGTGGATGTCCTGTTGGATATGGAGTACGAAACCCTCTCCGACCTCAACGAACTGGCAGCGGCAACGGATGGGTTGTCAAAAGCGGATATGGAAAAGCTGGGCGCTGTGGTCATGCTGGCAGAGCCAAAGTCCGCGGCACAGATCAAAAACCTTGCGGAAAGCCTCGACCTCTTTGACTTCGCCCCCGGCGCGCATACGCCGGAGGAATACGGCAAGTACATGATCCGCCAGTCCGGTCATTTCGAGTATGACGAAAACCTCGACGCTTTTTATGACTATGAAAAGTACGGCACGGAGCGCATGAACGCGGAAGACGGGATGTTCACCGACCGGGGTTACATCGCGTACAAGGGCTATTACAGCATGGAGGAAGTGATGAACGGAAGCCAGAGCAGTCGCATGGAGATGGGAGGTTTTTCACGATGATTCTTTATCTGACTCACGGCAATGGCGAGGAAAGCATCCCGCTGGAATTGCCCGCAGCCTCTTCTCAGGTGGAGGAGATCGACATTCGGCTGGACGATATCTGTTCAGGAGAAGGAAATTTCCGCATTTTAGATGTAAAGAGCTCTGTAAAGGGACTCTGGCAGTTTATCCGAAGCGCAGACCTTCTTGGCCCGGAAGACTTGGAAAAGCTGAATCGGCTCTCAAGGCAGATCGACACAATGAGCGAAAAGGAGCATCAGATATTTGCCGGCGCACTGTTGGGTGAATGTATCAGCAATCTCAACGATGTGCTGCAAACGGTTGGACGCATCGGGCAGTACGGAATGATCCCGGAGGTGACCTGTGACCGGGAACTTGGCTGGTATTTGGTGGAGCATGGCAAAATCGACTGCCCGGAGCATCTCAAGCCGTATTTGGACTATGTTGGCATCGGCGCGGAGTTTTACAGCAATTGCGGCGGCGCGTACACCTTGGATGGGTATGTAGTTCGAAAAGAACATCTGTCGGACCATTCCCAAGTGCCGGAGCCTTGGCGCAATGAAAATCGGGATGAAATGCTCCGCATGACGCTGCGTGTTGAGGGAAAGCCGGACTACACCCTCGTCCTCCCCGCTGATGAGGAGTACCTGGACGCGGTGAAGGCTTACCTCGATATTGATGTTTTCGCGGATGCCATGCTCTGTGATATTCACTTCAAGGTACCGTACATTGGGGAACTGATCCGTGACACGGATTGCCCCGCCGTGGAGGATTACAACGATTTTGCCGAAGCCTTGGAGGACATCTGGCAGAAGGACGGGATGCTCCTGACCTACGCCGCCGTGCTGGAGGCAGAGAAACCGGAAACCCTGCACCGTGCCTACGAGCTCCTGCAAGATTTGGATAACTATCAGCGCATCACGGAGGATGCCTACGGTTACGGTCAGCAGCGATTGCAGGAAACGCTGGGGCTGGATGATGAGGCCATCTATGAGCTGGACGGCTACATGGATTTTGAGAAATACGGTCAGGACTGCATGGAAAACGACTGCGTGACAAAAACAGAGTTCGGACTGCTGCGCCGCTTGGACCCGCCCTTTCCGGAGCAGACGCAGGGGCAGCAAATGTTTCAGTAGACTTTGCGTCAAATGTGTAGTATGTTTGCCGTTACCAAGAAAGGAAGGAACACCAAATGGCTGTAAACGCAAGAACAGAGGAATTCCAACACATTGAAGTATTTGATAAGCCCGCGCTGTTCACCAACGGACGTATTGCCCGTGATACCGTACCGAAGGGCTGGTACTGCTATGACATTCGCGGCTCTGACGATGATCCCGGTGAGCTGTGCTACATGGAAGAAAATGTTGTGGTCAACCACGCAGGCTCGGTGCTGATGCCGGAAAAGCTGGCGATGCCTAAGTCCGGACGGCTGGATGTGCGGGATGAGCTCGGTTTTCTCGATGAAGGCAACATGACGCTCCGCGAGTTCTGCGAGGCGCATCAGATCCCGCATCCTACAGAGGAGAAAAAATTTCATATCCGACCTGCCCGCCCGGAGGAGGCGGGCTTATTTTATACCCCGCACCCAGAAGAAGATAAGCGGCTGGGTACCGTTGGCCATGTCCGCATGGACTTCGGGCGCAGCGGCAACGAGTTCTGGCATACATGGTGGCCCCGCGGCCCGGAGGAGCTGAACAGCCCTGTGTTCAAAGCGGAGCTGCAAGAGGTCGTGGACACGCTGCGGGAGAGTGTGCTGAAAAACCGCTTCGCTATGGAGCGTTTCTGTTATGCCCGCGGTGGCAAAATCAGCGGTGGCTGGACACAAAACTACGGTTACATCGTGGAAACGGAGCATTACCGCTACTGCCTGCGCTGTAATCCGTCTCCTGGTGACTATAACGGGTATCTAACAGCCTATGATCTGGATATCCAGCGGCAGAACATGGCGCTGGACAAGCCCCTGGTGGGCCGCGTCACCTATGCCAATGGCGATGCACAGGAGTTTACCGACGCCGAAGCCTTTCTCGAGTGCGTGCGGGAGGAACTTCCGTATCGCCCCACCACAGGCTTCCGTTACGAGGTGCTGACCGACGATCCCAACCTCCGCAAGCAGGTGGATGACATGATCTTCGACTTCTACGGCGAGGAAGCCCCTTGCCGGCAGGAGGATCACGAGCCTCGGTCCGAGCAGGGCATGACCTTCGGTGGAATGTAATGGACGCTTCAAAAAAGCAGCGAGAGCCGGTCACTTTCAAGAGCCTTGCTGAGCTGAAGCGGTTCATACGACCCGGTGTGGAGTTTAAGACCGTCAGCCATGCCAATCACGCGGATATGGTGGGGCTGACCCGTGTGGTGACCACGGTGCAGACGGTGGGCTTCTATTCCAAGATCAAGGATCAGCCGGAGCATCCCTTCTCCACCTGCAACCACGGCAAGGGCTTCTACACCGATTTTGGGAAAGCCGGCAATTACATCTTTGATGGTACGACGGTCAAGGTGAAGGATGCCCGAAAGCAAGATCGCGGCGTGATCTACGAGCTGGAGTTTTACGACAGAGAGCAAAACATGGAGGAAACGATGATGGACAGAAAAATGGTGAATTTTATCAAGGAGCAGTATCCCCCCGGCACCCGCATCCGGCTTAATTCGATGAAGGACCCTTATCATCCCATTCTTCCCGGCACGGAGGGCGAAGTAGACTTTGTGGACGATGGGGGGCAAATTTTCATGAAGTGGAACAATGGCCGCACGCTGCCGCTCGCCCCTGGTAAGGACAGCTTCACCGTGCTGCCGCCCAAGCTGTCCACCCTCAAGCTGTATATGCCCCTGACCGCCGATCTCTACGAGCGGAACGAGTACGGCGAACTCGATGACAGCAGCACATTGCTGGAGGGCCGTGAGCTGCGCGGCTATCAGGATCAGATCACGGCGGCGCTGGTGAAAAACCGGATGCCGGAGGAGACCGAGCGAGGTCTCATGCATTGGTATGATGAAGCCGACAGCGTTGACCGCAAGGTACGCTCCGCCGTCTTCACCGTGGAGAAGCGTGACCGGCAGCTCTGGGGCGTGGCGGAATGCCGTGTCGCCGGGGAATTATCCGACACAGAGCTGGAAACCTTAAAGGAATATCTCACTGGGCAGGCTTCGGACGGCTGGGGCGAGGGCTTTGAGCAGCGGGAGATTTCCGTGGATGACGGCGGTGAATTGTATGTCCACTTTTGGAACTCGGACGAGTGGAGCATCCAGACGGAGCAGGAGCTTTTCTCCCCCAAGCTGGCGGATGGACTGCCGGAGCTGTGCTTCTCCACGCTCCCCGGCACCGGCGAGCTCATCTGCATCAAGCGCGGCGAGAGCGGCTACTATCCCAGCGATTGGAACACGAACGATCCCACGCAGAACCGTGAATTGGCAGATTACAACAACGAACGCCTCGGCGTGACGCAGGAGCAGCGGTTGGCAATGGAGTGTGGCAGTATGCACGGCTGGGGCGTTCCCGGCGCTGACCCGAAAACCTATGAGCGGGGCGGGATGAAAATGGGAGGGATGACCCTTGGGTAAGAGGATATTCGAGGTATATCTTGCGAAAGAAGGCGTACCCAACAACGAGGCGTATGCCAAGCTGGACTTGCCTGCCTCACCGTGGGAACTGTGGGACGCGCTGGACAAGGTGCGGCTGAACGAGGGTGAGCAGTTGTACATGGAGATCGACGATTACTATGCTTTCGAATATCTTGCCCCGCATTTAGAGGAGCTGGATATCAGTCTCAACGAGCTCAACGACCTTGCCGCAAGGCTTGCGACGTTGGATGAGGTACAGGGGATCGCCTTTGAGGGACTGTTCTCCATGGAGGTGCAGAAAAAAGTAAACACCAACGGCGGTATCATCACAATGCAGGATATGAGAGATCTGGCTGTCAGCGCAAAGACCGACTGCTATCATGTGGTGGATGCCGCCGACGACGCCCAGCTTGGCCGCTTCTACGCGGAAAACGACTTTGTGCCGGAACTGGAGGGCATATCGGATGCGGTATTCGAGATGCTGGACTTTGCCGGCATCGGAAGAATGATGCGATGCAGTGAAAACGGCGTATTTGTGGGAAACCTGTATGTGCTGCGGGACGGCGAACTGACAACCGCGCCGCCCTGCGCCAAGGACTTGCCGGAAAAGCCGGGATACCTCTTCCGGCTCACGCTCGGATTGCATCCCGATATTGGCGATGACCGCACGGTGACGTTGATCCTTCCCGCAGCAGAGGCGGAGCTGCTGGATGCGCAGGCGCAGCTCGGCACAGAGGGCTGGGAGGGCGTCGCGGTCATTGATTACGATGGAATCATTCCCTATGCGGCAGAATTCACCGACCTGCCCATGGAACTGGACGAATTCAACGTGCTCGCCGCAGCGGTGCGGGATATGCCCTCGCCTGAAAAGCAGCTTCCAAAGCTGAAGGCGCTGCTGAAGCAATTTGAAGTACAGGACATTGCGACCGCCATAAGCCTGACAGAGTGTCTGGATGACTACGTTCTCACACCGGAGATCAGCTCGCCGCAGGAAACTGCCATCGACCAGCTTCACTTCATGACGGATGACCACTCGGTGGAATTGCTGCTCTCCCATGTAAACCTCTACGCCTACGGCTGCGACCTCATCAGAGAGGACAACGCAGTGCTCTCGCCCTACGGCCTGCTGCACCGTGCGGACTATCAGCCCATGCTGTCACCAATGCAGGAAACACAGAAAATGGAGATGAAAATGAAATGACCATGGAACAATTTCAAGAAAAGTATAAACTCTCCTTGCCGCTCAAGACGCGGAAGGAATTCGAGGCGGCCCGTCGCAGGATGGGCGCTCTGACCAAGGACGAAAAGGCGATTCTCTCCGCCATCGTTCTGCAAAAGGGCGAGGCTGAGGCTGGGGAGATTTTCGCAAATTCACCGGAGCGGCTGCGTGATTACACGATCCTCAAGGGCGTCAACAGCTATGCCGCGCTGGGCAGATATTATCTCGCTAACGAAACTACCGTCCCGGAGGAGCTGTATGAGTACATGGACCTGGGTGCGCTGGGCTGCCGCTACGAGGACGAGCATCCCGGCGTGTTCATCGGCAGTGATTATGTGTGCTACCCTGCGGAGGAACAGGATCTTACCATGGAAATGCAGTAGCTGACCATATCTTAACCACGCCAGCTGCGCGGATAAGAACTACACCAAGGGGCCGTATTCCCGGATGGGGAAAAGCGGCCCCTTCTTTTTTGCGCTGATTTGACCTCCTGCTCCGGGATAACGGGCCCGGAAAGGAGGAACTGTGCCGATCAACAAAGCCCTTGCAGAGTATCTTGAACTCTACCACAAGGGCGAGGCAAACGCCGTCACCAGCCGGGAGCTGGAGTGTGCCTTCCGAATGCGCGGCTCCGAGCTGCGCCGGGAGATCAACGCCCTGCGGGGCGACGGCATCCCCATCTGCAGCTTTGACGGCGGCTACTACTATGCCGCCACCGAGGAGGAGCTGCGGCGCACCATCCGGCAGCTCCGCAGCCGGATCAAGAAAATCGCATTTGCGGAGCGCGGCCTGTCCCGCACCTTGCCTGACTATGAGGACACCGGTCAGCTCTCCCTCCCACTGGAGGGAGGTGACACCTCTTGAACAGATTTATTCCCTGGGTGGGCGGCAAGGGCAAGCTGCTGTGGATCATCAACAAGCTGATGCCGGACCGCTACACCCGCTTCATCGATGTGTTTGGCGGCAGCGGCACGGTGACCATGTGCCGTCCCATCCAGCGCGGCTGCATGGAGGTCTACAACGACTTCAACGGCAATCTCACCAACCTGTTCTGCTGCGTGAAGAACCGCCCCATGGCACTGCTGGCGGAGCTGGGTTTCCTGCCGCTGAACACGCGGGATGACTTCAATGTCCTCTATAAGTTCTTCTCCAAGGGCGAGTTCACGGACGACTACCTGCAGGAGGAGATGGATCTGACGGAGGTCTACCTCAAGCCGCCCGACGCCGAGGCCATCCGCGCCCTTATGCTGGAGCGCACGCCCCGCGGGAGCATCCGCCGCGCGGCGGACTTCTTCAAGCTCATCCGCTACAGCTTCAGCGGCGGCGCCAAGTCCTTCGGCGGCAAGCCCTGCGACATCCGCCGTTTCTTTCACCTGATCTGGGAATGCTCCCGCAGGCTGGCGAATGTCATTGTGGAGAACAAGGACTTCGAGGAGGTCATCCGTCAGTACGACCGGGCAGGCGCCGTGATCTACTGTGACCCGCCCTACTACAAGGCGGAGAGCTGCTACGAGGTGGAGTTTCCCCCGGAGGATCATCAGCGGCTCCATGATGTACTGGTCACCTGTGAAGGATACTTCATCGTTTCCTACAACTACCAGGACTACATCTGCGAGATCTATCAGGATTGCTATATCTTCCGCACCTCCCGTCCCAACAGCATGTCCCAGACGGCAGGCAGCGAATATGAGGAGATCGTCATCACCAATTATGACCCCCGCAAAGCCTGCTGGCAGCTCTCTATGGATAGTCTGCTGGGCGGCGATGGCGACACCCGCTACGAGCTGATCCATGAGCCGGAGCATCCCTTAAAAATCTGAACAATAAAAGGAGAAGCAGCATGAAATTTGTAAAATACAACGACAACAAGAGCGTCACCATCCCGCCCGCCGTTCTGACCGTCTGCGGGCTGGACGATGAGGGGAAGCTGGAAATGGCCGGCGCCAAGGGCGCGGTCATTTTGTCAAAGAGCGAGATGACCGCCATGGAGATGGTGCGCACGATCCTCGCCCTGACGGACCGCGCCGGTCAGCTGATGCGGGAGCTGACGGACCTCTGCGGCAGCTGCGAGGGCTGCACCGAGGGGCACTGCACCTTCCGCGACGCGGACATCGAGGAGCTGATCCGCCCCGCCGTCACCGTTCCCGATTGGGCCAGAGAGGAAGCGGACATCGCGCCCGACGCCAAGCTGGACTGCCATGTAGATGAGGGCTCCGGTGTGATCACCGTGTGCGAGACATTTTACGACCACGACCTCTCCGATATTCCCGCCGAGCTGCTGGAGGCCCTGCGCAAGTCCGGCTGCTGCCTGTCCGTACTGGAGGATATGCTGATGGACGACGATGTCATCTACGATAAGTGATACCGTAGGCATTCAAAGAAGAAACGAGGCGAGAGATCCAAATGAATGAAACCTATCTCTATCCCTACTCGGCGAAGGAGGCCAGAGAACGAAATGAGCTTTCGCTCTGGAGGGAAAGCCATCGCGCCAACATCGCCTGCCGGGAAGCCATCGAGGATGCCATCCGTCGGAGCTTCGACGGAATGCATCTGGACAAGGACTGTATCACACCCGTGCTGGACGCATACGGTTATAAACGCACCGCATGGGTGCTTGCCAATACCCTGCATGAACTCAAGTGGGATGGGCGTTTCAGCCCCGCCAATAAGCAGTGGGCTGAGCGGCGCTACATTCCGCAGGATGAGCGTCACAATGCCGAGATCACTATTCGAAGCCACCCCGCCGTGCTGGATGGCTTCGTCAGTCTCTACCGCAAGGCGGTGCAGGCATTAAATCTCTTCGGTACGGAGCATTGTGTCGGTGACCGCGCCGAGCAGGACTTCACCGGCAAGGTGCTGGTGCTGTCGCCGGATACGCTGAAGGAATCCTGCTGGAGTCAGGCGGATCAACTCTGGTATGCCCGGAGCGGCTTTGGATGCGAGCCGCATTCCAGTGGTCGAGCAGTCTTTGCCACCTGCCTCTCGGACGGTGAAACAGCCAGATGGAATCGGGAGGATTTCATCGGTGTGCTGGACGAAAAATACCTGCCGGACTGGGCGCGGGAGAAGCTCATGGAGCTGACCGCACCACGGCAGGAGGAACCGGCCGCAGGTGAGATGAAGCTGGAATGATCGGAGGTGAAATAAGTGCAGCGCATCTTCATTGATAACCATGACCGCGTCCTCTATTACAGCAATCCTGCCGGATACATCGCGGGAAAGGAGGCGGTGGTGGACACCATGTTCCAAACACAGGAGCTGGAGCGTTTTCTGCAAAAGCAGTCGCTCACCATCCGCTGGGAGGACGGTGTCTATGACCGCCTCCTGCTGGGGCAGAGGGGCGGCCGCTTCGACCCGGAGGCTCCGCCCCTGAAAAGCTGCCGTGTGTGGCAGCTCTCGCGGGACAGCCCCATCAATATGCGCTTCATCCCGTATGAAGCCCTGCTGGAGCGTTTCGGACAGCCTGACCGCAGGCACTACGAAACAGTCTATGACGGTCTGGTCGGGACCAATGACCCGGAGGAGATCTACACGCTCTTCCGCGACCCGGTTCCCGGCTACGACGGCAGACCCATCGGCATCTCGGATGTTCTGGAGCTGTACGACGCCGACGGCAGCGAGTTCTACTACTGCGACCGTGTCGGCTTCCGGCAGATCGAGTTTGCACCCCAGCAGGAAATGGATCTGTGTCCGTGAACTGAGCACCCGGCCGGGTGCTTTTTTCATATCCAAATCAGAAATAGGAGGAAAGAAAAATGCCCAAGAACCAGACCAAAGCAAGCACCCCCGTCCCCGCGCTGGAAAGCCGGTCCCCCGTGACCTTCGATGTCCGAGTTTATCCCGTGAAGGACAGCAAGTATACCCTCGCCAACGCCAATGTGGACATCAACGGCGTATTCGCCATTCGCGGCGTGAAGGTCATTCGCGGAGAGAAAGGCCCCTTTGTCGCCATGCCGCAGTACAAGGACAGCCATGGGGACTACCGCGACATCTGCTTCCCCTGCACGAAGGAGGCCCGCCAGCAGTTCAACGATGCGGTGCTGAATGCCTACGAGCAGTCGCTCGGGCAGGCCCAGCAGCCGGACAATGCTCCCGCCGCGGAGCAGGTCATGTAAGTCACCCACAACACAAAACATATAACTTGTAGGAGGAAATTATCCCATGAAGAAGTTTATCAAGAACACCGCCAATTCCATCCGCACCAAGGCCATCCGCCTTGCCGCCACCCGCCGCTCCGGTGAGGGCTACATCGACACCGCCGTCAAGATCCTAATCGCCGTGGTGCTGGGCGCGCTGCTGCTGGCGGGCCTCTACGCTTTGTTCGGCGATGTGGTCATGCCCACCCTGAACCAGCGTATCAAGGATATGTTCAACTACGCCGGCGCGCTGGGCGGCTGATCCGTGGCATCCGTCCTGCAGGGGACGCTGTTCCTCATCGGACTTATGAGCGCGGCATGGACGGATCTCCGGCGCAGGCAGATCTATGACCTTTCCGGTATCGTCATCGCAGCGGCGGGGCTGATTTCCTTCAGCCCCGCCCGGCTTCTCGGCCTGGCGCTGGCCGTCCCATTTTGGCTGGCGAGCCGGAGAGGACGCGGCGGCATGGGAGATGCGTTCCTCATCGCCGCCTCCGGATTCCTGCTGGGCTTTCTGTGCGGAGTCGCCGGACTGGTGCTGGCACTGGTGCTGTACTGCCTTTTCTACCTTGCAATAGCCGCCCTGCACAAGATCCGCAGGCAAGAGCGCCCACCGGAGAGCTATCCATTCGCGCCATTTCTTGCGGTGGGCTTCTTTACCGCATATATCATCTAAGAATAAGGAGGACTTGCTCCATGAGTATTTTCAAAAACCGCACGGTCATCGGCGTCATCTGCATTCTGCTGGCGTTGGTGATCTGCTTCGGCATCACGCCGCTGTTCAATCAGAGCATCAGCCAGAAGGCGGAGATCGTCCGCGTCACAAGAGACATTCACGCCGGCGAGCTCATCACCAAGGACATGGTCACCACGGCCGAGGTCGGCTCCTATAATCTCCCCTCCGGCCTTATGACCGCGAAAGACAATGTGGTGGGCAAATACGCCAAGGCGGATCTTGCCGTTGGCGATTATATTCTCGCCGCCAAGCTCTCGGACGCGCCTGCCGCCGAGAATGCGTATCTCTATAATCTGGATGGCACGAAGCAGGCCATCTCCGTCACCATCAAGAGCTTCGCCACAGGACTGTCCGGCAAGCTCCAGAGCGGCGACATCGTATCAGTCATCGTGGCGGACTACCCGGAGGACGGCGAAACCACCATCCCCGCCGAGCTGCAGTACGTGGAGATCATCTCTGTTACCGCCAGCACCGGCTATGACGCCAATACCGGCGAAGCCACAGAGGAGGAAAAGGAGCTTCCCTCCACCGTGACCTTCCTCGTTCTGCCGGAGCAGGCCAAGGTGCTGGCGGAGCTGGAGCAGGTCGCCAAGCTCCATTTAGCGCTCGTCTACCGTGGCACAACAGACGGTGCAAAGCAGTTCGTTGAGGCGCAGGACAAACTCATTGAGGAGCTGTACGCAGAGCCGGAGGAAGATCCCATTGAGGAGGGCGAAGCCGCCGATCCTACCGCAGAAATGCCGGAGAGTGAGGTGACAGGATGAATTTCAGAAAGGCCAGCATCTTTCAGCGCGACACAGAGAAGCCGGAGGAGCAGAACGACAGCGGCGGTATGCTGGCGGTCTGGGGCAGCCCCGGCAGCGGAAAGACAATAACGGCGGTGAAGATCGCAAAAATGCTCTCCGCCAGAAAGAAAAATGTCATCCTTCTGCTCTGTGACATGGCCGCTCCCATGCTGCCGTGCATCTGTCCCGCGGACGCTCTGGAGAGCAATGGCTCTCTTGCCGGCGTCCTGGCAGCCGCCCGTATCAGCGAGAACCTCATCAAGCATAACCTTGTCACCTTTAAGCGCAACAGCTGCCTTGCGGTATTGGGGCTGCTCGAACGGCAGAACGAGTACAGCACTCCGCCCTTTACGCAGAAGCAGGTGGTAGAGCTGCTGGACGGACTGCGTCAGATCGCACCCTATGTCATCGTGGACTGCGGCAGCTACATTGCCAACGACATCCTCTCCGCTGTGGCGCTGATGGAGGCGGACAGTATCCTGCGCCTTGCCAACTGCGACCCTAAAAGCGTCAACTACTTTGCAAGTCAGCTCCCGCTGCTGGACGGGCCTGAGTGGGACATGGACAAGCAGTATAAGGTGGCATCCAATGTGAAGCCCTACCAGGCAGCGGACCACATCGGCAAGGTGCTGGGCGACACGACCTTCGTGCTGCCCTATTCCCAGGAGCTGGAGGAGCAGTATCTGGCCGGCAACCTGCTTGCCGACCTCACCCTCAAGGACAGCCGCCCCTTCCGCAAGGAGTTAGAGCGTATCATTGCAGAGGTGTTTTGAAAATGAGAAAGGAAAACTTATCGTCCCCCTCGGAGAGCAGGGGGTTCCCCAAAGGGGGACCGGTCCCCCTTTGGAGGCGCACCGCGAACGAAGTGAGCAGGCATTTTCCACAGAAAATGTGTGCGCCTGGGGAGGTGTTTTAATATGGCTCTTGGCGAAAAGCGAAACGGCTCGGTCTTTGCCACAGCTGCACAGCGGCGGGATGCGGCAGAATATCAGGTCACCTCGGAGCCGGAGGTCGTCCCTGTAGTGGTGGACGACACGCCGCAGCGGACTCTGAACACCGATATTGGCGCGCTTAGGCAGGCACACAACCTGTTCTTTACCCCGTCGGCAGAGGGCAGGGACTTCAATTCCGTGCTGCAGGAGGTGCAGGAGTACATCTCCGGCGCCTACGCCGCACTCATCACCGGGGGCGGCGAGGACTCCAAGGAACAGCTCATGCGTTACATCACCAAGTACCTGCAGGACCGGCGTATCGCCGTAGCAGGCATGACGCAGACGGAGCTGGTGGACGCCATCTATTCCGAGATGGCGGAGTTCGGCTTCCTGACCCGCTATATCTACGCCGACGGCATTGAGGAGATCAACATCAACTCGTGGCGGGATATCGAGGTGCAGTATTCGGACGGTCGAAGCGAAAAGCTCACGGAACACTTTGACTCGCCGGAACACGCGCTTGCCGTCATCCGGCGAATGCTCCACGCCTCCGGCATGGTGCTGGACAACGCCAGCCCTCTGGTCACGGGACACCTGACCCGCAACACCCGTATTGCCGCTATGAAGTCCCCCGTGGTGGATGAGGATGTGGGCGTCGCCGCCTCCATCCGAATCGTCAACCGCCACAATCTCAGCCGTGAGGATCTGCTGCGCAGCGGCACAGCCACAGAGAAAATGCTGGACTGGCTTTCCGTATTTTTGCGCTATGGGATCTCCATCTGCGTGGCTGGTGCCACTTCCTCCGGCAAGACCACGGCGGCAGGCTGGCTGCTGACTACCATACCCGACAGCAAACGCATCTTCACCATTGAGAACGGCTCCCGTGAGCTGGAGCTGGTGCGGGAGGAAAACGGTAAGGTAGTCAACTCGGTGGTCCACACCCTGACCCGCGACAGCGAAAATGAGCGTCAGCGGATCGATCAGATCGCGCTGGTGGATATCTGCCTGCGCTTCAACCCGGACATCCTGGTGGTGGGTGAGATGCGCGGCGCCGAGGCCAATGCCGCGCAGGAGGCCGCCCGCGTGGGCGTGGCGGTGTTGACCACCATCCACTCCAACTCCTGCGAGGCGACCTACCGCCGCATGGTGTCCCTGTGCAAACGAGCCGTGGATATGTCGGACGAAACGCTTCTCAGCTATGTGACGGAGGCATACCCCATCGTGGTCTTTTGCAAGCAGTTGGAAAATAAGCAGCGCCGCATGATGGAGATCATGGAATGTGAGATCCTGCCCAATGGGGATCGCCGCTACAACACGCTGTTCCGCTATGTTATCAAGGAGAATCACATGGAGGACGGCAAATTCGTCATCGAAGGACATCACACGCAGGTGAACGAGATCTCCGTGAGTCTGCGCAAACGCCTGCTGGAAAACGGTATGCCCAACGAGGAGCTGCAGGCTATTTTGGAAACCAAGAAGGAGGTGAACGCCACATGACAGCCCTGCTGCTGACTGCGTGCGTCGGCATGATCACCGGCGCATTTCTCATCTTCCGCATCTCGCCCATGGACTTCACGCTGGGTGTGTTCCGCCGGTTGACCGCCGGGCCCAAAAGCATCCGGGATGAGATCAACGAAACCACTCATCGCAAAAAGCCCGGCTTCTTCCGCCGCGAGATATCGGAAGCGCAGACGATCCTGCAAGCCACCGGCAAGGAGGAACGCTTTCCCGTGCTGTGCGCGGCATCCCTGCTGCTCTTTGCCGTGGGTGCGGGCATCGCCATCATCATGAATAACCTCTTGCTGGTGCCGGTGCTGGCGGCCGGCATGATGTTCCTGCCCTTTTGGTACATCAAGCTCACGGCCGGACACTACAGGAAAGCTGTTACCGCCGAGCTGGAAACGGCACTTTCTATTATCACCACGGCCTACCTCCGCAGTGAGGATCTGCAGACCGCCGTGGAGGAGAACATCAACTACCTGAACCCGCCCGTACAAGGCGTGTTCCGCAGCTTTCTCACCCGCATCAAGCACATCGACCCGGATATGAATGCGGCGTTGGCAGAGCTGAAGTCTGCCATTGACAATGAGGTGTGGCGGGAGTGGTGTGAGGCACTCTCCGCCTGCCAGTATGACCACAGCATGAAAAGCACCCTTAATCCCATTGTGGCAAAGCTATCAGATATGCGCATCATCAATGGGGAGCTGGAGAATCTCGTGTTCGCGCCCCGCAAGGAATTCATCTCCATGGCGGCGCTGGTGGTGCTGAATATCCCGCTGCTGTACTTTCTCAACAAGGACTGGTATGCGGCCTTGATGACCACCGTACCCGGTAAAGCGGTGCTGGCGGTCTGTGCCACCGCTATCTTTCTCTCCTTTGCCAGAGTGGTCAAGCTGACCCAGCCCATTGAATATCGGAGGTGACGGACATGACGATCTTACTGTTCCTTTTCGGCGTGGCCGTTGCCGCGGGACTGTTCTTCATTCTGGCGGATATCCTGAAGCTGCCCCGCCTCTCCACGGAGAAGGCACTTCTGTCCGCAGGGCGAGCCGAGAAAAAGCGGATGAAGTCGCTGGACGCGATCTTCCTTGGCTGGGCTATCAAGCTTTCCAAGTTTATCCGAATGGATGAATACAAGAGGCATCGGCTGGAGCGAACGCTGAGTGCTGCCGGCATGGATATGACGCCGGAGGTCTATTTGGCCTATACCATCCTCAAGCCTGCCGCCGCGCTGCTGGCGGTCATTCCGTGTCTGCTGATCTTCCCTCTGCTCTCGCCCATCGTGGTGCTGCTGTCGATATTGCTTTACTTCAAGGAGAGCCGCAAGGCGGAGGAAAAGGTCACCGAACGCCGCGAGAAGATCGAGGGTGAGCTGCCCCGCTTTGTTGCCACAGTGGAGCAGGAATTGGGAGCCAGCCGCGATGTGCTGACGATCCTTGAAAACTACAAGCGGCACGCCGGTCCCGACTTCGCCCGTGAGCTGGATGTGCTGACGGCGGATATGCGCTCGTCCTCTTACGAAGCGGCACTGGTCCGCTTCGAGGGCAGGCTGGCGTCGCCCATGCTCTCCGACATCGTGCGCGGGCTCATCGGCGTCCTGCGCGGCGATGACGGGCGCGTCTATTTTCAGATGCTCTCGCACGATATGAAACAGCTGGAGCTTCAGCGGCTCAAGGCGCAGGCGGCGAAGATCCCGCCCAAGATCCGTGTGTACTCCTTCGTCATGCTGGTCTGCTTTATGCTCATCTACATTGTGGTCATCCTCATGCAGATCCTCACCTCGATGGGAGGGCTGTTCGGATGAGAAACAAATGGAAGAAACGCTCCGGCGAGGGCTATATCGATACCTGCGTCCTCATCCTCTGCGCCATGCTGGTGATCGCATTGGCGGTGAAGATGCTGCCGGTGTATGTGGCGAAGCAGCAGCTTGACACCTTCGCCGCCGAGCTGGTGCGGGAAGCCGAGATCACCGGCAGAGTCGGGAGTGAAACGACCTCACGCGCGCAGGTGCTGTCTGAGCGGTTGGAGATCGACCCGGACATCCGCTGGTCCCGCACCGGCCGCATCCAGCTCAATGAGGAGGTGACGGTGACGCTGACCATGGATGTGGACATCGGCTTCGGTGGGCTTGGCAGCTTCCCCATTGAGCTGACAGCACAGGCCAGCGGCAGATCGGAGGTGTACTGGAAGTGAGAAAACGACTCTTGCGCTCTCGCTCCGGTGAGGGCTATCCCATGGTCATTGCTGTGACACTCTGCCTGCTCATGCTCTTTATGGTCATAGCGGAATATTTCCGGGTGAACATCATCGTGCAGGGCGTGCGGGACGCGGTGCAGCAGGCGGTCATCGCCACGGTCAATGAGAACTATGACGATGTGTACCATTCTGTGCGGGAGGGCTATGCCGCAGGCTGGTTCCCGGAGGGGGACGGCGAGTGGTTCGAGTCCATTGACGCCGGTGACATCTACGGCAACCTGTCCTATATTCTTGGCCTTACCACAGATGGCGAAGGCTACATGAAATACGCCGGAAACGAGCTGGAATATACGCTCTCCGACCTGTCCGTTCATATCTCCAACAACGCCATCGCATCAGGCCGGAGCGAGGGGTATCTCGCAACCGCCACCCTCCATCTGGAGGTCCCCACCCGCTTTGCCGGACGGGTGCTGCCGCCCGTGAGCCTAAATCTGCAGGTGCAGGCCAAGTATATCCCGAAGTTTTAGTTCTTTTCACTTCTTGCAGTAGACTTCCGAAGAAAGCTGTGGTATGTTCGGGATAAGAAGAAAAACCACTGACCCCTACAAAGGAGGAGTTCGACCTATGACAGACAAAACAAAACGCATCATCCTCATTGCGGCAGGCGTCCTGCTCTGCGCGGTACTGGTGGTGGGGATCGTCAGCCGCCTTGCGGCAGTGCCCATGCCCATCGACCCCGCCATCCCGGACGATACACCCAACACGAAAGATCCGGTTGTGAACATCAGCAATCCAGAGGAAAAGGTGGATAGCAAGACGGATGGCGAACAGCGTGATCCCGGCAGGGATGCTGACAGCTCCGGCACAGAGCAGACCATTCAGGGTACGCCCACCAAGCCGGACGCGCCGGAGCATCCCGGCAAGACGGAAAAGGACCATGCGGCGGATGATGTGCCGGAAGCGGACCGCAACAAGGAAACGCCGCCCACCTACAAGCCAGAGCAGACTGAGGTAAAGCCCCAGCCCACAGAGCCTGCGGGCGGCAGTACCAATGATGCCGGACAGGTGTATGTTCCGGGCTTCGGCTACATCACGCCCAGCGGTCCAAACACAGTCATCGATGGGCAGGACATCTATGAGAACGGCAACAAGATCGGTATCATGGGCGGCTGACCTCGCCCTCCCAAGAGAGACACGGCTGAGAAACGGCCGTGTCTCTTTTTATCTTCACGACTGGAGGAATGCGTATGAAAAGGATCATATCCCTGCTGCTGGCGTTGGTGATAGCGATATCTGCCGCTATTCCCGCCTATGCCACAGGGGACGGTAACATGGACAGCGGCGGCAGCGGCATGGGGGACGGCACAAAGACCAACTACTGGAATCCCGGCATGGACGGAGTGAGATTATCTGTCATTCATGCTGACAACAGAGCAGTTATTGGAAGTGTGGTGGATTGGAGCAATCAGAAGCCCAACGCAAACATTGCTCATTTCGGAAAAGTGTCCAAGCTCTCCTATAATGCTGGGAGAACCTTGTCTCCCGCGGTGGGTGGCTATGTCTGCGTGCAGCCAACTCAGAAGCTGCCCAAGATCATCTCCACCGGCAGCAGTAAGGCCAGCATCGCCGCGATTCGCAGCTATTTCACCGATGAACAGGTCATCCGAGCGATTGCCGGATATGTGGGAATCGACTTTGATTTGCTTATCAGTGGAGATTACAGAATCGTAGTAGAGCCGCTGGCCTATCTTTGCTATAACGGTCAGCAGTTCGCCATGACCGCCACGGAAGCGGCTCTGTATGATCAGGTCGTCAACGGAGATCTCAGAAAGAAGCTGGGTACGCTCACCCATAAAAATCTGCCGCTGGCGATTTTTCTGGAGGAGGCGGATCTCGGCTACACTGCATGGTCCGGCAGCCGCACGGATAAGGTGTCCAACGGCGACATCATCTCCTCTCTTGGCATCGGCATCGTCCGCTTCAACGAGGTGACCACGCCGCCCGAACCCGGCGAATATGACTACGAATACCGCGTCAACACAGAAGTCATCACCTCCGTGGAGGTGCGCGGCGGACAGTCCGACCCGGATAACCCTGTATCGGTACGCTTTAACATCCAGGGCAGGACTTACACTGTAAGCAATGTCTACTACCCGGACGGCGACAGCCAGCTGGCATGGGTACGCTGGCGTACTCCTGCGGAACCCTGTGTCATAACGATTTCCGTCAGCGTGTACGGCGGCGGCTCGGCGCAGGGCACCATCACCTGTAATATCGTGGATCTGGACGGCAATGACCCGCCCAATCCCCTGGCGGATGACCGCAACAACGGCTTCAGGCCGGCGTCTGTTCCCGAAAAGGAACAGGTGACCTCGGCGTCCTGGGGCATCTGGTCACCGTGGTGGCAGGAGAATTGGGAGTGGGTAGAAAACTGGCAGAAATGCTGGCACACAGACCGCTGGACGGATGCGGACGGCAAGACCCACAGGGACCGCTGGTACCATTGGGTGGACAACGGCTGGTGGGAGGACCATGGCTGGTGGGAGTTTGACTACAACGGCTACTCCGCAAGCCTGACTGCATCCATGCGCATCACGCCGGACGAAAAGAGCCCCACGGCGACCGCATCCACGCTGAAAAGCGGCTATGGCGTTCAGGAGAAGGTGACCGCAAAAGTCACCACAAATCAGAGTGCGGCGGTGACGGCAGCGCAGAATGCCGTGACCTATTTCCCGGAGTTTGGCTATGAGAACTATTGGCGGCTGCTGGAGGCAGAAATCTCCGGGCGAAGCACGACCTTCCAATTCAAAGTCAATCCCTACAGCACCTACAACCGCCGCACCCACTTCACGCCCATCTGGTATCCGGACGGCAGCTATACGCCCTACACATGGCTTCTGGATTGCTGGACGCCGGCAGGAATGCTCTCCATGAACCTGACGGACAGCGTCACCATCCGGGGGAATCTGTGGGAGGAGTGGCATATCGCTCCCGCAAAGTGAGAATAATTACTGATTTTATAAAAGCCGCAGGAATTCTATCGTCCTGTGACAAGAAAGAGGTGTATTTATGCGCAACAAAAAGATCTTGCTTTTGGCCGTCCTCGTCCTGCTCCTGTGCGGAGCTTTCTCCACCACGGCCTTTGCCGCAGGTACCGGAGATGTGGCCGGTGCGGTGGAGGGGACGTGGCAGACGGCGTCCGGGCAGATCAAGACCGTGGTGAACAATGTGGTCTTTCCCGCCATCGACCTGATTTTGGCGGTATTCTTCTTCGCCAAACTTGGTACGGCCTATTTCGACTTCAGAAAAAGCGGCCAGTTCGAGTGGACGGCGCCCGCCATTTTGTTCGCGTGCCTGGTGTTCACGTTGACAGCACCGCTGTACATCTGGCAGATCATCGGAATTTGAGGTGCAGACGATGACATTTTACGAACAGGAGCTTCGGAAGATCGTCGGAGAACGGTACCCTGACGCCACTTATGTGGGCAGAGCCTGCTATGTCCGGTTGGACGAGATGAATCGGGCAAAAATCCAGTTTGTCACTACCGGCATCGCAAATCAATACAGCGCTCTGCGGCTGACGGTACTGAATCGTCAGGAGGGTGATGTAGACAATCTGCTGCTTCGCTTTTCTGACTTGTTCGGCAAGAAGATGGTGAATAATCCCAACTTCCGGGATGGGGTTATCCCTCACATTTGGGATGACTATGGAAAGGTGAGCTGGTATGTATACCACCCCACCCGGCAGGATTATGAGGTGCTGTCCGATGCAGTGTCAGACTATCTGGAGGTATTTCAGGATATGAGCCAGTCCGCTGACCGGGCGTGGGAGCAGACAATGTAACAAAAGTGTGATTTGAAGGCCGTACCAGCTGTACGGCCTTTGCCATATCCCAAAGCAGCTGGTGCGGCCTCACCCGGAATAGTGAGGTGAAACCGATCAATGTTCATTTGGGATTTTGTTGCCGCCAAGGTGTTAGGCCAGATCGTGGATTGGTTCTACGGTCAAATCGTAGGCTTTCTCGGCAACTTCTTTTCGGAGATGGGAAACATGGGCGCGGAGCTCTTCACCATGGATTGGGTGCAGAGCATCGTGCTGTTCTTCTCCTATTTGGCATGGGCACTCTACGGCACAGGGCTGGTGGTGGCCTGCTTCGAGACCGGCGTGGAGTATTCCAGCGGTCGCGGCAATATCCGTGAGACCGCCCTCAATGCCATCAAGGGCTTTATGGCTGTCAGCCTCTTCACCGTTGTTCCGGTCCGGCTTTATGAGCTGAGCGTTTCTCTGCAAGGGACCTTCACCGCGGCGCTCACCGGCTATGGGACATCCATCGGGGATGTGGCCGGAGAGGTCATGAAGGAGTTCAACGCCGTGGAATCGCTGACCGATTTGGCATCCGGCCCTTTTCTCGGCTTTGGCAGTATCACCAGCGGGATCATGATCCTGTTCTGCATCATCCTTATGGCGTATGCGATCATCAAGGTCTTCTTCGCCAATCTGAAGCGCGGCGGCATCCTGCTCATCCAGATCGCCGTGGGAAGCCTTTATATGTTCAGCGTCCCTCGCGGATATACGGACGGCTTTACCCAATGGTGCAAGCAGATCATCGGCTTATGCCTGTCGGCGTTCTTGCAGGCGACGATCCTTGTCGCCGGACTTATGGTGTTCAAGGATCATGCCCTGTTAGGGCTTGGACTCATGCTCTCCGCCGGCGAGATCCCCCGTATCGCCGGAGCCTTTGGACTGGATACCTCCACCAAGGCAAACCTCATGAGTGCTGTCTATACCGCACAGGCCGCCGTCAACACCACGCGCACGGTCGTACAGGCGGTGGCGAAATGAGCAGACTGACGATGGGCAGCTTGTTCGATGGAATCGGTGGATTCCCTTTGGCCGCGATCCGCAGTGGCATCACGCCGGTGTGGGCGTCGGAAATTGAAGCCTTCCCTATTGCGGTCACAAAGCTGTGTTTCCCTGATATGCTCCATGTGGGCGACATCACAAAGCTGCATGGTGCGGAGCTGCCGCCCGTGGACATCATCTGCGGGGGCAGCCCATGCCAGGATCTGTCCGTTGCCGGCGCAAGGGCAGGTCTTGCGGGGGCGCGTTCCGGTCTTTTTATGGAGCAGATGCGCATCATGCGCGAAATGCGGTTGGCAGAGAAATCCCGTGGTCGGGAGGGTGTCAACATCCGGCCGCGCTGGATGTGTTGGGAGAATGTGCCGGGTGCTTTTTCGAGCGGAACACCGAAGTACGAGGATTTTCGGATCGTGCTGGAGGAGATCGTGCGGATCTGCTTTCCCAATGAGCTTATCCCAAGCCCCTATCCTTACGCATGGCCTGACGCCGGTGAGCTCACGGCAGGCGGTGCGTTTTCTCTTGCATGGCGCTGTCTGGACGCTCAATTTTGGGGCGTCGCGCAGCGTCGCAAGCGCATTTTCCTCCTTGCTGACTTCGCCGGACCGCTTGCGCCGCAGCTTTTATTTGATGTATTTGGCGAAACGGAAAACTGCGGGAAGGAGGTCACATAGATGTACCGATTCGATGCAAACGGGCAGCTGACGATGCTTGAATTGGAAGCAGCCGAAGGGACCGGAGCTCCGCCCAAGCGCAGACCGGGCAAACCGGACTCCGAACTGATTTCGATCCCGTATTTCCACCTGGATCTGGTATCCGGTTCTGTCGACCTCTTCGGGCAGCGCCACTGGGAGCTCCGATCTCCATGGCGTAAAGGGAAACGCCCCCTCAATACCGGGGCTGCCCCCCGTATTCCGATCCGAGTCCCGCTCTCCGGCATACTGGAGGCAAACCCGGCGCAAAAGTATTATCTGTCGAAAGTCGCCTGCATTGGCATCCTGCGCCGAGCCTTTGAGCGCGGAAAGGAGTTGCCCCAAAAGCTGGAACGGGCATTGAGAATTCAGGCGGGGCTCATGCGCCCGGACGGACAGCCCACAGGATTAGAAGCGTACCACATCAACCAGCGAGACGAGGGCATCGACCTGCACGGCGTGTCAGGCGCGTTGATGGCAACGACGAATATGCAGATGCAGACCTTCGTGACGCAGCCGGACGATGCTGTAGAGGGCTTTGACGGCTACAACGGCGATCTGACCGGCGATGTAGTGGCCACGCTCGGCGTCAACTGTGGGATGTCCACCGGCAGAAACGGCATCATGGCCTTTGCCGCCAATCAGCGGGATGAGGTGCGGGATCTGCGCGATGTGGCGGGCGCGTTGCAGGCACAGCCGGGAATGAAGCAGCAGACCTTCGTCGCCGGTTTTTCTGCCGGGGCAGGTGCCAGCGCGGGAGGCATTGGATACAACGAATCGGTTGCTCCCACACTCAAGGGCAGCCCCGGAGGGAACTGTATGCCGTCTGTTTTGTGCCTCAACGACCAGGGCGGCAGCGTGATGAATTGCTCTGAAAATATATCCGGCACGCTGCGGGCGCAGGAGCATGGACATCAGCCTCTTGTTTACGATAATCACGGCATTGACAGCCGCTACACCGGCCCGCACAAGGTAGCCCCTACCATGTCCGCACGATACGGCACGGGCGGCAACAATGTGCCGCTGGTCGAGCAGGAGGCAGATGCCATCTGCATTGCAGGCAATACGGTCGACCGGCAGCCGCAGAACGGCGGCAACGGTCTTGGCTGTCAGGATGACTTGGCGTATACTTTGACCGCCACAGACCGCCACGCGGTCTACAGCCGCCAGCGTGTGGATGACTTTCGGCATAATGATGTGGCAAGTACCCAGAGTGCCCGTCAGTACAAGGACGCAACCGACCTGATTTGCCAACAGGCAGAAGCCTGTGCCCATCTCATTCGCCGCCTCACGCCGCTGGAGTGTGAAAGACTGCAGGGCTTCCCGGACGGCTGGACGGATATACCCGGTGCTTCGGACAGCGCCCGTTATAAAGCGTTGGGCAACAGTGTGGCGATACCCTGCGTGGAGTTTATCATGTCGCGCATCGCTGCCGCGCTTTTATGAAGCACAGCGTTGACAGCAGGGGTTAAGTTGGGGTATAATATCCCTGAAAGACGAGGTGACAGACATGGATAACAGGGAGCAGCTAAGGCGCATCACGGAACTGACCGAGCAGATCGCCGGACTGCCGAAGGGGTATCTTTCCAAAAAAAACATCGGCGGAAAGGTCTATTACTATCACCAGTGGTCGGAAAACGGCGTCAAGCAGAGCCGCTATCTGCACGACAGTGAGATCGCGCCGCTGGCAGATAAAATCGAAAAGCGCAAGGAACTGCAGGCGCAGCTGCGCATGCTGAAATCACAGAAAAGCAGACGAAATGAGGCGACAGGTATGAAATGCACCTTTATGCATAAACGAACCCCCGTGGCAGAGCTCGAGCTGGACGATGTGACCGGCTTTATACAAAAAATTGGCAGTGTCTACGCACCGGAGCATCTGCCTATCGGCATCCCTGTGCGGAACGAGATCGCCGATCGTGCGGCGTTTAACGACTGGTGGCGGGATCGCTCTATTCCGGCAAGCCGCAGCGGTGTGCGGGAAGCACTGGAATCGTTGGGGGTGACAGACACCAAAATGCTGCTCGTCCGCTGCTACGGGCTGAGTCTCTCGGATCAGTACTGGATCTGTCCGGAAGGCGCGGAGCTTCGGTGGGAGGACATCAACTTTTTCCAAAATGATTTCTCGGAGGACATCGGGGATGTGCTGTTCGGAGAAAGAAAGAAGAAGGACGCGCTCAATTTCAGCTCCCCCGACAGCACATCGGACGGCAATCTGAAAAAGCGGTGGAAGATCATCGATGGGAAGCGATGCCTGATCAAGGGCGGCAGCAATCCGTTCCGGCAGCAGCCGTTCAACGAGGTGATCGCCTCCGGCATCATGGAGCGGCTCGGCATTCCTCATGTATCGTATACAGTCATCTGGAGCAAGGATGCACCCTACTCGGTCTGTGAGGATTTTGTTACGGAGAATACGGAGTTGATCCCGGCGTGGAGGCTGCTGCAGGCGAAAAAGCAGAAGAACAGCACCTCCCGATACCGGCATCTATTGGAGTGCTGCGAGCTGCTCGGCATCGGGAACATTACGCCGTTTTTAGACCGGATGCTGGTGCTGGACTATATCATCGCAAACGAGGATCGCCACTTCAATAACTTTGGGGCACTGCGAAACGCGGAAACGCTGGAATGGCTCGGTATGGCTCCGATCTATGACAGCGGCTCCTCCCTCGGCTATGATAAGATGCCCGGTCAGATGCGCTCGGAAAAGGATGTGATCTGCAAGCCCTTCAAAAACCACCACGCCGAGCAGCTGAAGCTGGTGACCGATTTTGATTGGATCGACTTTGATCGCCTCTCCGATGTAGACGAGCTGATCTCCGGCGTACTGTCTTGTGAGGAAGCTGCCGACTATATCGATGAGGGACGTATCCATGCGATCACGGAAAGCTTGCAGCGCCGGATCGGTCATCTGCATGAGCTTGCGATGACGCAGACGCCACGGCAGCTCGATACCACCGAGGACGATGTCCGAGAGGAAGTTGCCGCGGATTACGCGCCGAAAATGGAGCTGTAATGCAAATACAGTGTAAGAGCAATGGATCAGCCGCTTTGCGAATCGCAGGGCGGCTGATCTTTTCATCCGCTTTCCTGTTGGCTGTGGGCGGCATAGCTGCTTTGGTGGTATCGCTTCTGTTTTGCCATGCTTCTTCGTTAGACTTGGTGAATAGCTTTCCGCGCCTTCTTCTGGTATGCTTTGCTTGCAAAATCGAGGAAAGGAGCAGAACCGATGGAGGGAAAAAAGAACCTCTGTGCCATGATATCCACCGATCTCCACGCAAAAATCATGGCAGAAAAAGAACAGCTGGAGCTGAACACACTGGCGGAATATGTGGAGCGCATCTTCACCGAACACTTCGAAGGAGGACAGATCAGCATGAAAGCAGAACGCACCTTGGCGGTACAGATCCCGGCAGAGCTCTTCGAGCGGCTGAAGGAATATCTGGCAGCCCGCAACCTCAAGCAAAAGCAGTTCCTCATCCAGCTCATCGAGAACGCGCTGGATGACACGGAAGCGGAGTGACCAAGCATCATAGGAGGCCGCGGGTGTTCCCGCGGCCTCCCTCATTCTCATTGGAGGTAATCAGCCATGTACATTTACCCGGACAACCTGTCCGCAAAGGCCACGCTGTGGCTGTGGGAGCTGCGGGACATCGGCATCATCGGCGTGGGACTTCTTCTCTCCGTCCTGGCGCTGACCCAGACCGGCATCGCCCTGCCGCTGGTGCTGACGGCAGTCTTCGCCTTCCTGACGATCCGGCATGAGGGCACCAGCATTCTGGACTTCATCCGCTATGCCGCTGCCTTCCTGATCACAAAACAACAATACTACGAATGGAGGCTCGACTCATGAGTAGAAAGCAGAAAAAGAAAGATGCCCGTGAGCAGTCCACCCGGCAGCTCATGGGCATTGATGACATTACCGACTATGGCATCGCCACCCGCATGGGAGAACTGGTGTTCTTTGCCATCAAGCCCACCAACATCTCCGTTCTGCCGGACGCCGGCGTGGGCGCAAGGATCTATGCCCTGCTCAATGTGGTCAAGGGCATGGCGGAGATCGAGATGCTGGCGTTAAATTCCAAGGAGTCCTTTGAGAACAACAAGGCATTTTATCGCCAGCGGGCAAACGAGGAGGAGCTGCCCGTCATCCGAAAGCTGCTGGAGCAGGACAGCAAGCATCTGGATCGCATCCAAGTGCTTATGGCATCCAGCCGGGAGTTCTATATCCTCGTTCGGCTGCAGGGCAAAAAGGAATCCGATGTGTTCAGCTACCTCTCCCGCATCGAAAAGAGCATCAAGGATAACGGCTTCACCGTCCGCCGTGCCACCGAGGAGGATCTCAAAAGGATGCTGGGAGTCTACTTTGAGCAGAACGTGACCACCGAGCGGTACGAGGATCACGACGGCGAACGCTGGGTCCTTTTCGGAGAATAAGGGGGGATATCACTTGGCAGCAAACAAGAAAAAAGCTACAGCAAGGCACACGGAGGACACACCTGTCAAATCCTTCTTGGATATGATCGCACCCTCCGTGGTGCAGTTTAATCCCGACCACTTCATCTGCGGCAACACCTTCCGCTGCGTGTGGGCTCTGCGGGAATATCCCACCCAGACCGACGAGCAGGCTCTGCTGCGGCATTTGGGAGAGAAGGACGGCATCACCCTGCGTATCTATACCCGGCAGCTTACCCCGGCCGAGGAGGACCGTATCCTCCACAACGCCGCGAATAAAAACCGCATGAACAAATCGAACCCCAATGACTTGCGGCAGACCATCATTGCAGAAACGAACCTGCAGGACATGATCTCCATGGAGGGCAGCCGCCACCGCAACAAGGAGCCGCTGTTCCACTGCGCGGTCTACATTGAGCTGACTGCCCCGGACTATGACGCGCTCAAGCTGCTGCAGACCGACGTGCTGACCGAACTGGTGCGGAGCAAGCTCAATGTGGACAGACTCCTGCTCCGCCAGCAGCAGGGCTTCTGCTGTGCCAGTCCCGTGGGCTACAATGCCTTCGGAGCGCAGTTTGAAAGAGTCCTGCCTGCCAACTCCGTGGCAAATCTCTATCCCTTCAACTACAGCGGTAAAACGGACGCAAGGGGCTTCTATGTCGGGCGGGACAAGTACGGCAGCAACATCCTCGTAGACTTCGACCAGCGTGACGAGGATAAGACCTCTGCTAATATTCTCATCCTCGGTAACTCCGGCCAGGGCAAAAGCTATCTGATGAAGCTCCTCATTCTCAATTTGCTGGAATCTGGGAAATCCGTAATCACATTGGACGTGGAACACGAGCAGAGAGAGATGTGCGAGGCTGTGGGTGGCTGCTTTGCCGACCTTATGGCCGGTAAGTACATCATCAATGTGCTGGAGCCGAAATGCTGGGATGACGGCGGCGACCCCGAAGATAAGGCCGCGCCGGAAGCCTTTCGGAAAAGCACTTTGCTGGCACAGCACATTTCCTTCCTCAAGGACTTCTTCCGCGCCTACAAGGATTTCTCGGATGCCCATATCGACACCATTGAGATCATGCTCTCCAAGCTGTATGGGAAATGGGGCGTCACAGAGCGGACCAATTTCCGCCGTATGCGCTCGGAGGACTATCCCATCCTCTCTGACCTCTATGACCTGATCGAGGCGGAGTACAAAAGCTATGACATGGCCGCCCACCAGCTCTACACCGAGCAGATCCTGCGTGAGGTGCTGCTGGGGCTGCACTCCATGTGCAAGGGCGCGGACGCACAATTTTTCAACGGGCATACCAACATCAACTCCAGCCGCTTCCTCGTTTTCGGTGTGAAGGGACTGTTGGGCGCAGCGAAGAATGTCCGCAACGCCATGCTGTTCAATATTCTGTCGTTCCTGTCGGACAAGCTGCTGACCGAGGGCAATACGGTGGCGGCACTGGATGAGCTGTATATCTGGCTGTCTAACCCCACGGCCATTGAGTACATCCGAAACTGCCTCAAGCGTGTTCGCAAAAAGGAATCCGCCATGCTGCTGGCTTCGCAGAATCTGGAGGACTTCGACCAGGAGGGTATCCGCGAGATGACAAAGCCGCTATTCAGCATCCCGCCCCACCAGTTCCTGTTCAACGCAGGCTCCATCGACAAGCGCAGCTATATGGAGATGCTCCAGCTGGATGAGGCAGAATATAACCTCATCAAGTTCCCCCAGCGCGGCGTCTGCCTGTACAAGTGCGGCAACGAGCGGTATCTGCTGGCGGTACACGCTCCCGCCTACAAGGAAAAGCTGTTTGGAACGGCAGGTGGTCGCTGATGGCAGTAACTGCAGGTATGATCGCCAAAGCCGCGGCGACAGCCCTTTCCAACGAGAAGCTCCGTAAAGGGATCGGCTGGGGGCTGGTCGCTGTTCTCTCGCCCGTCATCCTCCTGATCGCCGCGCTGTGCTCCATCGGCACAGGCGGTGCGGATCACAACAACCAGGCGGTAGCCGCAGCCTTCTATGGGACGAGCTATTCGACCGAGGTGCCTATGGCATTCCGCTCTCACATTGAGGATATGCGCTCCGCTTTTTCTCTTCTGGATTCGGCGGTCGCCTCCGTCAATGGGCGGACGGAAGGCGGAAACAGCCTTGACCCGATCCGAGTCAAGGCTGTTTTTTATGCCCTCTGCTTTGGCGAGGACGCTCCCGGCAGACGGGCAGCGAACCGCTTTGTGGAGTGCTTCTACACTTGGGAAACCCGTACCCGCACGGTAGAAGTGGAAAACGAGGATGGTACGGTCACCAGTACAGAAGAAGAATACACCGTCGCTGTTCCGGTTTCGCTGCATCAGGCGTATGCAAATCTCGAAGCAGAGCTGGGCCGGACGATCACAGAGGATGATAAGAGCAACATCGACCACATCTATACCATGATCGCCGGCGCCGCAGGCGGCGGCAGCTACAGTGGCGAGTTCCTTCGCGGAGATGGAAGCAGTATCGACTTGGACATCTCCACCTTTGTTGATCCCGCCAATAAAAATGCAGCAGACCTTGTGACCTACGCCATCCACGCATGGGAGTCCGGCTGGGGCTATGTCTGGGGCACCTATGGCAATGTGTTGACGGAGTCACTCCTCACCTACAAGGTGTCGCAATACCCGGACGGTGTTGGCAATCATGAGGACATCATCCGCGCCAATTGGCTGGGCGGCAGGACCGCCGACTGCGTGGGACTCATCAAGGGCTACGGCTGGCTGTCCCCTGAAACGATGACCATCGACTACGGTACTCACGGGATGCCGGATATCGGCGCAAACCAGATGTACTATAACGCCAAAGAATCCGGACCCATTAGCACAATGCCGGACATCCCCGGCCTTGCGGTTTGGCATGAGGGACACATCGGTGTTTACATCGGCAACGGTCAGGTCATCGAAGCTATGGGGACAAGGTATGGCGTCGTCAAAACGGAGCTGGCGGACCGCGGCTGGACGCACTGGCTGAAGGTGCCGTATATCAATTATGACTGAGGAGGATCGAATGGAATTTCCAAAAGATGAAGTAAAGAACAAAGTCGTCTGGACAAAAGGCGCAGACTTTACTGACGGATCACCGCGATACACCTTCGAGGGACGCGACCCCGCCACGACCTATGAACGATTTCAGGTCGTTATCTATACAGAGCTGGAGCGCCGATATGCACACGACCCCGGAAGCCTCTGTAATCACTATTATGGTTATGTGCGTGACGACAAAATGGAATGTGCCGAAACCATCGGACCGTACTATTCTGTCCGGGAGGCAAAGCAGAGAACGCTGGAATTGTTCAATTTGTTTATGCAGCAATACGCCGCTCAAGAATTAGACAGTACTACACCGGAATCAGCGGATTACGGACATGATGATCAGCAAGAGCATCTTCAATACCAATGGGCAGGGGGAACACCGCAGAGGAAGTATGCAGATGTGCTGGACAACCTGATTCCGCAGCACGATGCGCACACCACCGCAGCGTGGATCACATTTGCGGAGGAACTGGCAGATGGTGCGGAAACCGCCTTCGAGCAGGAAATGTCTTCTCTGGTAGCTGCGTTCCAAGAGATCTCAAAGCGGTTCAGTCCTCGTGCCGTGGAGACGGCCTATCAGGTGATCCATGCGCCAGACAATGCGCTGCTGAGCAATGAGATATTACCCGCAGCGGAAGCCGCGGAGCAGGGTGCAAGTTCACAAGAACTGTCTGATATGGCGGCAAGCGGACTGTTCGGTGGCGGACCGGTGCCTGAACTGAAGATGTAGGAGGAATATAGAATGGCCTATGTAAAAGTACCTGCACCATCGGTGGTGTACCACTTGGCAAAAGCAGATCGCCTCGACAGCATTCTGGATGACGGTCAGATCCGCCGCTTCGAGGACAGCGAGTGTTGGTTCTGCGAGAGCCTCCCTAAAATGAAAGCGTACATGGAGCAAACCGTGATGTGCGAGGGCAAACCCTACTATGCCGTAGGGGGTCAGCTTTGCCGCTATCCAAAGTTCGTGCCGGAGGACTATGTCCTCCTTAAACTCGCTCCCTGCCAACCGAAGGATAACTGGTATCGCTGGGATCAGGAGATCCCTCCCGGCAGCCCGAAAGAGCTGGTGCAGGCGGCGAAGGAATTTTCAGGGCTGAAGATCGGCTACCGCGGCGACCTCACCTTCCGCAACGTGGAGGTCATCGATGTGGCGCTATTTCTTACGGAGGAGATCGTGCAGGGCGAGTCGGTACAGACCACATCGGAACTGCAGGAGCTCCTATTTGAACACATCGAGCGTGAACAGCGGGAATACACCGATTCCCTCTACCGCATGACACAGGGGCAGCTCATTGCCAACGCCGGGGAGATCGAGGCAACCCGGATTTGCTATAATGCCCTGCTCACCGCAGTTTTTGAACGGGAGCAGTTGATCCTGCTTCTCTCTAATGACAAACCGCTGACCTCTGTAAGAGAGGCGTGGCAGGCAGAGCAGGCTGAAAACTATGACATGGAGTTCAGTCACACAATCCTACGGTTCTGCGAGGACATTCGGCAAGCGCAGCAACCGGAAATGACAATGTGAGAAACGAGGGGAATATGGACGATATCAGAAATACCTCTGCTCTCTTCGTCGGTGGACAAGATACAGCGCCCCACACAGAGCGGACGGCACGGGAGCTTTGGCAGCTTCTGTTCCAAAAGACAGAGAACGAGATGGCAGGGTACATGAACCGGCTCGACCAGCTCTCTCGTGACGAATTGATTCAGGCTGCAGATGAGATCTCCGCCATGATGACCTGCCACTCCGAGCTGATGGCGTTTGGAGAAAATCTTTCCCGCAAGAAGATGATTTTTCTGCTGCAGCAGGAGAAGCCACTGGAACTTCTGAGTGAGGCTTGGATGGAGCATCAGACTGTGGATGTGGGCGAGACCTTCCAAAGTCTGCTCACAGGTCTATATGACGAGACACGGCAAACGCAGGTGCGTGATATGGTTTATGCAATACAGCCGAAGACTATTGAGGAACTGCTGACAAGCTATCCGGATGATTACTTTCAGCTCATGACGCCGTGTGGTTTTGTGGATCTGACTCCTTCCGAAACGGAGAAGCTCTTACACGGCGAAGCGACTATGGCACATCCCGGAGTCAGCGGATGTCAGATGCCGGTCGAGGCGCAGGAACTTCTGGAGATGGAGGTGCTGTCCTTAAAAAGAGACGAGCATGGTTGCTGGTATGCACTGACCGACCACCCACAGCAGAAAATGGAGCAGGCTCCGCAGGAGCCGCAGATGTTGTGATCGGAGGTGCGTTGAATGAACATGGCTCGTTATGAGCAGGAAACCATTATCAACTTCAACGAGGAAGAAAAGACCGCCGGTATTTACACCCACAACAAGATGCTGCGTCAGAAGCTGGCAGCACTGGCGCGGGACAGACCGGAGGATTGCAGGCTCGTGAAGGCGTCCCGCAGCGGACTGGCGGTTGACTACACCATTCCAAAATCATGGGTAAAGATCGTACCGCCTCGGATCGCAAGTGAGGCGCAAAAGGCAGCTCTTGCAAGGGCTCGGAAAGCGGCAAGTAAGCCGCTATGACCCCTGCGCGCGCAGCGTTTCAACAACACCTGTCTCGTGCCGAGGGTAGTTACACCACCCACAACACAAAAACGCTGAAAATAGCATATAGAAGGAGGACACGCACATGAAAAAAGCAACTGTCACCGTCACCTTTGACGATGAGAAGCTGGGCGCACTGGAGTTCTCGCTCCGCAAGGAACACTCCTCTGTGCAGGAGCACTTGGAGGATGCGCTGAACGCTCTGTATGAAAAAACCGTACCGGAGCCGCTGCGGGAGTATCTGGACAGCAAGGCCGCTCCCGCGGCGGTGAAACCCAAGCGTCCTGTCAAGCCCGCCGCACCCAAGCCGCAGAGCAGTGAGCCGAAGCCTGCGGCTGTGAAGGAGGGCAACTGAGATGGCGGATCATGTAGACATCACACTGTGGATCGACCGGCGTTGGAAGGATGCCATCGAGAAGCATCTCAAAGGTGAAACCCTGCAGGAACATCTTGAGAATGTGCTGGATGAGCTGTGCAACCAGCTCCCGGAGCAGGAACACAAACGCATCAGTGCCGAGATCTACGCAGAGGATGCCGCAGAGCGTGAAGCGAGGGAGAGTACCCGCACCTACGCCGCCTACCATGTGACGGAGCGCGGGCAGGAGTGGTACTTCAAGACCTCGCCCGGTGAGGAGCTGTTGGTCGCCTGCAAAAAGCTGCGCGGCTATGTCACCGCAGAGAAAGGCACTGCGCCGGACAAATTTATCGGAATGTTTTTCGGCGGGCAACCCATCACAGCAAAAGAGTTTGACGCCCTGACCGCTGTACGCATGGAGAACACCGGCAAGGTGCGCGGCGTGTTCGATGTGAACTTCGACAAGCGGGAGTTCTCCGCCGTACACATCATGGACGGCTGGCGGACCTGGGCGATGCGGGATGTCTCCCCGTCCGTCTACCATGCCACAAGGTCGCGCTTTGCTTCGGCGGATGAACAGCTCTCCAAACTATTGGAGCTGCTGGATGGCATGGAAATCGCCTCGGCGGGACATCTCTCCGCGCGGAATTTTTCCTTCAGTGATGAGATCATGATGGATGAGGACGGTAAGCTCAACTTCTATGTGGACGCAGATTTTGATGTGGACGCTGCCTTCGGAACCTTCGTCCTCACGGGCAAAAACGATGACTGGCTCAACATCTATGCCAACTACGACATCGCGGAGGATAGACCCTGCGACACGCTGGAGCTGACGCTCTGCAAGGGTGACGGCTCCGAGGAGAGCTGGAGCTACCCGCTCAACGCAGCAGAGAAGGATGTCCTGCTGCGGAAGATGGATGCGTTTTGCATGGAACAGACCGGCATGAGCCTGCGCGAGTATGCCCAACAGCTTCACGAGGAGCAGGCACAGACTGCGGAGCTGCAGCTGTGATCGTAAAGGAAAAGAAAGCGGAGTTTCTCTTGGCTGGTTATCCTAACACCGGAACAGGAGCAGCGCGATTCACCGGTGCTGGGAATGTGAAATCGAATACGCTGCCCGGAGAGCCGTGCCAACTGGCGTGGCTCTCCCTTTTGCACCCGCGGCTTGTCTAAAAGATGCGGAACACCGCGCAGGAGCAAACCATGTAATAACCGCGGTCTCCATTGGCTTTTCACAAAACCAGCCATGGATTTTTTGTTGCTTTTCGTGGATAGCTTTTCTCCCTGCGCCGTGTCATTGTGTTTGCACGGGCATTGCCCGAATCAAAAATCAGGAGGAAACAAACATGACAATTGATACCGCAAAGGAACTGCAGATGAATATCGCAAAAGAGGGACTGGCATTGCTGGTGCTCCACCCCACCGCAGATGTGCGGCTCCACCGAGAGTGCATCTCCCACATTGGGACGGCATGGGACATCCCCGTTGGTGACACACAGGAGGTCATCTCACTCCTGGACCGCGAGCTGGATGCCATCCACGCCGCAGAAAAAAATGGCACGGTGACACATGTGCTGCCGGAGGAAGAACTGCCCATGAATGCCAGCGGACTTGAAACGCTGGATAACATCTGGGATCTATTTGAAACGTCACTTCGTGTAGACAGCCCTTACGCCAGGACGAGGCTGTTCGAGATGGCAAAGTGGCTGGAGGAGTCTCAGAACCTGCTGGACTGGATCGAAAAGACGCCGGCGGAAAAGCAGGCATGGATGGAACAAGTCAGCTGACCACACCACACAGGAGGAGCCGCCCCCCCAGAGGGCGGCTCCTCCCTGTTTCGCCAGCTATGCCCCCTGTGAGCCGCTGTGTGCGGCTTTGGTGGCGAGGGTGGCATCCCTGTACCCCGGACAGGCATCGGCACTGTTTGCCCCCGCTTTCGCCCCGCCTATGGGGAACTGTGCTGGGAACCTGCCTGTTCGATAAAAGCACAAGATAAAGGCCCGGTGTCGTTTCCGCCCCGGACCGGCCACAAAGCCCCGCAGTGCGGGGCTTTTCAGCGTTCGGAGTTGTAGGCGTTTTCACTGGATTTCAAATGAGTTGTAGGCGCATTTTCCGAAAAACTACCGCGTCGCAGGGGGTTGCGCCCACAACAAGCGACATCGACAGAAAGGACGGCAACTATGTCAAAAGAACAGATGACTATCCGGCTTTATCCCGAAACGCGCAGACAAATGGATAGCTGGCTGGAAGAAAGCAACAGCAAAAACCGAAACGAATTCGTGGAAAAGGCTCTACGCTTTTATATGGGCTATCTCGGCACGGAGAATATTACCGAGTATCTCTCGGACGCACTGGTGGCAACGCTGCGTGGGATCATCGCAGACAGCACCAACCGCACCAACAGCATTCTCTTCAAGTGCGCGGTGGAGCAAGGCATTATGGCGCACACCATCGCTGCCCACTTCCGGGATACGCTGGAGGATCGCCGCGCCCTGCGTGGGTATGTGGTGGACGAGGTAAAACGCACCAACGGTCAGATCAAGTTCGAGGATGCCCAGGATATCCAGCGACAGTTGCCTGATGATACATGGCTCGAATAATTTTTATCTCGCCCTATATGAAGGGCGGTAGAGATTCTGCTCGGCTGGCCCACCGCACCCGCTACTTCGCCACCCGTGAAGGTGTGCAGCTTCTCAAGGATGACAATTCCAACCTTCCTGCCACGAAAAAACAGCAGCAGTACATCCATCGTCTGCTCCGCAGCTTCCCGGAGGCTCGAGAGCTGCCGGAGCATGAGGACTATGTGACTTCACCCAACCGGCAGACTGCCTTTGCTTTCATCGAACAGATCCACGAGGACTTTATTGAGCCAATGGATGGCCGGGAAAACTATCTTGACTATGTCGCAAACCGTCCCGGCGTAAAAGCGTTGGGCGAACATGGCCTGTGGGATGCCCATGGCAAGGTCCCGTCGCTGGAGAATGCCGTGGCAGAGGTGGCGCGGCACACGGGGAATGTGTGGACGCCGGTCATCTCCCTTTCCCGTGAGAACGCGGAGCGGCTGGGCTATACCGACCTTAAAAACTGGCAGGAGCTCATCAACGCATCTATCACGGATATCGCCAAGGGCTATAAGATCCACCCGGACCGCCTTCGTTGGTACGCGGCTATGCACGAAAAGGAGAAGCACATCCATGTTCACATGGTGCTCTTCTCAACCGATCCGAAGGAGGGCTACCTCTCCCGGCAGGGTATCCGCAGCATCAAGTCCGCGCTGGTCAGCACGATCTACCGGGACGACCGCCTGCACATCTATGAGAAAAAAGATCATCAAAGAAGTATTCTACAACAGGAAGCAGAAGAACAGATGGCTTCTCTCATAGGGCAGATGTCGACTGGTACACTACAGAACGGCAAACTGGAGCTGCTGGTGGCGGATCTCGCCCAGCGGCTTCAGGAGGTCAGCGGCAAAAAGGTCTACGGTTATCTGCCGCCTCGTGTCAAGCGCATCGTGGATGAGATTGTGGACGAACTGGCGAAGGACGAACGGGTGTCGTCCGCCTATGCTCTATGGCAGGATCTCCGAGAGCAGCTTTGCATTGACTATAATCAAACACCGCCAATGCGAGTACCGCTGTCACAGCAAAAGGAGTTCAAGACGGTGCGCAACATGGTCATCCGGGAAACGCTCCGGCTTTCGGAGATGCACTTCACCTTCGAGGATGATGCCATGCAGGATGAGCCAGAGCCGGAAGAACCGCCCGTTCCTCCAGATCCAAGTGCGGAGCGGATGATCCATCAGCGGGCCCGGTTTTACCGCAGAGCAAAAAGCGTATTAGATGCTGCGGACGCAGATCCCAGTGAGAAGTCAATGGCATTGGTCACACTCCACCGTCTGTGGGAGGAGGGCTATACCATCGCGGCACACCAGCTGGGAAAGGCATATCAGGACGGGCTTGGCATATCGATTGACCGAAAAGCAGCGGCAGAGTGGTTTCAAAAAGCGGCGGAGGCCGGAAATACTTGCTCCGCATACGCGCTGGGCAAACTGCTGCTGGAGCAGGAGCAATTCCCGCAGGCCCTTCACTGGCTGCGGCAGGCAGCGGAGCAGAACGATCCATACGCGCAATACCGGCTCGGCAAGCTGCTGCTCATCGGCGCAGAGGGTGTGCCGAAGGATATAGATGCGGCCATTCAACTTCTGAAGGACTCTGCTACGCAAGGGAATTCGTTTGCCCAATACACGCTGGGAAAGCTCTATTTGCTGGGACAGGAGGTGCAAGCAGACCGTGAAGAAGCTCTGCGCTATTTCGCACAGGCAGCGGCACAGGGCAACACCTACGCTCAATATTTCATTGACCATCAGGACGACTTCTCCGGTGCGGCGGCGGGAACCGCTATCCTTCGGATGCTCCATCAGATGAGCCGCATATTCCGTGAGAACGCCGCCCAGCCTGCCATCTATGCAGGGATGCAGATCGACAAGAAGCGTCGCCGCAGATTGCAGGAGAAACGCATGGCAATGGGACACAAGGCGGATGACCATGAGGATCGCGGACTGACGCAACAGACACAATAAGGGAGGGACTATGTCAAAGTACATTCCGTTTACAACCGAGCAGAAAGAACGAGCCGCATCGGTGGACTTGGAGGAGTTCCTCCGCCGCCGTGGGGAAAAGCTCATCACCTCCGGCAGGGACAAACGCCTTGCCAGCGACCACAGCATCACCATCCGTGGCTGCGAGTGGTTCGATCATGCCACCGAGCAGGGCGGCAGAGCCATCAGCTTCGTCAAGCAGTTCTATGGACTCAGCTACCCGGACGCCATGTCTCTGCTCCTCGGCGATGATCTGGGCGGAAGCTACCCTGCGGCAAAAGAGAAGGAGCCGGAGCCTGCAAAGCCCTTCGTGCTGCCGCCGCAGAGTGAGTCCATGCGCCGGGTGTATGCCTACCTGCTGCAAAAGCGGTGCATCGACCGCGAGATACTCAATGCCTTCGTGCGCAAGAAGCTCATCTACGAGAGCTGTGAAAGATCCAGGGACGGGACAAAGGAATACCACAACGCCGTGTTCGTCGGATTCGATGAACACGGCGTTCCCCGTCATGGGCATAAGCGTGGGCTGTATACCATGGGACAAAGCTATCGCGGCAACATTGAGGGCAGCGACCCGCGGCACAGCTTTCACTATCTTGGCGGTGATGACACGCTCTATGTCTTCGAGGCCCCTATCGACCTGCTCTCCTACCTCTCCCTTTTCCCGGAGGGGTGGCAGGCGCATAACTATGTGGCCTGCTGCGGGACATCCTCCATTCCCGTGCTGGAGATGCTGCGGCAGCTCCCACAGCTCCGGCAGGTGTCCCTCTGCCTGGACAATGACGATGCCGGTCATGCCGCCAGTGAGCGCATGGCAAAGCTGCTGGAGGAGCGCGGTATCTCCGCAGAGAGGCTCGTACCGCAGCAAAAGGACTGGAACGACGATCTCAAGGCAGAACAGGAAAACAAAATGGAAAGGAGCGAGCTATGCCAAACCTTCTGCTGACAATGTGGGATACCCTGAATAGCTCCAATATAGGAATATTAGTTGCGGCGGGACTTGGGATGTTCGCCGTCATCAGCGGCCTCGCCATGTTGTCCTATCACTACACTCTCGGCAGTATCAAGTCCCGCACCGTGGGTGACGGGCAGCACGGCACAGCGCGCTGGGCAACGGATAAGGAGATCCGCCAGACCTATGCCCACGTGCCGTTCAAGGTCAGAGACTGGCGCAAGGGGGTAAGCCTTCCCACAGAACAGGGGCTGGTGCTGGGCTGCAAGGGCAAGAAGGGTGAACTGACTGCGCTGGTGGACAGCGATGACATCCATTGCCTGATGATCGCCGCCTCCGGCGCGGGCAAGACGGCTTTCTTCCTCTATCCCAACCTTGAATATGCCTGCGCGTCCGGCATGAGTTTTCTGGCGTTGGATACCAAGGGTGATCTCGCCCGCAACTACGGCTCTATTGCCAAAAAGTATTATGGCTATAAGCATATCTCCGTTATAGACCTGCGTAATCCCACCCGCTCGGACGGCAACAATCTGCTGACGCTCATCAACCGCTATATGGACATCGCCAGAAAACAACCGGACAACCTCGCCGCCCGCGCCAAAGCCGAAAAGTACGCCAAGATCCTCGCCAAGTCCATCGTCAGCCCGGAGGGAAACTCCGACCACGGGCAGAACGCCTTCTTCTACGATGCGGCGGAGGGCTTGCTGTCTTCCACGATCTTGCTGCTTGCGGAGTTTCTGCCGCCGGATGAGGAGCACCCGGAGGAGCGGCGGCACATCGTGTCGGTATTCAAGCTGGTGCAGGATCTGCTGGAGCCGGCGCGTGGTGCGCGGGGACGCTCCCGTTTCCAACTGCTCATGGATAAGCTGCCGTCCGAGCACAAAGCGCGCTGGCTGGCAGGCGCCGCACTCAACAGCTCCGAGCAGGCCATGGCATCAGTCATGTCCACGGTGCTGTCCCGGCTCAACTCGTTCCTCGACAGTGAGCTGGAGCAGATCCTGTGCTTTGACAGTGCCATTGACGCTGAAATGTTCGCTGCGGAGAAATCCGCCATCTTTCTCATCCTGCCAGAGGAGGATCAGACGAAGAACTTCATGGCTGGCTTGATGATCCAAAACCTCTCCCGTGAGCTGTTCGCGGTAGCGGATGAGAACGGCGGCAAACTGAAAAACCGTGTTATTCTCTTTTGCGATGAGCTGGGTACCATGCCGCCCTTTGATATTTTGCCGCTTTTCAGTGCTGGACGCTCTCGCCGCCTGACGCTGGTCCCCATCATCCAGTCACTGGCGCAGCTGGAAAAGAACTATGGAAAAGAAGGTGCCTCCATCCTGATGGATAACTGCCAGGATGTGATATGCGGCGGCTTTGCGCCCAACAGCGAGGCGGCAGATGCCTTCTCCAAAGCCCTCGGCAGCCGCACGGTGCTCTCCGGCTCTGTGAGCCGAGGGAAAAACGATCCCAGCCAGAGCCTGCAGATGATGGAGCGCCCCCTGCTGACGGCAGATGAGCTCAAGTCCATCCCCAAGGGCAGCTTCATCGTGCAGAAGACCGGATGCCACCCCATGCGTACCCGCCTGCGCCTGTTCCTCGAATGGGGCATCACCTTCGAGGAGGAATACCGTGTGGAGGAACAGGCGGCCCGAAGGGTCTATTATGCCGACCAGAATGCGCTGACCCGCGCCATCGTGCGGAAGTATCCGCCCAAGCTGACGGAGCAGAAGACTACTCGCTCCGTTAAGGGTGAGGGACAGCTCCACGACGCACCCATGCAGGAGATGGTGGTAGCGGAGGACATTGACTATGACCGTATGCCGCACAAGCGCGCCCCTTATAATCTTCCCCGACAGGAGGTGGATCGGTGAGCTACTTTGACAGCATTTACGCCGACACGCTCCTGCCGCCCAGGGCTGTATCCGTCTATATGTACCTCAAGGATCGGTCCAATCGTGCGGGAAGCTGCTGGCCGGGGATCAAGACGATTGCGAGAGATATGAACCTCTCCCGCAGCACTGTCAAGCGGGCACTGGCGGATTTGGAGCAGCACGGCTATCTTGCCAAGCTGCCCCGATACCGCCCCAATGGGAGCAACACCTCCAATCTCTATACGCTGAAATAAATGAAAAGTGGATCGTACAGCGCCCTGGTACGATCCACTTCATTAAGCCAAAAAACAAAAATCTCCACGCCAAGGGGTAACTATACCTGTTTGCTGAACCGAGGAGGGGTTCAATATGACCCCACCGGAACAGCCCACTCTATCGGAGAATTAAGACAGAGAAAGAACAAACACGGAAAGCTCTCATCCTGCAAGCTGGCTTAATTTCAGTTGTCATCCTCCTTCACGAAGATGTAGATGCTGTGATTGGATGGAGAAAAGAGCGTTTTACACAAAGGGCGAGAAAGTGCCAATGAAATGGCACATAGCCCCCCAGCAATAGCACGCTAAATGGCTATGGGTATCACCTCCCGGATAGGATAATAAAACCCTCAAAAATGGTACAGACGCCAAAGGCGGGTGTGCTGTTTTTGTGGGGGTGCAGGGATAGCCGCGAAGCGGCGCAAGGGGTGCAGCCCCTTGTTGCGGCAAAGCCGCCATATCGGAGCGCGGGGAAAGTTCCCTGTGCGGAGATAAGCCCTCGGCAGAGCGCACACGCCCGCAAGGGTGTATAAGTGCGCCCTTAGTTCCTAAGGGATTTTCAGCCTGTCGCGTCCTCGGCTCGTTTTCTCAAAAACTCCCGTACCGGCTCACTCGTTAATGCAAGCCGGAGAAGCGCGGCAGCTTCCTCGTCGGTCATGTTCTTTGCTTCCGGCACAATGCTTTCAAAGACTGCGCCCCGGATGATAAGGCGGTGGCTGCGCGTTCTGCGTTCCTCTTTGGATAACTTCTGACGCAACATCTTTTTCCGGTTCTCAAACTGCCGGATTTTCTTCTTTCCGTCCTCAATCTCGGCTTGCAGCTCCTCGCGGGTTTTCTCTCTTGGCTTTGTCATGGTTGATTGCTCCTTTCTGCTTATGGCTAAAAGAAAAGAGCAGCCGTTTCAATGATTGAAAACAGCTGCCCTCAATAGGTGGTTTACAATTTTAGAATGTCAGTATCTTAACTTACATCCAGTATATCTTTGCTCCAGAAATTTGAATTTTTGAATCCGCAGGAAGTCTTAACAAGTGTACAACATTCAGATAGTCAACATACCCAGTCCCCACATGAACAAGGCTGAAAACACAGAGAACAGTGCTTGCAAAAGCATAAGTGCGTGGAACAATCATATATGCAATTAGCGGAACAACACCTAAAATTAGCAATGGAAGCATATTAACCACGATAAACCTATTTCTTGTCATCGGTGATGTACATGTCGTTCCAAGTCCCTGCGTCGTGTAGAACATAATGACTTCACTACCCGCTGGAAAACTTACGGCATGGATGAGTTCATGAACCGGGAAGAAAAGTAACGCAATCACAAGACCTATCATCCAATCAACTCTTGAAAATGCGACCCCTCCAAGATAAGTTTTTTTGATATAAACACAACAAGCAAACAAAAGAACAATCGGAATAAGTATGATTGCAGACTTGCTTGTTACTTCCGGCAGTTCTTTTGCACCAACTTCAACATCAACAGTAGGAAGATTTTTCCCGTCATACTTTCCAATCCATTTAATTTTCATTGTCATTCTCCTCACTTAACGGAACGAAGTGACGAAGCATTCTCGGTCTGGCAGTTTTCTTCTGCTTACCGGGAATGAAGCTCCGCAGGACGTGCGATACTCCCGATAGGAGAGTATGGACGTGCGTCCTTTAGTTCCTAAAGGGAGTTTGAAATTCCTGACAGCATATTACCACTTGCCCTTTTTCAGCCTTCCGCCAATCAGAATACCGGCAAAGAGGACAACAGCAGTCAATGCGGAAATCCAGATTGGCGAAAGCACCCATATCCAGTGCCACTTAATCACGCCTGACAGCTTCAGAACAATGAATACAATCGTCAGGATGGATACGATGCCAAGCCCGCCTTGCTTTGTTTTTGTGTTCATAACAGTCCCCCTGAGAATGAAGTTTGACGGTCTTTAACTCCAACAATCACCTAACTTGACAGCCGCCCCACTCCACTGCCGTGAAGCCGGTGCGCACCGGGGCGGTGAGGTTCTGAGCGGAAATATCCACGGCGCTCTCAAGCGGCTTCCACGCCATAAATACCCGCAGCAGCGTATCGGGAGCTGGCTCAATGGATAGCTGCGCCGTTTGCGTATAGCTGTCAGACTGAAATGCAATGAGATTGTAAGGATTCTCTTTCATCAGCGGCAGCCAGTAAACGATAAACTCATTTGCTTCCTTCCGGGTAAGTCCCAACTGGTTCAAGGCGTTCTCCAGAAAAGCGGCGGTGTCGCTTCCGGCTACGCAGAAGCCCTCGGAAAAATCATAAGCAACGCTGTTTACGCCCTCCCAATAAAGATAGTTGTACGTTTGCCCGTCGGCGTCTGTCAATGTGCCGTCGGGACTGGCGCAAACCTTCCAGCCGTCATTGTAGGCAGGATATGTGCAGGTCAGTTCTCCGGCATAGTTCAATTTCACAGTGACCGCAGTTTTCTTCTCCGGGTAGAGATAAATGACAGGCTTCGCGTCGTATTGCTCAGCATCGGAGTTCTCGGCAGCTTCCATAGTGGGCAACACCCAGACCGTATAACGCCCCCAATAAACCTCAGACGAGGCTACTTCATTTCGGCTCCCATCAGTAAACAGATAGCTGCCCCCAGCTTGTTCGACAAATTCCATCCCTGTTTTTTCCTGATAATACTCAAGCAGCTCCGGGCATTCGCCACGCTTGGAGATATAGACGCCCTTTGCTTCATCCACCGCTACATAGGGATTCTTTTCAGAAATCCTGGCAGCCGCTGTAAGATAAGGAATGGGATTGCCGCGCTGAAAAATTACAGCCCGGTTCAAATAAACAGCGGATGATGCAAGCACTACAAAAGCCACGAGGATCGCAATCCATAACTTCTTTTTCTTCATACTGTTCACCTCCAAGAATCAGGTCGGTTTCTTTTACTTTGTCGGCGGGCAGAAGGATTGTTCAAATCACTTATAACTATCCAATACGATTATACCATGCAAAGTGCGAGCTTTTCAATTCCCATCTCCGCTCAAACATGCAACATTTCTATGAACGCCGTACTTTTTCGCCGCTTCGCTTGCCGTCTTGCGGCGTTCCTCGCTGTATGGGGCAGACAATGAAAAAGCGCAACCGATTTTCGTCGATTGCGCTTTGCTGGGCGGGAATTGTTCTATGAACTTTTTGCAAAATCACTCCTGCTGGAAATGCCGCAAGAAAACCTCATTCGCCGCTTGCAGGGATTTGTGATACTCGCGGTAAGCGGGGCTAAGCCTCTGCATTGCGGGGATGAATACATCGTTATAGCCGCTCTCCCTTTGGAATTGCTTTAGATACTCTTGCAGCCGGTAGGCGGGAGATGCCTTATATTCCTCCGATTCCGCAACCGCCCGATATTGTTCGAGCATTTGCTTACACGACAAGAACGACGGCAACCCCCACGCCCATATCCTGCTGACCATGCGCCCCATCGAGAAGGACGGCGCATGGGGCGCGAAGCAGAAAAAGGAGTATATTCTCGACAGGGACGGCAACAAAATCTATAACCCAAAAAAGCGGCAGTACAAATGCAAATCCGTTCCCGCCACCGACTGGAACGAGCAGACCAAAGCGGAGGAATGGCGGGCGGCGTGGGCTGAAATCTGCAATTCGTATCTTGAAAAGGGAAATCATACCGAGCGTATAGACCACCGCAGCTATGAGCGGCAGGGAATAGACCTGATCCCCACCGTTCATCTGGGCGTAGCCGCCTTTCAGATGGAGAAGCGCGGAATCCGCACGGAGCGGGGAAACATCAACCGCGAAATCGAAGTCACAAATCAGAAGCTGCGGCAGTTGAAAGCCCGCATTTCCAAGCTGCAAAGCTGGCTGAAAGAGGAAGCGGCGAACACCGATCCGCCCACTCTTGCAGAGGTGATACAGGGTATCCTTTCGCGGCAGAAGCAGACGGGAAAGCCGGGCTGTTATACCGCCGTCAACAATCTGAAAGCGGCGGCAAAAATGCTGAATTTCCTGCAAGAGAATCAGATTATGGATATGGACGGCATGACGGAAAAAATGGCGGGTATGTTCGGGGAGCAGCGCGAAATATCCGAAAAGCTGAAGCCCATCGACAGGCGGCTGAAAGCCCTTGAAGGGCATATTTCAAACGCCGAGAAGTATTTGAAGTACCGCGAGGTTTACGGGAAATACAGGCGGCAGCCGCCGAAAAAGCAGGAGGCGTTTTACGAAGCGTACCGCATGGAGCTGACCCATTACGAAGCCGCAGGACGCTATCTTGACGGCGTAATGAACGGCAGGACAGGTATTCCGCTAAAGGCATGGAAAGCGGAGCAGGAGAAGCTGACCGCCGAGCGGAAGGAGCTGTCCCACCGCTCATATTTTTTCGTTGGTTTAGTTTGACAAACTTGAATTTGCTTACTGCATCGCAATCTTATATAAAGATAGCCAGCAAGATATCAGCTATTAAATGAGCAGCTCCATGAGCAATCATTGCATAGAATATGCCAAATTTCCTATATAAGTATCCAAAAGCTAACCCTATTCCTCCGTTAAACAAGAAGCATCGCAGTACGATTAATGGTGTTAGTGTTGTCATTGCCATCGTGCTTGGAAGATGCCCCGCAGCAAATAACAAAGCAACAATAACATTCACAATAATATGTACTTTTTCCGGGATATCTTTATTCTCCATGAGCATTACTTTTGAGGCTATTAAAACAAGTAATGACATCAGAAACAATCTCATTATTATTTCTTCAGTTACGCCACCAGTCAATAAGCCTGCCAGTATTTTCGAAATGGCAGGAGCAGCTTCATATTGTTCGTATACCCAGCTGTTTAAGGATCCGAATATTAGTTTATCTCCGGGAAACAATATTAGCGCCGATGCAACTGTAATAACAGCTGTCATTACAATCGCCTGTTTGTCATATTTAAATTCTTTCCACAGATTAACTTTCTTGGAGATAATCAATCCTATAAATGCAAGTATTCCTCCAAACACAACGCCATACTGTAGCAATGTAGAAATTACCAGCAAGTTTTTAGATACATTTTGCTCTTGTAGTCTATTCAGCATATCAGGTGATAGTGTGTCGTATACATATAACCCTGTACAATATCCCCCAATTAAACTGGCAACTAAGACAAACAATAGAAATATCCAGTTTTCCTTTAAAATCTTTTTTATCATTGTGTGTTACCTCTCATTTATAGTATCAAAGCCAGTGTATCAAATAAAAACGAACAATCCTACCACTCAACAAAAGAAAACTGTTAATAAAAAAGCACTTGACAAAACGCTTTATGACCAACTGTTTCAATTTTAGCACAATTCTGTGAATACTTCTATCATTTTCGTCCTTTATAGAGCAATATATATTTCACCCGTTCCGACTATCCGGACCGTCAAGGGACGAGTCGTATTTTTCCGCGCACAGCACAAAAAAATCTCCACTCTTAACCCCTTGACCGTCCGGATTTTTGCCGCTGCCTTTTCGCCGCCAAAAACGGGGAACAGGATTAGTAAACCCTGCCCCCGCTTTCGTCCGCTTCATTTTAGCGGCAAAACCGTCTGCACTTGCGCGGCGTTCACTGTCGGCTTTTGCGGGGCTTCGCGCCCCGCACCCCCAACTTCAAACAAGGAACAGAAGCAGCCCTTACAGCGCAGGAAAGCGTGTGAATATGGAGTATTTACCCCTGCCGCAGCCTCTTTTCCGAGGCGGGCAGGGGTTTTATATTCCCTGCCACCAAAACGCATTTTAGCCGTCCACTGGGCGCATTTTCAGCCTTTTTCTCTGCCTGCTTCCCCTTAATCGTATAGCTTTTCCCTGCCCCTAAAAAGTTCCTCTTGACAAAAACCCTAAGGGCGTTTACGCCATATTGCGGGAGGAAAACCGCAAAGAGCAACTCACGCACAAGCATAATCTTGACCGTTAAACAATGGGCTGTATTATAAACAGCCCATTAAAGTTAATGTATTGGCAAGCATATATTACTCGCTCTTTGGGGTATTCTTTTCGACCGTGAAAAACGCATAACCAAGCACTATGCCTATAACCGAAGCAATTGCTCCAATAAAGAAAAGGGTGATTGTTTGCAAATCGATCTGATTGAAGATTGAATTTTCTCTCATGCCATAACTCGCATAGACAGACAACAGGAACATGAGGCCAAATCCAATCGGAGCAAACCACTTGCGCTTTCCCCAAAAATCGTTTTTCCCAATCAAAAGAGATATTACAATCGTTGCTACCGGAAGCACGAGCCATTGGAATGCGCCTGCCTGTGCTTCTGAAATACTTTCCGCAGAAAAAAGCCACGACACCATGATATTGAATGCCCATATCACCAGATAGGATAAAATCAATATCAGCTTTGATAACTTGACCTTGCTTTTTACTACATTTGTGCTTTCTTCGATATAATCCAGATAGTTTTTCATAGGGGAATCTCCTTTCAAGAGGTAGTCGAGACTGACGCCATATAAATCGCTCATTTTAAGCACACTTACAATATCAGGGTAGGATTTCTCATTCTCCCAATTTGATATTGTCTGCCTGCTGATACCAAGAGCTTCCGCTGCTTGCTCCTGTGTGAGCTTCGCATCTATTCTTGACTTTTTGATTTTGCTGCCAATTTCCACACGCCTGCCTCCTAACATTAACTTCATCTGTATTATCCCCTATGTGAAAAGCACTGTCTATCAAAGCGCTTTTACAAGTCGGAATTTCTCCGTCAAAATGCTTTTACATCACCCAGTTTTAGAGAAAACGCCTCCACAAACAGGATAAGCTATCCCCCAAGGTGCCAGTCAATAGGTTTTTCAAAAAATGAGTTAGAATATTCCCTTATTGTACTTGAACTGTGCATACAAGATAAAGCCCAAGCCGATGACGAGCGCCGGAATAACAATGAAAGACATTGCCTTTTCACTCCAGAAAGTTGTGACAAATGCCGCTATCAAAGATACACCGATGATAAGCGTACCTGTGCCGACGGCTCTCCCATACTTCGGTACATCTTCTTCCTTGACCTTTCTTCGGTTGTAGGAATGTATTGTGCTGATATTTCCAGTCATATTCACGATTCCAATAACGGAGATGAATATGCCTAAGATCAACAGAGCGATATTATCCATTCGCTTCCTCCTTAAAAATAAAACAGTTCTTCAAATTTCTTGTCCAGAGCAATGCAGAGGATCAATGCCAGCTTTGCGGTGGGATTGAATTGCCCTGTTTCAATGGAACTGATTGTGTTTCTCGATACACCAATCATTTCCGCCAGTTGTGTTTGGGATAGCTTTTTCTCTGCGCGTGCTTCCTTGAGGTTGTTTTTCAATTTCAGCTCGTCATTCATTCCTTGACCTCCACAAGCCGCAGGATAAAAAAGACAAGAAATGTGAGGCACATCGCCAAATAGAGAATGCCGAGGATCAAGTCGGTTTTTCTCTTTAGCCTTGCATACTTTACAAGAGTGTGGGTGGTAAGGATGCTAAAATAAACAACCCACGGACTTAGAAAGTATGTTTTTGTAAAGATACGAAAGATAAGCGTGAGAACAACGCAGACCGCAGCACCAACACGACCGGCAATATTTCCTGCCTGCGCGGTTACTTCCATCTCCGCCAAATCCCTGTTTTTGTTCTCTCTGCGGCTGCTTTCCAAAATCTTCTCTTTATTCATTGAACAGAATCGCTCCTTTCCAAGTTTTCTTGTCATTATTATATCGTTGCCAAGTAAACTTGTCAAGCGCAATTATCTTACCGTCCGGCGTCTTTTCCATGAACGCCGCACTTTTTCGCTGCCTCGCTTGCCGCCCTGCGGCGTTCTGCGCTGTATGGGGAAGGCAATGAAAAAGCGCAACCGATTTTTGTCGATTGCGCTTTGGTGTTTTTGATTATCGGCCGTTCGAGGCTGTACCGCACTGTGTGCACGGTAAAAACTCGGTTAAAATCACAGTGCCGTCTTTGCCGCTCATATTGATGGAATAGCTTATGGTTTCGCCGCTACCGTTCACATAGGATACCCCGTAATACGGCAGCAGACCATAGAATGTCATATTCAGCAGCAACGGACGATCCGGTGATAGCTCGTCCAGAGCGTACAGCTCTTCTGTGAAAAACGATAGGCTGCTGCTCATAGAAGCCTCGATTCCCAGCACCTTGAAGTCCTTTACGGCATACTCGCAGGAAAGCAGCACCCTGGCCAGCGGCTCTGCCGTACTGACGGAAACCTCGTGGTAATCGGAAAGGCCGACCAACACATCCTCCGCCCAATGCGCCTGAACCGCCGGTTCAAACGCCTGCCGGATACGCTGCAAAGTGTGTGCTTTTTCCGCCTCTTCGGTTTCTCCGTTATACAAATCCCACGGCAGGAAGCGGTAGGGCGGGAAGTCTCCGGTTCCCCCTTTTGTCACAAAATAGGTGTACTGCTCATAGGCGCAGAGCCTGCCGTCCGCATCGAGATACATTCCGCCCGCCCACGGAATATCATCGGGAGAAGCCGTCAGAAACGCGGGTTCCCAGCAATAGACCGTGTAGTTGCCGCTTTCATCCGTAAGGACTTCTTTTTGATAAAACTGCACAACCTCATAGCCGGTGAGGATATCCGTTCGGGAGGGAGAGGCGCACTGCGCGGCCAATCGCTGCGCCCGCTGGTCAAGAATGGCCTGATGGTATTCATAAGCGTCTTTGTCTACCTGTACTTCGGTGCGGTAACCGTTGCGGATCAGCCAGTAGAGCGTTTCGTCCTCAAAGCTCATGCGATGGCTGTCTCCTTTTCCGTTGAAATAAATGCCGTTTATATGGTTTTCATCCAATCCGGCAAAGAAAACGAAGTGTTCGTCAGATGAGTTATATGCGTCAGGCTCCCCGGAGAGGTATATCTCCATCGTATAATGGTCCAAGCCTTGACCGGGCTGCTCGCTATGGTGTTCCGCTGCGGCATTGAGGACGGAGGCCATGTCTTCGGTGCTTACATGCTCACGAGAAAAGAATGATGAGATATATTTGATTTCCTCTGCTTTTACCGTTGCCATCCGCTCAACGATCCCAGCTTTTGCAGAGTCGCCGTCGGCTGGCTCGTTTGGCTTTGCGCCGCAGCCCGCTGTCAGCAGGCAGAGCGCAAGCGTCAGCACAATAATTGGCAGTCGTTTCATAAAAGTGTTCCTCCTTTCGGGCATATCCTCATCTTTCGTTTTGTGCGGATAAACTTATCCAATATGATTGTACCATGCAAAGCGCGAACTTTTCAATTCCTAATCTGCCGCAATAGCTTTCAGCATAGAGACAAAGCCCGATTCATCGGCGGTAAAGGATTCAACATACAGCTCACAGCCGTTCAGTTCAAAAACAGCGTAGTAGCAGGTTTCGGACGTGTCCTTGTAGCGGCAGAGATACATCTCCGTTCCACTAATTTTGGATTTTGATGCGCCGCTCTGATACCAACTGTTCAGGTATTCTCCGGCGCGGGTATTCTTGCCGATGCAAATAAGAACCTCCTGCGTTCCGTCCTCCGACGCATAGGCAAACCAGTTCAAATCGAATGTACCGTCAAAGTAAAAACCGTGCGGGTGCAACTCTCCCTGCTCCGCAAATGTTCCGATGGCGGTCAAACGGTCGGCAAGGTCGATTCCGTAGTATTCAAACATTTCCTCGCTGCTTTTCCTGATGAGCGTATCTTCGCTCAAATTGGGAAGTAGCATCTGCGGCAGCTCTGCAACCTCATTCACATTGATAACGTCCGCAGTCTTGTCAACAACGGAACTGCCCGGATTGATCGGGTCATCAACAACGGTGCCGTTCGGATTGTTGGGGCTTGTGATGCCATGCTGACCCAGAAAGTTTGGCAAAACATAGATTGCAGCGGCAAGCATGACAACAAGGCAGGCAGCCATATAGCCGCCTTTCAACCAACTGTGCGATTTCCGCTTGCTCGCATAGTTTGCGGCTTCCTCATAATATTTGTCAGAGACCTCGTTCATCGCTTCAAAAAATCGTCTTGTGTTCATACGAATACCTTCCTTTCCATCAAGTATTTCTTCATCTTCCGGCGGATACGGGCAAGTCGGACAGATACGTTTTTTTCGGATAAGTCTACACGGTTTGCTATCTCTGCATAGGTATCAAAATAAGCATAGCGGCGCATGAAGATGATACGATTCTCCACACTTAACGTATCAAGAAAAGCGTCGATGATGGCGGCTAACTCCTTTGCTTCAATTTCCGCTTCCACCGTGTTTTGGGCGGGCAGATAGGCTTCCATCTCCTGCATGGCAACTTCACAGACGCTTTTCCGCTTTGCAGCCTCGTTTCGGTAAAGGAGCTTCAATGAAATGTTCCGAACGATTTTGCAGATATACGCCTGCAAGGATTGCGGCTTTGTCGGTGGTATTGTGTTCCATGCGCCTAAATAAGCGTCGTTGACGCATTCCTCCGCATCATATCTGTTATTTACGATGTTGTATGAGAGCTTGTGACATACCTTGCCATATTTCGTATCCAGCTCTTGGATTGCTTGCTGGTCACGCTCAAAAAACAACTCAATGATTCTTATATCTTCCATCATCCGCACCGCCTCCTTTCCGGCTTCACTATATAAGTACGGTTTTAGGGCGAAAAACTACAGGTTGCGCGTGGTTTTTTTAAAAATTATAGCAGATTTTTGTGAACGCTTCTACCCATGCCGTTTACGCTGTTTTTCTTCGCCGCTTTGCTTGCAGCTCTCCGGCGTTCCTCACTGTATGGGGCGGTCAGCCGAAAGGAGAAGCGCCCCTTGCGGACTTCAAACTCCATGCAGCCCGTGTCCGGGTCTGCGTCGGTCTGGCGGCACTCGCCGGGGTAAGCTGAGGCGTAGGCGGTCAGCCTGTTCTTGAGGGCGGTGTTGTGGGTGCGGATAAAGGGCTGTAATTTTGCTATATCTTATCTCCACAGAAAGCGGTGTATATTTCAAATCTTTCTACTTGTTGCAAGAGAGTACCACATGGTATAATAAAAACAGCTATAACTGGGAGCTCAAACTATGTTGATTTATTTACAGATGCTGGGATCTCCAGAGGAGAAGTCAATATTGGAGCAGATATATCTGGAGTACCGTGGTCTCATGTATCATGTGGCCTACGAAATTTTACATAACGAGCAAGATGCCGAGGACGCTGTCCATCACGCTTTTGTAAAGATAGCAGAGAATATTAAAAAAATTACTGATCCAGTGTGTCCAAAAACGCATAGCTATGTCGTTACAATAGTTGAACACCAGGCAATAGATCAGTATAGGCGGTTACAAAAACACCCTTCTGTCGAACTGATCGAGGAAATTCAAGGCACAAATGCTCATTATGAAGGGGATAACGATTTGACAAAATGTATTTTGAAATTGCCTGCAAGGTATCGAGAAATGATTTTGCTGCGTTATCATCATGGGTACACTGTTAGAGAAATCGCAAAGGTGTTGGGGCTGTCGTTGCCGACCGCAATTAAATTGGATCAACGGGCCAAAAGCAGATTGAAAAAAATGTGTGAAGAGGAGGGAATCCTGTGATAAGCGAGGAAATGATAAAAAATGCAGCAACTGAAGCAGATCAGGCAATCAGGGATTCGCTTCCTGCTCCGGCAAAATGTGAGCATAAGTTTTCTCCATTGTTTCAAAGAAAAATGTGCCGATCCTTCCGTATGGTAAAACATCCTGTGATTTATAAACTGCTCCGATATGCAGCCTGTTTCGTTCTTGCGGCAGCTCTTGCCAGCGGTACATGGCTGACTGCGAATGCTGAAGCACGAACTGCTTTTTTTGCATGGATGCGAGAGCAGTACGAGGCTTTTGTTGAGTACAGATTTACTGGTGAGGCATCTCAAGAAAATGAATCTGCAGATTATGAATTGACATGGTTGCCTGAAGGGTTCTCTCTACAAAAAGAGCAGAACCTTGACGGCGGCACATATCTAACCTATACCGATGATTCAGGACAGCGTATTATATTTTCCTGTTTGAAGGGTGATGATGCAGCAAGCCTGTTTGTTACATCCGACTATACGGAGGTTCAGTCGACTCAAGTCGGAGATATCTGCGCAGATTTCTATCAAGCCGACGGAGAAGCATCCTCCAATATGCTTGTCTGGTCATCAGCAGAAAATGATCTCGTTTTTTATATTATGGCAGACATTCCCGAGTCTACTATGATAAAAATGGCAGAAGGTGTCCAAAAAAAATAATTCTAAAAAAACCGAATCCAACTGTCCAAAATGACCTCCTTTATTCGTTTACAGGGTATAAGCGAATAAAGGAGGTCATCCCTTTGAAAAAACATTTCTTCCCCATCATGTGTGCATTCCTCGTGCTACTCTCATCTACTGCCCATGCAGCAACGAGAGCAGCAGCGGTTGTTCCCCGTATCTCTTTTAATGGAACAACTGCCTCCTGTACGGTGTTTGTTGCTGCGGATCGACCGACTGATGACATTGAAGCTGTAATAAAGTTATGGCAAGGAAGTAAGTGTATCGAAACTTGGGAAGCATCTTCTGTTGGAGATCTTGCCTTTAGTGGCACAGCAACGGTGTCGAGGGGAAAAACCTATCAATTAACAGTCGATGTTACCCTTGAAGGCAAGGCACAGCCAAGATTTTCTGTCGAAGGAACTTGTCCATAATACGGTGTATCACTGTAATTGAACAAATATGTGGAGACATCTTTTTTACCGGAAAGGAGTTGATACCGATGTTTTCTTTTTTGATGACAGGATTTAGATGATTTGTCGCCTTAATAGAAAGGAAGGTTGGATATGAAAAAACTGTTTTCTTTGTTGTTGGTCTGCGCTTTGGCCTTTACCATGAGCGTTTCCGCATTCGCAGCCGAGGCCGCACCCTCTACGGAAAAAGAACCCCCGGCACAAACTGAAGTGGATGCAACTACACGTGCAGCAGATATCCCCACTGAGTCCGTTGCGTTGCCCTATTACGCAACGGTGGTTAATCTATGTGAAGGTTGCGGTACATACACCAGGTACTACTTTAATACCACCTCTGGCAAGTTGACGATTGGCGGAACGCTGAACAGCAGCGGCGACGAAAACAATAAATCTCGAAACGCCAAGATTGAACTGTATGAGGTCAACAAAAGCGGTGCCATTGACTCCTATACTGTATCGCAGTTCACCGAATCGACATCTTTGAGCCATACATTCAGAAACCTGAGCGCGAACAAGAACTACTATATCCGTATTGTTAATACAACTGGTTGGGGCGGCCCCTTCACAGACCTGTGGTTGGGCGGAACTGTGAGTATCAGCCAATAAAATATATAACCGGTTGGGGGTGTCCTAAACAGGGCATCCCCTACCGGGGGATTATGGGGGATGGGACATGACAAGTTTGATACAATATGTGAGCAGAATATTAATTATTTCACTTCCGGCAGTAGTTGTCTTTCTGTGCTTTATGCCATACCGCATGAGGGCACTGAAGGCCATGAATCTGCACTCTGGATGGCAACGCGAGATTGGCTTAATTCTATTTGTTGTATCTATTTTCGGTATCTTGGCTCTGACATTGTGGCCTACATATATTTGGGAAGATTCTCCTGGTATTTGGGGAGATATCCGCATTCTAATTGACCGCCCTGCTTGGAAATCCAGTTTAAGCGTAGTTCCATTCTCTGTATTCAAAGATTATTATGAGGATTTATTGAAAAGTCCAGTGTACTTTTTTGTGACGCTCATTAACTTCTTTGGCAATTTGGCTATGTTTATCCCAATTGGATTTTTTTCCGCCCTTTTATTCCGAAATGCCACATTGAAACGATCTGCAATCATCGGTTTTGGAATGTCAACTTTTATAGAGTTTGCACAGTATTTCATTATGCGCAACACCGCTGTTGACGATATTATTTTGAACACACTTGGGGCAATATGCGGTTATTGGGTGTACCGTTTGCTACGAAAGATGTTTCCAGGTTTCTCCCGCAAATTTATATGCAATATCACACAAGCAGCCGGGAATTGATGATCATGCCGATGAAAAGGGCCTTTTGACCTCAACGTCATAATGTGATACCAACCACTTCACCCGAACAAAGGGAAAGACTGTATCGCTCCGCCAAGGGGTAACTATACCTGTTTGCTGAACCGAGGAGGGGTTCAATATGACCCCACCGGAACAGCCCACTCTATCGGAGAATTAAGACAGAGAAAGAACAAACACGGAAAGCTCTCATCCTGCAAGCTGGCTTAATTTCAGTTGTCATCCTCCTTCACGAAGATGTAGATGCTGTGATTGGATGGAGAAAAGAGCGTTTTACACAAAGGGCGAGAAAGTGCCAATGAAATGGCACATAGCCCCCCCAGCAATAGCACTCTATCCCTATGTACCCGCACAATCAGAAGATTTTGAAAGAACTGAAATATGCCCTCACCCGGCAGATTTGGAACAGGTTCACATCGTCCATCCGGGAGCCGCAGATGCAGGGTGTTTTGCAGGGATTTCGTGTGGTGGGAACCGGCACAAAGCGGGGAAAAGACTATCCGGTGGTGGCGTATCGGTACGGCGGCGCTGTGGAGCTGGAGAAGCTGCTGGACTATATTCCGGACAGCAACGGAGAACAGCAGCGCATACAGGCGCTCATGCGAAAGAGCCGCCTGTCGCTGGCCGAGGCGAAGGAGAAGTATCCGGACTGGTATGAGCGCCGGGTGGTGAAGAAGGAACGCCGGGGGCGCTGGACGGTGAAGCGGGATCTTTATGACTGGTGGCTGCACAGGATCGCCGATGAGATCCGGGTTGGGCATCGGTTCTACGGGATTATGACGCTTGCCATCTATGCCAAAAAGTGCGGCATAGACGAAGAAGAGCTGCGCCAGGACGCTTTCGCGCTGATTAAGCCATACGACGATATGAGCGTGGAGGACATCAACCGCTTTACGAAGGACGATGTGGTGTGTGCTCTGGAGATGTTCAATGAGGACTATGTGACTTTTCCGAGGGACGATATTGCAAAGATATCTGGTCTGACTATGCAAAAAATAAACAGCTTTTCATGCTGACACGGATAAAAAGGTAGTGTACAATGACTATGTGTGGGAGTATAAGTGTAGTTACCATATTTAGACCGAATTATTTTCGGAGAAAGGAGTAAATCATGAAAAAGTTTTTAAGTCTACTCTTATCGGCATTGTTGGCAGTATCTTTTGTGGTTTCAGCCAGTGCGGCTGAAAATGTGGTTGATGATGGCGTACAGGAAAGTGCGGTAGCGGCTTATGACGAATTGATGGCCTCTTTTGCTACCACGTATTCTAATTCTGGTGAGAAGATCTATCCCGATTACTATGGCGGATCTTACATCAATGATGCTGGACAGTTGATTGTCTATGTTACTGATAATGTGCAGAGACCGGCAGTATTGAGTGATAATGCCAATGTAGTCTATGAGCCCTGCACCTACTCTTACAACGAATTGCTTTCTGTTATGGACACATTGAATAATTACAAATTCAGTCGTTCCAATGATGCTATTGCAAGCAATTTCAATGAGTTTGGCCTTTATGATTCAGAAAACAGAATTATTGTTAAATTGGATGATCTGTCTGATGAAAGCATAAAGGAATTCAAGGAAAATGTTTGTGACTCTGCTGTAATTAAGTTTGAACAGGGTTGTGGTCCTATCGAGACAGAAGTAAATGTCAATGCAGGTGATAAGATTTCTTTCTCTGGTGGAAGTGCATCCGTCGGATATCGTGTTAAAAGAGATGGTGTCGTTGGATTTGTAACAGCAGGTCATGCGGCCAACAGCGTGGGTAAATCTATTATGTACAATGGAACTACCATTGCTTCTTGCGAGGCAACGCAACAAAGCGGAAATGCTGATGCAGCTTTCTGTGCGATTACTAATTCCGACTATTCGCCGACCAACACACTGTCTGGTACAAGTAATACCTTATCTACCACAATCAGTGAACCTGGTGTTGGAACGGTCATCAATAAGATTGGTATGAAAACCGGGCATACTTCTGGCAAAGTTTTGTCTACGAATGTAACTATAACTTTTTCCAGTGGAGCTACTATTTCCAATTTGACTTCTGCTGATTATGAAAGTGGTCCTGGCGATAGCGGCTGTGTTGTCTATTCTTATATCGGTTCTACTGGTGCCCGCCTTACATTGGGTATTCATACTGGAGCTTCCGGCAGTGGCACGAGATACTATACAAAGGCAAATGAAGTCAATGCTGCATTAGGCACCAGCAGATATTGATTTCCAAGCAGGGAAAGCTAAAATGAAGAAAAATTATTCGTTTATTTTGGTATTATTTCTGAGCTTGTGTCTTTTGTCAGGTTGCACTGTTTCACCTCAAGGAGATTTGCCTATGAACAGTGATGTACCTTCTGTTGATAGAGATTCTGCACAACAGATTGAAAACAATAAACCGACGGATGATGGTTTAACTGTCAGTCCTTCAGAATTAGATGGAAAAGTTAGTATGACAGTTTCGGCTGATGCAGCAGGTAGTCTTGACATAACTATAACCAATAATTCTGATGTCGATATTGATATGGGAGAAGATTTCTCTTTGCAAAAAATGGACAGTGAAACATGGAAAGATATACCATTGTCATTAAGCTATGCTGATAATTTAATTGTTATTTCTCCAAACGAAAGTCATACTTTCCACTATGATATTGGAAGTGCTGTTGTTTTGGAAAGTAATAAAACATATCAGATAGTAAAAGTTGTTTCTGCTGGACAAACAAATCACTCAGTATTTGCATCTTTTGAAATCAAATGATGACCAGGGGGCAGGAAATTAGGATCTCCTGCCCCCTGTATTGTATTCAGCGCTTGACAGCTTTTTACTGCACAAGTTGTCGGCTATTTAGCCCCCCGGCAGGGCGCAAAGCACTTTCCTACTGCCAGCCCCAACGGGGCGGCGGTGGGAAAGTGCTTTTGTTACTTTCTCACAAGAAAGTAACAAAGAGGTTACCTAATCGGTACTTGTATGGTAAAATGACAGCAGTACGAAAACGGAAAAACAGGGCAGAGGAAAGGAAGGGTGAGAGGTATCGGAACAACGATTTCCGGCATGATGGGCCGGGGAAGCATCCGGCACAATAACCGGGAGTTCACGGCGGCCAATGTAGACCGGAACCGGTCGGGGCAGAACATCGTCTTTGTCAACGAGGATCTGAAGCAGGTCTATCACGAGCTGTTTGACGAGGCGCTGGAGAGCTACAACGCCGGGAAGAAAAAGACAAGGGACAAGATCCCAGACTACTACGAGCATATCCGGCAGAGCAAGCAGGAGAAGCTGTTCCATGAGGCCATCTTCCAGATCGGCAATCTCAGCGACTGCGGCTGCGGCTCGGAGGGCGGCCAGCGGGCAGCCGAGGCGCTGACGGAGTTCGCAAAAACCTTTCAGGAGCGCAACCCCCATCTCCGGGTGTTCAACATGGTGCTGCACATGGACGAGGCCACGCCGCACCTTCATGTAGACTATATCCCGGTGGCAACGGAGCAGACGCGGGGCCTGTCCGTGAGAGTATCCATGAAGCAGGCCCTCAAGCAGCAGGGCTTTACAGGGATTGGTCGGAAACAGACCGAGTGGAAGACTTGGATGGATCGGGAGAAGGACGCTCTGACGGAGATCGCCCAGCGGCACGAATTTGAAATCATTTCTCTCGGCAGCAACCGGCGGCACATGGACTTGCCGGAGTACCGGGCGGCGATCCAGGGGGCCGAGGCCGTGCAGGAGCAGACGGCGGCAGCCACACAGGAACTGACAGACCTGCAGGAGCAGAAGACGGAACTGAAGAGGGAAATCAAGTCGCTCTCCGGTGCTTCTGCGGCGCTGAAGGCTGCAGAACGGGTGCGGGTGGACTTCGACACCATCCGACCGGAAAAAACGCTCACAGGGGCTGTCAAGGGCGTTACGGTGGAGCAGATCAGGGATCTCAAGGCTGCGGCCATGTGCTGAATATGCTGGAGCGGCACCTGCCGAAACAGCTTCTTCACCTCGTCGATAAGGCGCGGGATCTGCTGCCGGAGCATCAGTCCTAAACGGCTTTGCCGGCAGCTTTCTGTCATTGGAAGGTTATATCCTGCTGACGGTTCTGTGGCTTGCCATTTTGATCGTATTGGGCTCATAGATCGTTTGTAAACGCAGCTCTTTTCAATGGCAAAGGATCATACTTCCCATATGTGGGCTCATTCTTGGTGCGGCGGGGATTGCCGGAATGCTTCATTGGTTTTCTCTTTACACAATTATTTCGACGGAGTTGAACATAGTAGCAGGTATAGGAATTGCAGCGGCCATCTGCGGGATTTTCACGGAACTCAGCTATGTTGTAAAGAGAAAAAATAGAGCATCAGTACTTACGATTGTTTTATGTGCATTGCAAATTATAGCTGCGTGGATACTCGGATTCTTAACAGTAGTATAAATTAACAGAAAACGGAGGGACGGACTTATCCAATATAGGTGAACAGAGAGTATTTGCGTCGAGTAGACGTAAAGCCGAATAAGAAAACGTGTTTGGATCGATTGAATCTTTCGCTGAAAGTACTGAGGCCTTCCCTCTCGGCACACGGATGACATTGGGCAAACGGAAAATTCCAGGAAAAGCAGGAATGTCTGGTGTTCTGTAGGAATGTCTGGTGTTCTACATTGAAATCCCTGCGCGCTTATGGTATAATATTCTTCACAGGCGCTGTGCCGTCGGATTTGAGGCAAACTGCGTACAGGCAGGCTGCCTTTTCTTTCATCCACCGGTTAGAGTAAGCTAACTTGTGCACGGAACTGGAAAGGTGGAATGGACCAATTTGCATAAAAGTGTCTAATCATGTGTCGGAGGAGGTGGTCTGGTATGCAAGAAGCACGATATGATTTTCTTCATGGGCAAACGGAGCGCAACGACTTTTTCACCCCCGTGATGCAGCAGCTTTGCGGTATTATGAAAGACAATCAGGTTGCTTTGCCAAGCGATATTGGAGAAGGATATTTCCGCTATATTTCACCGTGCCCCAATATCGAGATGTATATCTGCGATGTAATGTTTTACAGGGACACAGTATTGCGGGAGCAAGTGTATAAGGATTCTTTTTCCGTCATTTTCTCTCTTTCCGACGCATTGGAGTGGAAGGCTTCGGGCAGAAACCAAAAAACGTTGTTGGAAAAGGGAGATTGCTGCGTATACGGCAGCGGCCTGTTTGATGCGGAAAATATCTATGAGGCAGGGCGGAGATATATAGGCGTCGGGCTGAACCTGCATCCCTGTCGGTTTCGGTCTGTGATGGATGGTTTGCAGAAGAAAAAGGTTTGTACCGTCTTTGACGGGACAAAAACCCCGCCAAAACATAGAATCACCACTACCATAGAAACCACAATACGCCAGATATTGCAGTGTAATTATAATGACTGCGCAAAGTCATTGTATCAGGAAGGAAAGATACTGGAACTTGTTGCCGCCTTTGCGAACGAGATGATGGATCAGAATTCTGTTGCTGTGAAGAGGTCGTTGAGCTGGGCGGATAGCGAGGTTTTACTTCAGGTCAGGCGACAGATAGATGAGGGATTTCTGGAACCCGTGACCATCGCGGAGCTCTCCAAACAGCACTTTATGTGCGAATCCAAACTCCGTGAGATATTTCGAAAGCACTATGGAATCACCATATATCAATATATGTTAAATCGCCGCATGGA
>CAKTPV010000005.1 GCA_934591815.1 uncultured Oscillospiraceae bacterium
AATCTCTCAGCCGCCCGATTATCGGACATACTCCCCGGAAGTTACCTCCTTGCGGAGCAATCTCCCGGTTCATCGCATTGCAAACGCTCCCGGGTGTGTTGTCCCCGTTACGCGCGTACCCGTATATAATAAAGGAAAAATCCCCTTGTGTCAAGGGGATTTTTCTATTTTGTTCACAAAATTTTTCGTTGGTTTTTGTGCCTTTTGCCGACGACTCTGCATCGCGTAAACCGCTCCCGTGCCGCGCCGGTGCTCACACCGCCGCAACGCTCCTTGCCTCCGCTTGCCGGGACGCTATTCCAGCGTATTCACTGTACCCACAAACAGCGGCACATTGCTGTTGTCGAAGATCACGAACAGGAACGGTCTGTCTAACTCCATCTCCACGGTGGGCGGCATCTCCATCATGGCACTTTCGGCGGTCACGATCTCCGTATACGCCGCGGCCTCCACGCCGTCCTCGTCGATCTTCACCCGCGCCGCCTGCATGACGCTGTCCACCACCGCGCCGTTGTCGGTCAGCGGGGTGAAATCCGCCTTTGTCCCGTCAAAAGCGTCCGTGACGCCCAGTGCCTGCAACGCCTCGTTCAGCCCCGTGGAGGACTTCACATCGAACTTGGGCACCGACCACACCAGCTCTGCGGCGTTGTAGTCCCCCGTCAGCTCTGTCAGGAACCCCTGCCGCTGCAAAAGGCTCTCCGGCGTCACGCCCTCATCCGGCAGCACGAACACCATGCGGCCATAGCGCAGATACCGGGGCGCGGCGGTGTAGCCCTCCCCCTTCTGATAGCTGCCGCTCTCCGTCCGGTGCATGAAGTCCGTCTCCTGCTCCGTGCCGCCGGCAGCGGTGAACACGTCCTTCCCCGTCCGGCTTTCCTCGAACGCATCCCGCCAGCTGGATTTATAATATATGGTATTGTACAGCCGCAGCAGGTCGTCCACCGCCGTCCGGATGCTCCCCGTCTCCTCGGACAGCAGTCCGCCGGTGTTCTGGTTCAGCCATCCGGCGATAGTCTTGTCCGCCTCCGCCGTGCCCATGGGCACCCGGTAGGTGGACGCATAATACCAGTCCTTCAGCGCGTCCACCGCCTCCTGCTTCACCTCGGCGTTCTCCCGCAGGAACGCGCCGTTGGCAAGGCGGCACATCGACCTTCCGTCGTCCATGTACGTGCCCAGCCACAGCTCCTTGAGCCGCTGCCGCAGCGACGCACCGTCCGCCTCGCCCAGCAGCTCCATCACCTGCTGCCGCGTCTCCCCTGCCGTCATCTCCGTCAGCATCGCCAACGCCGCGTACAGGCTCACCGGCGAGTACACCCGGTTCTCCCCGTCGGCGAAGATCTTACCCACCGTCCTGTCCGCAAAGCCCCGCACCGCGCCGCTGTCTATCTCCGCATCCAGCTTGCCCAGCTTCCGCAGTGCCTCCGTGTATTCGGTGTACGCGGCTTCATAGGCGTCCCAGCCCTCCTCACCGTCGTCCATGTAGTCCTCAAACTGCGGCTCCGCCGGATACACGGGATACTCCGCCTCCGCCACTATGTACTTCGCCAGCTCCATCGCCGGCTCCGGTCTCTCGGACCGACCGCCCTCCTCTACCTTGCCGCAGCCGGCAAGCATCGCGCCCGTCAGCACCGCGCACATGACCGCTTTCAGTCGTTTCATGGAAAATACCTCCTTTTCTTCCTTCTATTCCTTTGGACGCACGCCGCCGCCCCTTTGTTCCCCCGCGAAAAAAGACCGCCCGCAGGCGGTCTTTTTTATCAGATGCGCTTCCACTTGGCACCGTGGGGGATGTCGGTGACCTCGATGCCCTTGGCCTTCAGCTCGTCGCGGATGCGGTCGGCCTCGGCGAAGTTCTTGGCCTTCTTGGCGTCGGCGCGGGCGCGGATCAGCGCTTCCACCTCGCCGTCCGTCTCGCCGGACTCGCTGATGACGGTGAATTCGCCGGCAACGGGGGCGGCGGTCTGCTTGGCGCGGAGGGCGGCGGCCTTTTCCAGCAGCTTCAGTCCCAGCACGGCGTCGAAGCTGTCCAGCAGCGCCAGCTTGGTCTTGTCGTTGGTCTTTGCCTTCAGCACATCGTACAGCACAGTAACGGCCATGGAGGTGTTCAGGTCGTTGTCCATGGCGGCGGTGAACTTGGCCTTGTACTCGTCGAAGGCGGCCTGCTCCACCTCGCCCCCGTCCTTCAACGCGGCGATGCGGGTGAGCAGCTTGTTGTACGCCACGGTGGCATTGTCCAGATTCTCCCATGTGAACACCAGACTCTTGCGGTAGTGGCTCTGAAGGCAGAAGAAACGGTAGGCCAGCGGGTCGTAGCCCTTCTCCTCCAACAGGGAGACGGTGAGAAACTCACCCTTGGACTTGGACATCTTGCCGTGGTCGGTGTTCAGGTGCGCCACGTGGCACCAGTGAGGACACCAAGGGTGACCCAGATAACTCTCAGACTGGGCGATCTCGTTGGTGTGGTGGGGGAAAGCGTTGTCCACGCCGCCGCAGTGCAGGTCGAGGTACTCGCCGTTGTACTTCATGGAGATGCCGGAGCACTCAATATGCCAGCCGGGATAGCCCACGCCCCACGGGGAGTCCCATTTCAGGGCCTGATCCTCGAACTTGGACTTGGTGAACCACAGCACAAAGTCGTTGCGGTTGCGCTTGTTGGTATCCTCCTCCACGCCCTCGCGGACGCCCACCGCCAGATCCTCCTCGTTGTGGTCGTTAAAGATATAGTACCGCTCCAGCTTGGAGGTGTCGAAGTACACGTTGCCGCCGGCCACATAGGCATAGCCCTTCTCCAGCAGGCGGGAGATGATCTTGATATAGTCGTCGATGAGGCCGGTGGCAGGCTGCACCACGTCGGGGCGCTTGATGTTCAGCTTCTGACAGTCGGAGAAGAATGCATCGGTGTAGTACTGGGCGATCTCCATGACGGTCTTATGCTCGCGCCGAGCGCCCTTGAGCATTTTATCCTCGCCCTCGTCGGCGTCGGAGGTCAGGTGTCCCACGTCGGTGATATTCATGACGCGGTTCACATCGTACCCGGCGTAGCGCAGGTACTTCTCCAGCACGTCCTCCATGATGTAGGAGCGCAGGTTGCCGATGTGGGCGAAGTGGTACACCGTGGGGCCGCAGGTGTACATCTCCACATGGCCGGGGGTGTGGGTCTTGAACTCCTCCTTTTTGTGGGTAGCGGAATTATACAGATACATGATAAGCCTCCTATGATCTACAATATTATAATATGTGTAAAAAAGAACGCCTCCCATGCCCGCAGGCATGAGAGGCGAATAGATACTTCGCGGTTCCACTCTCGTTTATCACTCAGGTGCGGCCCATGACGCAGGCCATGCGGAGGGCATCCACAGCCCTCGCGCTCCCGGACGCACTTTCTGTCCGCAGCGGGTGAGCGGGCTTGCAGCCGACGGCCCCCTCTCTCTTGCCCCGTGGGATGGACATACTCTTTCCGATCAACGCGCTATTCGGTTGGGTCTTATGGTAGCAGGATTTTCCGCAGGTGTCAAGTTATTTGATGCTCTTGAACACGTCGGCGTTCTTGGCAAAATACTCGATGCCGGAATAGACGGTGGTCACCAGGATCACGCCCTGGCACACATAGTTGAGCCACTGAGGAATGCCGAACAGGATGAGGCAGATGCACACCATGGTGCTGGCGGTCTTGATCTTGCCCGACCAGCCGGCAGCGATGACGCGGCCCTTCTCCACCGCCACAAGGCGCATACCGGACACGGCGAACTCCCGCAGCAGCACGATGGCCAGCACCCACGCGGCGAAGGTACCCTCCTCCACGAACCAGCACAGCGCCGCCATCACAAGGCACTTGTCCGCCAGCGGGTCCATGAATTTACCGAAATCGGAGACCTGGTTATAGTGGCGGGCGATGTAGCCGTCCAGCAGGTCGGTGAGACAGGCGACGATGTAGATGCCCAGCGCCACATAGCGGCAGCCGGGGAAGCCCCAGTACAGCACCACCAGAAAAGCGGGGATCATCAGCACCCGCAGGATCGTCAGTTTGTTCGCGGTCGTCATGATATGTATCAGCCTTTCGTTTTGATCTCTGCGCTATTGTACCACGGACAGCGGCAAATGGAAAGTATTTTTTACTCTGCCAGCTCGCCGGTCAGCTCGCCGTCCATCGCGCCGGTGATGCGCACCGGCACGAACTGCCCCGCCTCCACCTCGTGGTCGGCGGTGAAGTAGATGCGCCCGTCGATGTCGGGGCTCTCCGCATAGCTGCGGCCCACGAACATCATGGCCTGGTTGTCAAATCCGTCGCACAGCACCTCCGTCACGCCGCCCATGCGGCTGTCGTTGAAGTCGTCCATGATGCGGGACTGCACGTCCACAATAAGATCGGCGCGGCGCTCCGCCTCGTCGGTGTCCACCCGCTCCATCTTGGCGGCAGGGGTCCCCTCCTCCGGGGAGTAGGGGAACACGCCCGCCCGCTCGATGCGCACCTCCTGCAAGAATTCGCACAGCTCCTCGAAGGCGGCCTCGTCCTCGTAGGGCAGACCGGCGATGAGGCTGGTGCGCAGCACCAGTCCGGGGATGCGCGCCCGCAGCTTGCGGAACAGCGTCAGCAGCTCCGCCTTGTCGCCCCGGCGGTTCATGGCCTTGAGCACCTTGTCGTTGCAGTGCTGGATGGGGATGTCCAGATAGGGCAGCACCTTCTCCTCATCGGCGATGGTGTCGATCAGCTCGTCGGTGAACTCGTCGGGGTACAGGTAGTGCAGGCGGATCCAGTGGAAATCCAGCTTGCACAGCTCCCGGAGCAGCGCCGCCAGCTTCCGCTCGCCATACAGGTCGATGCCATAGCGGGTAATGTCCTGGGCGATGACGATGCACTCCTGCACGCCGGCATCCGCCAGCTTCCTGGCCTCGGCCAGCACGTCCTCCATACGGCGGCTGCGGTAGCGCCCCCGGAGGGACGGGATGATGCAGTAGGCGCAGTGGTTATCGCAGCCCTCGGCGATACGCAGATAAGCGTAATGCTTGGGGGTGGTCAGCACCCGGTCGAACTCGTCGATCTTGCCGTGGATGCTGGCAAAGCGGCAGGGGTGACCGCCGCCCATCAGCTCCTCCAGCGCCGCCACGATCTCGCCGTAGCTGCCGGTACCCATGATGCCGTCCACCTCCGGCAGCTCCGTCAAAATCTCCTGCTGGTAGCGTTGGGTGAGGCAGCCGGTGACCAGAATCTTCCGCACCTGCCCCTCCGCCTTCAGCTGCGCCGCGGCAAGGATGGTGTCGATGGCCTCCTCCTTGGCGCTGTCGATAAAGCCGCAGGTGTTGATGACCACCACGTCCGCCCCGGCAGGCTCCTCCAGCAGGATATGCCCGGCGTCGCGGCACAGCGCCATCATCTGCTCGGTGTTCACCAGATTCTTGGCACAGCCAAGGGAAATAAAGGATACTTTCACGTTCGTCACCTCATGTTTCGTCGATCTCTTGCCCCAGCTCGTTGAGGGCGGGGCGGATATCCTGCCAGCCAAAGCCCCGGCGTTGAAGGGCGGCAGCCAGACGGCGGCTGTCCTCCGGGGTCAGCGGGCGGCCCCGCAGCTTGGTGCGGAGGAATTTGCGGATGGCCTCCTCCGGCGGCGGCAGCTGCTCCAGCGCCTCGTCCCACAGCTCCTTGGGTACGCCCCGGCGGTGCAGCTCCTGCCGGACGCGGGCGGCGCCGTAGCCCATGCCGCCGTAGTGCCGGACGATGACGCCGGCATAGGCGGCGTCATCCACCGCCCCCAGCTCCTCCAGCCAGTCCGCCGTGTCGGCGGCATCCTCCGGCGAGGTGCCCTTCTTCGTCAGGCGGCTGGTCAGCTCCTTTTTGGAGAGCATCCGACCGGCGGCCATATTGGCACCCCGGCGCTTGGTGTCGCTGCGGCGAGCCGCCGCCTCCAGCGCCGCCAGTGTCTCCGGCGTCAGGTCGAGGCCCTGATATAAGCCAAATTGCAGAAGCTCCGCACCGGTGATCCGGAGGATGTTGCCATCCTCCAGATGCACCAGCACGCGCTCCTGCTTACGTTTGGAATTTTCCAGTCGTTCGATGCGCATCAGTCTGCGTCGTCGAAGTCGTCGGCGGACACGTCCACCGCGCGGCCCGCTGCCTTGGCAGCGGTGCGGGACTGTGCGCCCATCAGCTTGTGGAAGTTCTCCCGGACAGCCGCCTCCAGCTTGTCCGCCTCCTCCGGATGGTCGCGGAAATACTGCTTGGCGGCATCCCGCCCCTGTCCCAGACGGATCTCGCCCATGTTGAACCACGAGCCGCTCTTCTGCACCAGATCCAGCTTCACCGCCAGATCCAGCAGGTCGCCCAGCTTGCTGATGCCCTCGCCGTACATGATATCGAACTCCGCCTCACGGAACGGAGGCGCCACCTTGTTCTTCACCACCTTGGCGCGGGTGCGGTTGCCGGTGACCTCGCCGCCGGACTTCAGCGTCTCGATGCGGCGCACGTCGATGCGGACGGAGGCATAGAACTTCAGCGCCCGGCCGCCGGTGGTGACCTCGGGGTTGCCGTACATGACGCCCACCTTTTCGCGAAGCTGGTTGATGAAGATGACGATGGAATTGGTCTTATTGATGACGCCGGTGAGCTTGCGCAGCGCCTGGCTCATCAGGCGGGCGTGAAGGCCCACAAAGCTGTCGCCCATCTCGCCCTCGATCTCGGCGCGGGGTACCAGCGCCGCCACGGAGTCCACCACCACCACGTCGATGGCGCCGGAGCGCACCAGCGCCTCGGTGATCTCCAGCGCCTGCTCGCCGGTGTCGGGCTGGGAGATGAGCATATCCTCCACATTGACGCCCAGCGCCTTGGCGTAGGTGGGATCCAGCGCGTGCTCAGCGTCCACAAACGCCACCTCGCCGCCCATCTTCTGAGCCTCCGCCAGCACATGGAGCGCCAGCGTGGTCTTACCGGAGGACTCCGGCCCGTAGATCTCCACGATACGGCCGCGGGGCAGGCCGCCGATACCCAGCGCCAGATCCAGCGACAGGGAGCCGGTGGGGATAGCCTCCACGTTCATCGTGCTCTCCGCGCCGTAGCGCATGATGGAGCCCTTGCCGTACATCTTCTCGATCTGCTGCATAGCCGTTTCCAGCGCCTTTTTCTTGTCGGACACCGCCGCACTGGCGGCCACAGGTTCTTTCTTCGCTGCCATTGTTCCGTCCTCCTCCGTTGTGATACCTTGATAGTATGGGAATCGCTGTCCCGAAAGCAGGACAGTTCAGATCTCCGTGTGCAGAATACCCCAGACCACCCGGGGGATGTCGTTGAGGTCGGGGATCACCTCGATGTCGCCGAAGCCCACAGCGCGCATGATCCGCAGCACGTCGTCGGCCTGGCCGATACCCACCTCGAAGTAGAGCCGCCCGCCGGGGCGCAGCGCCTCCCGCCAATGTTCGCAGATGGCGCGGTAGAAGTCCAGTCCGTCCGCGCCGCCCTTCAGCGCCAGATGGGGCTCATAGTCCCGCACCGAGGCGTCCAGTCCCGCAATGTCTCCATCGGGGATGTAGGGCGGGTTAGACACGATGCAATCAAACTCCCCCAGCCGGGCAGGCGCCTTCTCCAGCGCGTTGAGCTGCATGGACACCACCTGACCGGACAGACCGGTGCGGCGGATGTTCTGGCGGCAGACGCGCAGCGCCCCCTCGTCCAGCTCACCCAGCACCACATGGCTGCCGGGGACGTGCTTCGCCACGGCAAGGCCGATGCAGCCGGAGCCGGCGCACAGGTCCAGCACCCGGGGGCTCTCCGCCTCCCGCAGGCCCTCAATAACGGCGGCAGCCAGCACCTCCGTGTCCGGACGGGGGATGAGCACCCGCTCCGAGATATCCAGCGGCAAGCCGTAGAACTCCCACTCGCCGATCAAATACGCCACCGGCTCGCCGGCCAGATGGCGCTCCACCAGCGCGCGGGTCTGCCGCTCCACCGTGTCGGGTACATAGAGCCGGCTGTCCCGGCTCAGCTCCTCCCGGCTCTTACCGGCGGCGCAGCACACCAGCTCCCGCGCCTCCAATGTGGCGGCGGGCAGCCCCGCCTTATGGAGCTGTTGGCGGATATCTAAATACAAGTTGTTATATGTGATCGCCATAATACGTTCCGTATTTCCTTTTTACCACTGATCTTTCCCTTTTTCGGCAGGGATCACCAGCTTCATCGCCTCGATGGCCACCTCGATCATGGCGTCATCCGGCTCGTTTGTGGTAAAGTTCTGCATCCACATACCGGGTGCGGAGAGGATGCGGGTCACCACGTTGTCGTGGGCGCCCACGAAGCGGTTGAACTCATAGGTCACGCCCACCACGGGGATGAGCAGCAGCAGCTTGACGCCGATGCGCACCCAGATGTTCTGCCAGTCGATGTAGGGAAACACGATGCTGGACACCAGGATCGACACGATGATGACCACGAACAGGAAGCTGGTGCCGCAGCGGGGATGGTGCTTGGGCTGGGGGCGGACGTTCTCCACCGTCAGGGGCAGCCCCGCCTCATAGCAGAAGATGGTCTTATGCTCCGCGCCGTGGTAGCAGAACACCCGGTGCACGTCCTTCTGCTTGGAGCAGAGGATGAGGTAGGTCAGGAAGACCAGCACCTTCACCACGCCCTCGATGATGTTGTGGACAGCGGCGCTCTGTGCGTGGAACAGTCCGGCAATGAAGGTTGGCAGCAGCATGAACAGCACCAGCGTCAGCCCCAGACTGAGGATGACGGAAAACGCCACGATCAGCGATTGCAGCTTTTCCGCCGGGATGTGCTTTTCCAGCCACTGGTCAAATTTGCTGGGCTTTGCATCCTCGTCATCAGGAAAATAATCCGCCGAGAACATCAGTGCCTTCACGCCGGTGATCATGGAGCTGATGAATGTTACGGCGCCCCGCAGGATGGGGATACCCAGAATGGGATACCGGTCCTTGATGAACTTCCGCTCCGTCACCTTGGTGACCAGCCCTTCCGGAGAGCGGACCACGATGGCGTCCTTCTCCGGGCCGCGCATGAGAATACCTTCGATCAGTGCCTGTCCGCCGATGGTGGTGCGAAAGGCGCCCTGTTTCTTTTCCATATGCCTGTTTGATCCTTTCTGAAGGCAAGCATATCACAGCTTGCCGAAAAATGCAACACTTGTTCTATTTTTTATAATTCTTTTTCTGTCTCCCGCTTCAGCGGCAGGCGGATGGTGACCACCGTGCCGCCGCCCTCAGCGTTGCCGATGTCGAACTTGCCGCCGTGGAGATTGACGATCTCATCGCAGACCGCCAGCCCGATGCCGCTGCCCCGCGCCCGGGAGGAGCCCTTGTAGAACTTCTGCTTCACATAGGGCAGCTCCGCCGCCGGGATACCGGGGCCGAAGTCCCGGATGGTGATGACATAGGCCTCGTTCTCCTGCGTCAGACGGACGACGATGCGCTTACCGGAGCCGCCGTGCTTGGCGGCGTTGTCCAGTACGTTGCAGAATACCTGCTTCAGCCGCTCCGGGTCGCCGGTGATCGGCTCCTCGTACAGCGCCTTGTCGCTGGTGTACTCCAGCGAAATGCCGTCCTGCCGGAACAGCTCCCGGTAGGTGTAGACCGCGTCCTCCAGCTCCGCCTGCAGGTCGGTGTCCTCCACCTGCAAGGTGAAGCGGCCATCGGTCATCTTGGAGAAGTCCAGCAGCTCCTCCACCATGTTGGTCAGGCGGCGGGACTCCTTGAGGATGATCTGCACGCCCCGGCGCAGCTGCTGGGCGTCGCAGGACTCGTCTTCCAGCAGCGTCTCACCCCAGCCGTTGATGGCCGTCAGCGGTGTCCGCAGCTCGTGGGACACGGAGGAAATAAATTCCGACTCCATCTTCTCGCTCTGGCTGATCTTCAGGGACATATCGTTGATGTTGTCCACCAGCACGCCCATCTCGTCCGTGTATTTGTTGGGGATCTGGATGCCGTAGCTGCCGCCGGAGATGCGCTTGGCCGCCTCCGACACCGCCGACACCGGCGCCACCACGTTGCTGATGAAAATCGAGCTGGACAGGAAGATCAGGCAGATGACGGCGGCCATCACGCCGCAGACCACCAGCACTGTCAGGGACACCTGACGATCCAGCTCGCCGATGCCGGTGACATAGCGCATGACGCCTACCACCTGCCCGTTGTACTTCAGCAGACTGGAGGCCGCGATGATCCGCTCACCGGTGACCTCGTCCCGCCCCACGAAATCCTGCACCGTGCCGCTCTCCACGGCCCAGGCGATCTCCGGCGTACCGGGGTAGGTACCTGCCGTCAGCCCCCGGGTGGTGACCTCCACCCGTCCGGCGCTGTTGAGGAATTGCAGTTCGATGCGGTCGCTGTCGTCAAAGGTAGCCGCGTACAGCGTGGCGCTGCGGTAATACTCCTTGTAGCCGGTCATGACATAGGTGTTGAAGTAGTCCGCGCCGGAGGTCGCCTTGGCCCGCAGGGTGGAGCGGGCACTGTTGTAGTAGTTGCCGGCAAAGCCAACGGAGATGAGGGCGCCCACCAGCAGCAGTATGGCGGCCACGGGGACGATACTCCCCGCCAGCCAACGGCGGCGCAGGCCCTTTACCTTGGGCAGCTTGGCAGGCATATTCCTCAACTCCTTTCTTGTGTGTCATGGTGCGGCGCGGACAGCGCGAGATTTTTCGTCAGGACGAGGCGCGGCGGCACAGCCGTACTTTGTGTACGGCAAGGCTTCGCAACGACGTATCAGCGAAAAAGATCCGCTGTCAGAAGCCCCACTTGTAGCCATAACCCCAGACCGTGGTTATATAGGTGGGATTCGTGGCGTTGTCCTCGATCTTGAGCCGCAGGCGGCGGATATTGACGTCGACGATCTTGAGCTCGCCGAAGTAGTCGTGTCCCCAGACGAGATCGAGGATCTCCTCGCGGGAGAGGGCTTTGCCGGGGTTCTCCATAAACATTTTCATGATGGAGTACTCCACCTGCGTGAGCTTGATGCGCTGGCCGTTCTTCTCCAGGGTGCGGTTGCGGGTGTTGAGGAGGAAGGGCGGCTGCTCGATCTCGCCGGCGTCCACGGCGGCGCCGCCGGAGCGGCGCATGAGGGCGTCTACGCGGGCGGTCAGCTCCGCGGGAGAAAAGGGCTTGGTGACATAGTCGTCGGCGCCGGTCATGAGGCCGGTGACCTTGTCCATCTCCTGAGAGCGGGCGGTGAGCATGATGATGCCGATGGTGGCGTTGGTGGCGCGGATACGGCGGCAGACCTCAAAGCCGTCGATGCCGGGGAGCATGATGTCCAGCAGCGCGACGCGGACGTCCGTGTGCTCCTTCAGCTTCTCCAGCGCCTCCTCGCCCGTCTCCGCCTCCACCACCTCGTAGCCGGCGCGGCGGAGATTGATGACGATAAAGCTGCGGATGCTGGATTCGTCCTCCAAGACCAAGACTTTTTTCATAGCCTGCTCCTTTCGTTCGATCAGGAATTGTTCCACGCGGGGAGGATGAGACGGAAGCTACGGCGCAGCAGATCCTCGTCCATCCCGTAGTAGGGGGCGATCTCGTAGACCTCGCCGGCGTAGACCGTGGCGGTCTGGCGGCGAAGGACGATGCGGCTGCCGATGCGGCTTCGGTTGTCCCGGTTCTCTCCGGTGATGGTGTAAATGGTCAAAACGGCATCGCCGTTGATGTGCAGGGTCATCTGGTTTTCGTTGGTCATGCCGCCGGTAACCGCCGTCACGTCCCACGTCCACCAGCTGGTGGGGATGGTGAGATACCAGCCGCCGGACTGGCTGTGATAGGTCTTGGCGGTCTGCTCAAAGCGGCCGTCCGTCTTCCAGCGCATCCACGAAACAAGGCCGTCCGTCTGCTCAGTGGGAGTGTCTCCCAGCGGACAGGGCAGCTCGACGATGCTGTCGCCGTCGATATCCTGCGGCGACAGCTGGCGGTAGGGATAGACGGCGGTGGAAACGCCGCTGTCCCGATCCATGGCCACGTTGACAAGGCCGGTCTCCTGCCGGTAGACGAGGATATCCGTGACCGCCATGTTGGTGGTGTCCACGCCGGTGATAAAGACGGCGGGGGTGTCCTTGGCCACCATGCCGGTGACCACGCTGCCCCGGTTCAGCGCCGTCATGGAGCTGGACAGGCGGCAGCGGTAGGACACGCCCATCTGCTCGCCCTGCCAGCCGTAGAACTCCGCCACAGGACCCATTTCGCCGTCGGTGCGCATCACCAGCAGGCTTGGGACGCCGTCGCCGTTCAGATCCTGAACGGTAAAAAAGCTGTATCCGCAGGACATGAGCGCCGCCGGCTCCGGCTCGATGGTGTAGGCCGCCAGTGTCTGGACATCGGCGCTGATGCGCCAGCCCACGACCAGTTCCCGGCGGCCGTCGCCGTTCAGATCCTGATAGTATACGCTGTCCACAGCGGTGCCGCTGCTCTCGATGGTGCAGAACAGGCGGTAGCCCTCGTCCTCATCCAACCGGAATACCATGACCTTCAGCGGCTTTTCATCGGCGCTGCGGCGCATGAACACCATGGCCTCCTGCCGGCCGTCATCCTCCAGATCCAGCATCTGCACGGACTGGATGTTCCGCCCGCCGGAGGGTGACGCGTATTCGTAGCCCTGGGCGATCAGGCTGTCCAGCTGCTGGGACAGGCCGGTATATTCCGGCGCCATGCGGGGCAGCGTGAACAGCTGCTCCACCGAGGCGTCAAAGAAGTTACAGCCGGTCAGCAGGGCGGCAGCCGCCCACACCATCAGCAGCAGGATGCACTTTTTCAGGGTACGCTTCACGGCGGCTCCCTCCTTTTCCGGCAATACGGCCAATATACAGTATATTGTATCACACTCCGTGCCGATTTGGTAGTGCTTTTTTGCGGCTTTTGCGCCGCAGACAAAAGGGACGGGCCGCCCCTGCGACCCGTCCCTTGCAGTCCTTTACATTCAGCGGATGCGGATGATGGCCTTCACCGTTCCGCCGCCCACCGAGCCGACAACGGTGGCATACCGTCCGCTGGTGGTGCCGGTGACGGTGAGCTTGTCGCCGTCCAGCGTGCATACGCCGCTGCTGTCACCGTCAATGCTCCATGTGACAGCGGCGGTGGTGCCCTTGACGCCCAGCTTCCAGACCTCGCCCTTCTTGGTGCTCATCTCAAACACGCCCGTCTCGGAGGTGGCCGCCAGCTCGCCGACATAACCACCCTCGGAGGTGGCTGTGATGACCAGCTTGCTCACATCCACCTTCTGGGTGTCTGTGGGTTTCGTGGTATCCGTAGGCTTCGTGGTGTCCGTAGGCTTCGTGGTGTCCGTAGGCTTCGTGCCGTCCTCGGCTGCCTTTACCGTCAGGCTGCACGCCGCCTCCGCATCGCCCACCTTGGCGGTGATGACCGCATTGCCGGCGGCGACGGCTGTGACCTCACCGCTGTCGCTGACGGTGGCCACGGTGGGATCGCTGCTGCTCCACGTGCAGGTCCCCTCCGTCTCCTCATTGACCTTCAGTGTCTCCCTATCCCCTACGGTCAGCGCCAGCACGGCCCGGTTCAGGGTGATGACGTTCTCCGGCTCTGCCGGGTCAGGAGTATCGGGATCAGGCGTGGGGGTCACATCCTCCACCGGCGGTTTCTCCCCGCCGATGGCGTCCTTGATCTGGTCGCCGAATATCAGCCACACCACCAGCAGCGCCAGCAGGATCAGTACCAGCACCACCACGGGGCCGAGGATGCTGGGCGCCCGGCGGCGGGATGTCTCCGCCCGGCGGCTGCGGCGCTTCTTCGCGCGGCCACCGTAATAGGCGTCGTCCTCCTCGCAGAAGGGACAGGTCTTATAGCTATCGGAGAACATCTCTCCGCACCGTTTGCACTTGATCAAGCTCATGTGAAAAACCTCCGGGGAAAAATCTATTTTACATAATATCCATTTTCCCGCCCCGCGTCAACCGCCTGACGGCGAAATTCATTCTTTTTTTACAGGCAAACGCCGCACCGCTTGCTTTTCCCCGTCGTATTTCCTATAATAATGGGCAAAGTATTTGGGAGGACGCGGGCTATGAATACCATTTTTATCGGCATCGCCGGCGGCACCGGCAGCGGCAAGACCACTCTCACCGAGCATCTGGCCGCCCGGTTCGGCAGCGACATCAGCGTGGTACACCACGACAACTACTACAAACGGCAGGATCGACCCTTTGCGGAGCGGTGTCAGCAGAACTACGACCACCCCGACGCCTTCGACACCGATCTGATGATCGCCGACCTGAAGGCACTGAAGCGGGGTGAGACCATCCACTGCCCCGTGTACGACTACTCCATCCACAACCGCACCGACGAGACGGTGGAGGTACGCCCCACCAAGGTGGTGATCGTGGAGGGTATCCTCATTTTCCAGAACAAGGCGCTGCGGGATCTGCTGGACATCAAGATCTTCGTAGAGACGGACGCCGACGTGCGCATCCTGCGCCGCGCCCTGCGGGACGTGGAGGAGCGGGGCCGCTCGCTGGAATCGGTGGTAAATCAGTATCTCACCACGGTGAAGCCCATGCACGAGCAATTCGTGGAGCCCACCCGAAAGTTCGCGGATATCATCGTGCTGGAGGGCGGCCACAATCTGGTGGCGCTGGATATGATCATGCAGCGCATCGCCAGCCACATCGCGGAGAGCTGACGTGAAGCACACGCTTTCCCGTGCCGCCGCCGCACTGTGCCTCGCGCTGGCACTGTTTTTTCTGCTGCCGCTGTGCGCCGGTATCCTCCATTTCGGCATGCTCTGGCCGGCGGCGGTCTGCCTGCTGGCGGCGGCCGTTCTGCTGTGGCCGGACTTTTTCCGGCGTCTGCTGCGTCCCAAATGGCTGCGGCGGGTCATCGCCTGTGCGGCGGCGGTCTGCCTTGCGGCGGTGCTGGTGACACTGGGCAAAATGGCGCAGAGCGCCGCGCACCGGCCTACGGGCGACGCGCCCTGTACCGTGGTGGTGCTGGGCTGTCAGGTGTACCCGGACGGACACCCCAGCCTGATGCTGCAAAACCGCATCGACGCCGCCTACGGCTACCTGACCGCCCACCCGGAGGCAGTCTGCATCGCCTCCGGCGGACAGAATGACCGGGAGACGATCTCCGAGGCCGCCTGCATCCGAAACACGCTGGTGAAGATGGGCATCGCCCCGGCGCGCATCTATACGGAGGCGCGCTCCACCTCCACCGAGGAGAACCTGACCTTCTCCGCCCGCATCATCGAGGAGGAGGGCCTTCCCACGCAGGTGGCCATCGCCTCCGACAACTTCCACCAGCTTCGCGCCGCCATCTGGGCGGAGCGGGCGGGTCTGACGCCCTATGCCGCGGGCTGCGCCAGCCCGTGGTTCCTCGCCCCCGGCTACTGGGCGCGGGAGGCCGCCGCCCTGCTGTACATGATCTGTACCGGGCAATGAGCCCTCCCTGCGGAAAATCCAGATACCGCCGGAATTGCCAGTTTTTCATCCGGTGGAAAATGCTCTTGCATTTTTAGATTTTCATGATAAAATAGGCTTACAAATCTTTATGGAGGTGCTACTATGGCTTATCAGATCGGTTCCGCTTGCGTCAGCTGCGGCGCTTGCGCAGACGCTTGCCCCGTGGGTGCTATTTCCCAGGGTGATGATCGTTACGTGATCGACGCCGGTGCCTGCCTGGACTGCGGTTCTTGCAGCGATACCTGCCCCAACGGCGCTATCAGCCCCGCTGAGTAATCTTACATATGCGCGGCAAAGTGACCGGCCTTTTGGCCGGTCACTTTTTCTGTTGCGGCGGCGGGCTTTTTATATTACAATAGCCCCAGTATCTATGCGGGAGGGCGGCATATGGAGCGATGGGATACCCTGTGGGACGGCGGCTGGACGTTCTGCTTTGACGACAGTGCCTTCATGCCCTCCACCGACTCCTTCCTGCTGGGCAGCTTCCCTCCTCTGCGGCGGGGCTGGCGGGTCTGCGATCTGGGCGCCGGTACCGGGCTGCTGGGGCTTCTGCTGCTGGCGCGGGAGCCCGCGCTCACCGTCACCGGTCTGGAGCTGTCCCCTGACGCCTGTGCGCTGGCGGCGCGGACGGCGGCGGCCAACGGCCTGACCGGCCGGTTGGTGACGCTGCCCTGCGACCTGCGGGAGCGCTCTCAGCTTCCGGCGGCGGGCAGCTTCGATCTGGTCGTGTCCAACCCGCCCTACTTCCCTGCCGGCGGCGGAAGGACGGCGGCGGGCAGCCGGGGCACGGCCCGCTCAGAGCTGACCTGCACCATGGAGCAGCTCTGTGCCGCCGCGTCCTATCTGCTGCGCAGCGGCGGGCATTTCTGCCTCGTCTACCGCCCGGAGCGGCTGGCGGAGCTGATGGAGACGCTGCGCCGGTACAGGCTGGAACCGAAAGCGCTGCGGTTCGTCCAGAAAAACGGCGCCGCCGCGCCGTCGCTGGTGCTGCTGGGCTGCCGGAAGGATGGCCGCACCGGTCTGACGGTGCAGCCGCCGCTGCTGCTGCAAAACGCCGACGGCACGGAGACAGAGGAGCTGCGGCGTATCTATTTCAGAGATAAGGGGTAATACAATGGCTGGTATGCTGTATCTGGTCGCCACGCCCATCGGCAATCTGGGGGACTTCTCCCCCCGGGCCGTGGAGACACTGGCGGAGGTGGACTTTATCGCCGCCGAGGACACCCGCGTGTCCGTCAAGCTGCTGAATCACTTCGACATCAAAAAGCCGCTGGTCAGCTATCATGAGCACAACCGGGCGGCGGCGGGACAGGCCATCCTGGCCCGGCTGCTGGCCGGAGAGACCTGCGCACTGGTAACGGACGCCGGTACGCCCGCCATCAGCGATCCGGGCCAGGAGCTGGTGGCGCTGTGCGCCGAAAACGGCGTGACGGTGCAGGCCATCCCCGGCTGCTGCGCCGCCATCGCCGCGCTGGCCGTATCGGGTCTGGACACCCGGCGGTTCACCTTTGAAGGCTTCCTTCCCGCCGGTAAGAGCGAGCGCCGCGCCGCGCTGGAGGAGCTGAGCGGCGAGACGCGGACCATGGTGTTCCACGAAGCGCCCCACCGTCTGCGCACCACGCTGGCAGATATGGCGGAGGCGCTGGGCGACCGTCCCGTCGCCCTGTGCCGGGAGCTGACCAAGCTCCATGAGGACACCGTCCGCACCACACTGGCGCAGGCCGCCGCCTACTACGCCGCCAACGAGCCCCGGGGCGAATATGTACTGGTGGTGGCAGGCCGGGAGCGGCAGGCCCAGACCCAGCTGACGCTGGAGGAGGGTGTGGAGCGCGTGCTGCGGCTGCGGGCGGACGGTGTGCGGATGAAGGACGCCGTCCGGCAGGTGGCCGACGACACCGGCCTGAGCCGCAACGACCTGTACGACGCGGCGCTGCGCCGCTGATTGCATCAAACCGCGTACAACAGGACAACATCAAAAGGGTCTGCACGGCGTATGCCGTGCAGACCCTTTTGTCCGCTTTTGGTGTGGAGTTCCGCAAAAACATCCCGGCAAAACGGCGCCGGTAACGTTTCCGGTATCAAGCGCCCGCCCGAAGCTCCCTCAAGCACTTCGCGCAGACATTCTTCCCGCGGAACACCGTCACGTCCTTGCCGCTGTCGCAGAAGATACAGCTGGGCCGATACTTTTTCAAGATAACGGCAGACCCCTCAACGTAGATCTCCAGCGCATCCTTCTCTACGATATCCAGCGTTCGGCGCAGCTCGATGGGCAGTACGATACGGCCCAGCTCGTCCACACGTCTGACGATCCCTGTCGCTTTCACTGTGGTATCCCCCCCTATGTAGTTTTTACAAACACACCTCTACATCGTGTACTCAGTATGGCATATTTTGCCAACCCTGTCAACTACCGTTCGCCAAAAATCGCCACGATTCCGCAAATAATGTACAGTGCCGCCGCATATGCTCTCCCAAAACGGAGGTGAGCGCATGGCGATGAGCGTTACATGGACACTGATGGTCACGGCGTCGTTGGTGTGCGGCGCGGTCTGCGGTACGCTGGGCGACGTGACGGCGGCCGCCATGGAGGGTGCCTCCGCCGCCGTGGAGCTGACGCTGTCCATGGCGGGCGCGCTGTGTCTGTGGTCGGGGGTCATGACGGTCATGGAGCGGGGCGGCGTGACGGAGGGCCTGGCCCGCCTGTTTCGCCCGCTGCTGCGGCGTATCCTGCCCCGCGCCAGCCGGGACGCCGGCACGCTGGCGGCGGTGTCGGCCAACGTATCCGCCAATCTGCTGGGGCTGGGCAACGCCGCCACGCCGCTGGGTATCCGGGCGGCGCAGCGGATGGCCGCGGGCTGCGGCGGTACCGCCAGCGATGAGCTGTGCCGTCTGGTGGTGCTGAACACCGCCTCCATCCAGCTTCTCCCCACCACCGTGGCTGCCGTCCGCAGCGCCCACGGGTGTGCCGCGCCGCTGGACATCCTCCCGGCGGTGTGGCTGTCGTCGGTGCTGTCGGTGACAGCAGGCCTTCTGGCGGCCCGGCTTTTGCAGCGGATCTGGAGGGCATAGCATGGACATTGCCTCCCTTCTCATCCCCCTGCTGCTGACAGCGGCGGCACTGTGGGCACTGCGGAAGCGCATAGACGTGTACGACGCCCTTACCGCCGGTGCCTCCGAGGGGCTGCTGGTGCTGGCGCGGATCGCCCCGTCCCTCATCGCCCTATTGACGGCGGTGTATATGCTCCGCGCCTCCGGGGCGCTGACGCTTCTGACGCGGCTGCTGGCGCCTGTGCTGGAACGGCTGGGCATCCCGCCGGAGACGGCGGCGCTGCTGCTGGTGCGGCCGGTATCCGGCTCCGGTGCGCTGGCGGTGGGCAGCGAGCTGATGGCCTCCCACGGCCCCGACAGCTACATTGGGCGGTGCGCGGCGGTGATGCTGGGCTGCACAGAGACCACCTTCTACACCATCGCCGTGTACTTCGGCGCGGCGGGCATCCGCCGCACCCGCTACACCGTTCCGGCGGCGCTGACCGCCGATCTGGCTGGGTTCATGGCGGCGGCGTGGAGCGTGCGGCTGTTCTTCGGTACATGAAAAAAGCGCACCCGCAGGTGCGCTTTTCGCGTATGGTCACATTTTCTCCGGCGCGGAGCAGCCAATGAGGGTCATGCCGTTTTTCAGCACGGCCCGGGCGGTATCCGCCAGCTTCAGACGGGCCAGCAGCACGTCCTTCTCCTCGCCCTTGATGCGGCAGGCGTTGTAGAACTTGTGGAACGCGGCGGCCAGCTCCGACAGATAGCGGTTGATGAAGCTGGGATCGTAGTCCCGGGCAGCCAGACGCACCACCACCGGGTACTGGGCCAGCTGCTTGATGAGGGCCTTCTCCTCGTCGGCGGTGAGCAGCGCCAGATCGGCCTGCGCCGCGGCGGGCACGTCGTAGCCCTCCGCCGCCAGCGCCTTGAGCAGTGTGCAGATGCGGGCATAGGCATACTGCACATAGTACACCGGGTTCTCGCTGTCCTCCCGGACGGCCAGACCCAGGTCGAACTCCATCTGGGTGTCGGGCTTGGCGTTGAAGAACCAGCGGCAGGCGTCCACGGGGATCTCGTCCAGCAGGTCGGTGAGGCTGATGGCCTTGCCGGTACGCTTGGACATACGCACCACCTCGCCGTCCCGCACCAGCTTCACCAGCTGCATCAGCACGATGTCCAGCCGGTGCTCGCCGTCCAGACCCAGCGCATCCATAGCGCCCTTCAGACGGGCCACATGGCCGTGGTGGTCGGCGCCCCAGATGTTCACCACCTTGTCAAAGCCGCGGACGGCGAATTTGTTCCGGTGGTAGGCGATATCGGCGGCAAAGTAGGTGTAGAACCCGTTGGCGCGGCGGAGCACGTCGTCCTTCAGCGCCAGCTTCTCGATGTCCTCGTCGGACTTACCGGCGGCGCGGAGCTTCTCCGCCAGAATGTCGGCGGTCTTCAGCCACAGGGCGCCGTCCTTCTCATACGTCCAGCCCCGGTCGGTCAGCAGCTGCACAGAGTCCGCCACATAGCCGCTCTCGTGGAGGGTGGACTCAAAGAACCACTGGTCGTACTGGATGCCGTAGCGGGCCAGATCGGTCTTCATCTTGGGGATGTTGCGGCTCAGGCCGAACTGGGCCAGCGCGTCGTGGCGCACCTGCTCCTCGCAGTTCAGGTACTTGTCGCCCTCCTGCTCATAAAAGGCCTGGGCCAGCTCACGGATATCGTCGCCATGGTAGCCGTCCTCCGGGAACTCCACCGCGTCCTCGCCCTTGATGATCTGGAGGTAGCGCGCCTCCAGACTCTTGGCGAATTTCTCGATCTGGTTGCCAGCGTCATTGACATAGAACTCGCGGGTCACGTCGGCGCCGGACTTTTGCAGCACGCTGGCCAGCGTATCGCCCAGCACGCCGCCGCGGGCGTTGCCCATGTGCATGGGGCCGGTGGGGTTGGCGGACACGAATTCCACCATGTACTTCTTCCCCGCCAGCATATCGTTCTCGCCGTAGCGCGCACCGGCGGCCTCAATGCCGGAGACGGTGTCGGCGTACCACTTGCCGCCCAGCCGGAAGTTCAGGAAGCCGGGGCCTGCCAGCTCCACGGAGGTGAAGTAGCTGCCCTCCAGCGCCATGTTGTCGATGAGAGTCTGCGCCACCTGACGGGGGTTCATCTTCATGGCCTTGGCCGCCGCCAGACAGAAGGTGGTGGTGTAGTCGCCGTTGGCGGTGTCCTTGGGGATCTCCACCGCCGGAGTCACGGGAATGCCGGCGGGTAAAACACCGGCGGCGGCAGCCTTCTCATAGGCCGCCACAGTCAGCTGCAGCACCTGATCTTTGGCGCTCTGGATCATATTCATCGTCAGTTCTCCTCTTTCGTTAAAGTCAGCTCCACCTGCAGCGCCGACAGGGGCTGCACGCCGAGGAGCAATGTATACGCCAATGTGATAAAGCCCTGTCCGCGGCGGGACAGCTGCCACGCCACCTCCTTGGTGGCAACGTTCAGCATCAGGGCACCGCCGTCACCGCCGTCAATGCGGGTGGCGGTGGGCGTCTTGGGATCCAGCAGCAGGCCGTAGCCGCCGCTGTCCGCCTCGTTGATGACCACCGCACGGCGGGTGGCCGTCTCCAGCCGGATCTCGGAGACGATGGCGCTGCCGTCAACCTCGTTGGCCGCCTCGTACCGCAGATGCCATCCCTCCGCTGTTTTTGTCAATACGCCCTGTCCCCGGAAGGCCAGCACATCCTCCTGCCCGCCGAAGCGGCTGCGGCTCTTCACCGCCACCTGTACACGTTCCGCCATGGCCCACCTCAATACTGCTCGATGTCCACGGCCCGCACCGCGCCGCTCAGCGGCTGGCCCAGAAACGTGGCGGCCAGCAGGCCAAAGTCCTCCGGCCGGTCGCTGGCATACAGCGTCGTCTCACCGCAGGTCCGGTCTGCCAGCAGCTCGCGGTCTGTCAGCTCCCCCTTCAGGGCGCGGGCCACCTCGGCCCCGGCGTCCACCAGCGTCACCGCCGGTCCCATGATACGCCCGATGATCTCCGCCAGCAGCGGATAGTGGGTGCAGCCCATGATAAGGGTGTCGATGCCCGTGTCCCGCAGCGGCTCCAGATACTCCCGTGCCACCGTTTCGATGACCGTATCGCCCACGCGGAACCGCCCGTTCTCCACCAGCGGCACAAACAGCGGGCAGGCCTTGCTGACCACCGTGATGTCGCTGTCCAGCCCGGCGATGGTGCGCTCATACGCGCCGGAGCGCACAGACGCGGCGGTGGCGATCAGCCCCACCCGCTTGTTCCGGGTAACGGACACGGCGCGGCGGCAGGACGGCTCCACCACGCCCAGCATGGGCAGGTCGGCGTTCTCCGCCTGTAAGCGGGGCAGCGCCGTGGTGGATACGGTGCCGCAGGCCACCACCAGCGCCTTGATATCGAATGTCCGCAGGAAGCGGACATCCTGCCGGGCGTAGCGCAGCAGGATCTCGGCGGATCGGCTGCCGTAGGGCACACGGGACGTGTCCCCAAAGTATATAATGTTTTCAGAGGGAAGGATGCTGCGGATCTCCCGCACGGCGGTGAGGCCGCCGCTGCCGGAGTCGAACACCCCGATGGGACGCAGGTCCATGGAAACGCTCCTTATCGCAGTGAACTTTGGTATTTTGCTTATTTGCAGTTAACTTATATATTGTACTATGAAGAAGCGCCCGACACAAGCTAAATTTTGGCGTCCCTTCCCACTTTTTCTATGGCTTTCCGCGATACACCGTGTTATAATCAAGAAAATCAAGTGCTGACCGCGAAACGGAGGTGGTCTGATGGAACTGAAAATGACGGAAAAGCAGTTCCGGCGTCTGCTGGATCTGGTGTATATCGGCAACTGGGTGCTGAACTCCACCCGCGGCGACGACCGCATCAGGGAGTACGATCAGGTGGAGAGTCTGGTGTTTGCCCACTGTCTCGACCACGGCATGGCGCCGCTGACGGAGCTGTACCAGGGCGAGCTGATCCCCTCCCGCGCCTTCGCCGACGGCGGGATCCACGAGGCCATCATGGCCTATGAGGACACCACGTTCTTTGAGATACTGGCGCAGGAGCTGGCGCTGCGGGATATGGACGATCCCCCCATCACGCCGGAGAACTACGACGAGGTGATGGCCCGGATGGAGACGTATCTGGGGGAATTCGAGCAGCACGGCACCGATAACATCACCGTGGATATGGACGACTGAGCAGCATAAAGCGCTCCGGCAGTGCCGGAGCGCTTCTTTTTTGCTTATTCCTCGTTCTCCGCCAGATACCGCGCCACATAGACGCCGCTGGCCGACGCGTGGGACAGGGAGTGGGTCACGCCGCTGCCGTCGCCGATGACGAACAGGCCCTTGTGGGGCGTCTCCAGATTCTCGTCCAGCGCCACCTCCATGTTGTAGAACTTCACCTCCACGCCGTAGAGCAGCGTGTCGTCGCTGGCGGTGCCGGGGGCGATCTTGTCCAGCGCGTAGATCATCTCGATGATGCCGTCCAGAATACGCTTGGGCATCACCAGACTTAGGTCGCCGGGGGTAGCCGCCAGCGTGGGGGTCATGAAGCCCTTTTCAATGCGCTTGGGCGTGGTACGCTGTCCGCGGATCAAATCGCCGAACCGCTGCACCATCACGCCGCCGCCCAGCATATTGCTGAGCCGGGCGATGCTCTCGCCGTAGCCGTTGCTGTCCCGGAACGGCTCGGTAAAGTGCTTGGACACCAGCAGGGCGAAGTTGGTGTTCTCCGTATGCATGGCCGGATCCTCGTAGCTGTGGCCGTTGACGGTGACGATGCCGTTGGTGTTCTCGTTGACCACTGCGCCACGGGGGTTCATGCAGAACGTCCGCACCTTGTCCTGATACTTCTCGGTCTTATAGACGATCTTGCTCTCGTACAGCTCATCGGTGATGGGGGCGAACACCTCGGCGGGCAGCTCCACCCGAACGCCGATATCCACCCGGTTGGACTTGGTGGGGATATCCAGCGCCTCGCACACGGACTCCATCCACTTGCTGCCGCTGCGTCCCACGGAGATGATGCACTTGCGGCCGCAGAACGTGCCCTTGTCCGTCTCCGCCTCGTAGGTGCCGTCCTCCGCGATGGTCAGCGCCTTCACCGGCGTCAGGAAGTGGAAGTCGATATGCTCCTTCAGCTGGGCGTACAGATTCTCCAGCACCTTGTAGTTGATATCCGTACCCAGATGCCGCACAGAGGCGTCCAGCAGGTGGAGATTGTTTTGCAGGCACAGGCGCTTGAAGCCGCTGTCCGCCGTGGAGTACAGCTTGGTGCCGGCGCCGCCGCAGGCCACGTTGATGTCGTCCACATAGTGCATCAGCTCCATGGCCTTCTGCTTGCCGATGTACTCGTACAGCGTGCCGCCGAACTCGTTGGTCAGGTTGTACTTGCCGTCAGAGAAGGCGCCGGCGCCGCCGAAGCCGTTCATAATGGCGCAGGTCTTGCAGTGGATGCAGGACTTGATCTTGTCGCCGTCAATGGGACAGTGCCGCTTCTCCAGCGGATTGCCCGCCTCCAGCACGGCCACCTTCCACTCCGGCTTCCGCTGCATCAGCTCATAGGCGGAGAAGATACCGCCGGGGCCTGCGCCGATGATCAACACATCATATTTCATCAGAAGAATACCTCCTTCACATTCTCAACCAGCATACAGTATACCCGAAGTATCGGCAGGACGCAATTTCTTTTTTCTTATTCCTCACATTTGTGTTTCAAATCACGCGTGAATCTGCTACAATGGGGAAAACAAACAGGGGGTACGCTTATGAGCCGTGCAGACCAGATCTTCAAGGATAATTGCCGTGACATCCTGCAAAACGGGGTGTGGGACACCGACCAGCAGGTGCGTCCCCACTGGGACGACGGCACGCCCGCCCACACCGTAAAAAAGTTCGGCATCGTCAACCGCTACGACCTACGGGAGGAATTTCCCATCCTCACCGTGCGCCGCACCTATTTCAAGACCTGCATCGACGAGCTGCTGTGGATCTGGCAGCAGAAGTCCAACAACATCCATGACCTGCGGGGCCACATCTGGGACAGCTGGGCGGATGAGAACGGCTCCATCGGCAAGGCCTACGGCTATCAGCTGGCGGTGAAGCACCAGTATCCCGAGGGGGAGATGGATCAGGTGGACCGGGTGCTGTACGATCTGAAGCACAACCCCGCCAGCCGCCGCATCCTCACCAATATCTATAACTTTCAGGATCTCCACGAGATGGCGCTGTATCCCTGCGCCTACTCCATGACCTTCAATGTCTCCGGCAACACCCTCAACGCCATCCTCAACCAGCGCAGTCAGGATATGCTGGCCGCCAACAACTGGAACGTGGTGCAGTACAGCGTGCTGGTACATATGATGGCGCAGGTGTCCGGTCTGGAGGCCGGCGAGCTGGTACACGTCATTGCCGACGCCCACATCTACGACTGCCATGTCCCCATCATCGAAAAGCTGCTGGAGCAGGACGCGCGCCCTGCCCCCCGCTTCGTGATGGACAAGTCCATCACCGATTTCTACCGGTTCACACGGGACAGCTTCTCGCTGGAGGGCTACGACCCCCAGCCCTTCGAGGACAAGATCCCCGTGGCCATCTAAGGAGGAACGCCCATGTATGCCATTGCAGCCGTCGACCAACACTGGGGCATCGGCCGGGACAACGCCCTGCTGTTTCACATCTCCGCCGATATGAAGCGCTTCCGCGCCTTGACGGAGGGTAAGACCGTCCTCATGGGCCGCAAGACCCTGCAATCCCTGCCCGGCGGCAGGGGGCTGCCCCACCGCCGCAACATCGTCCTCACCGGCGACCGGGACTTTGCCGCGGAAAACGCGGAGATCGTCCACTTCCCCGTGGAGGCGGTGTTTCAGGCTGGGGAGGACGCATGGATCATCGGCGGTGAGAGCGTCTACCGCCGTTTTCTGCCCCTGTGCGACCGGGTATATATCACCAAGATCTTTGCCGATGGTCACGCCGACGCCTTTTTCCCCGATCTGGACGCCGACCCCCAGTGGCAGGTGGACAGCGAAAGTGAGATCATGGAGGAGAACGGCCTGACGTACCAATTCGTGGAGTACGTCCCCGCGCCGGAGGAGACGCTGCTGCCCTCCCCGGCAGAGGAGACGCAGGAGCCGCCTCTGTTTGCGCCGCCTGCCGACTTCTCCGCCTTCAGCGGCTTCTGACGTCATGGCCGATCTCAACACCGACATCCGGTATATCAAGGGCATCGGCGAAACGCGGGCCAAGGCGCTGCACAAGCTGGGCATCGCCACGCTGGGCGACCTGCTGTCCTACTTCCCCCGCCGGTGGGAGGATCGGACGCTGGAGCGCCCTATCCGGGAGCTGCCCGTGGGCGAATACGCCTGCGTCCGGGCCATGCTGGCCGGTGACCCCACCGCCAGCCGTATCGGCGGCGGCCGCACGCTGGTAAAGGTGCGGGCCGTGGACAGCAGCGGCGTGCTGGATGTTGCCTTTTTCAATCAGGAGTACCGGAAAACCAGCCTCCACAAGGGAGAGACGTATATCTTCTACGGTAAGGTGGAGGGCGACCTGCTGCGCCGCCGCATGACCAACCCCCTGCTGGAGCCGGAGGGCCGCCAGCTGCTGACGGGTCGCATCATGCCCATCTATCCCCTGACCGCCGGTATCACGCAGTCCCGGCTGGCGGAGGCCATGCGGCAGGGGCTGGATGCCTGCCGTGACCTGCTGCCGGACGCGCTGCCCGATGCAGTGCGGCAGGCGCATCACCTGTGCTACGCGGGCTACGCCTACGAGAACATCCACTTCCCCACTTCGCCGGAGGCGCTGGACATCGCCCGCCGCCGTCTGGTGTTTGAGGAGCTTTTTGTGCTGGCCTGCGGCCTGCGGCTGCTGCGCGCCCGCCGGGAGACGGGGCACGGCCCCGCCTGTGAAAACGTGGCCTTGGCGCCCTTCTACGACGCCCTGCCCTTCGCGCTGACAAATGCCCAGTGCCGCGCCGTGGAGCAGGCCGTGTCCGACATGACCTCCGGCCGCCCCATGAACCGGCTGTGTCAGGGCGATGTGGGCAGCGGCAAGACCATGGTGGCCGCCGCCTGTGTCTGGTTCGCCGCCCAGAGCCGCTGGCAGTCGGCGCTGATGGCGCCCACGGAGATCCTGGCCCGCCAGCACTATGAAAATCTATCGCCGCTGTTCGCCCGCTTCGGGCTGCACTGCGCCCTGCTCACCGGCTCCACCCGCGCCAAGGAGCGCCGGGAGATTCTGGCCGGTCTGGCCGACGGCAGCATTGACCTGTGCATCGGCACCCACGCCCTGCTGACGGAGGATGTGCAGTACGCCCGGTTGGGGCTGGTCATCACCGATGAGCAGCACCGCTTCGGCGTAGATCAGCGGGCGGCGCTGTCCAAAAAGGCCGATTCCCCCCATATGCTGGTGCTGTCCGCCACCCCCATCCCTCGGACGCTGGCGCTCATCATCTACGGCGATCTGGATGTATCCGTCATCGACGAGCTGCCTCCCGGACGGCAGAAGGTGGACACCTTCGCCGTGGGGGAGAAATACCGCCAGCGGCTGAACGCCTTTATCCGCAAGCAGGTGGCCGAGGGGCATCAGGTGTTCATCGTCTGCCCGCTGGTGGGGGAGGACGACCATCTCCCCGACGAGCGGAAGGCCGTGACCGCCTACGCCCAGAAATTACAGAATGAGGTGTTCCCCGACCTGCGCGTCGCCGTGCTCCATGGGCGCATGAAGGCCAAGGAGAAGGAATCCGTCATGGCGGTCTTCGCCGCCGGAGACAGCGATATTCTGGTGTCCACCACCGTGGTGGAGGTGGGCGTGGACGTACCCAACGCCAATTTGATGGTGGTGGAGAACGCCGAGCGCTTCGGCCTCAGCCAGCTCCACCAGCTCCGCGGCCGCGTAGGCCGGGGCAGCGCCAAGAGCTGGTGCGTCCTGCTGTCCGACAGCGACAACGAGGATACCCGCCGCCGCCTGAAGGTGCTGACGCAGACCAACGACGGCTTCAAGATCTCCGAGGAGGATCTGCACCTCCGGGGCCCCGGCGACTTTTTCGGCCAGCGGCAGCACGGTCTGCCCACGCTGAAGGCCGCCGATCTCAGCTGCGATATGCGGCTGCTGGAGGAGGCCCAGTCCGCCGCCAACGACCTGCTGGACGGCGACCCCGCCCTGTCCGACCCCGCCCACGCCCTGCTGCGCCGGCGCATCGACCGGTTGTTCGCGGTAAATGAGGGCGGCCTGAACTGAACCACAAAAAATGGACGGAGCGCCGCAAGGCGTTCCGTCCATTTAAATGCCGGGCGAAAGGGGGGAGCCCGACAGGGGGAAGAGCACGTTAACAGAAAGCATCGTGTCCATAGCTCAAGCACAATACTATGCTCTCTGCATATTGTACTGCAACAGTCCTGTCTTGTCAATGTTTTTCACTGGGTTAATTTCCTTTTTCTGGTACATCTCCCCCGCCGCGCACACCGGCGGTGCCCCCCTTGTCTGCCCGGCCGCGCCGTGTTATACTAAGGAAAATTTGCGTGAGGAGGGGATGTCGTGACAAAGGACGAACTGCGGGCCAAGGCCAACGACCTGCCGCTGCTGCCGGGGGTCTATCTGATGATGGACAAGACGGGGCAGGTCATCTATGTAGGCAAGGCCAAAAAGCTGAAAAACCGGGTAAGCCAATACTTCCAGGACACCGCCTCCCACAACGACAAGACACGCCGCATGGTGTCGCAGGTGGATCGGTTCGACACCATTATCGTCCGCTCGGAGTTCGAGGCGCTCATTCTGGAAAACTCCCTGATCAAGCGGCATATGCCCCGCTACAACATTCTGCTGAAGGACGACAAGGGCTACCCCTTTGTGCGGCTGGATGAATCGTCCGAATACCCCCGCTTCACGCTGGTGACCCGTCCCGCGCAGGACGGTGCCCGGTACTTCGGCCCCTTCGGCGGGCGCAGCGAGACGCGGCACGCCATCGACGCGGTGTGCGCCGCCCTGCGGCTGCCCACCTGCTCCCGCCGGTTCCCCCGGGATATCGGCAAGGAGCGTCCCTGCCTGAACCACCATATCGGGCGGTGCGACGGCTTCTGCCGCCCCGACGGGCCGGACGCCGCCGAGTACCGCCGCCGCATCGAACAGGCGGTGCGGCTGTTTGAGGGACGGCTGCGGCAGGTAACAGCGGAGCTGACCGTCCGGATGAACGACGCTGCCGAGGCGCTGGACTTTGAACAGGCCGCCGCCCTGCGGGATCAGGTGCGGGCGCTGGCTGTCCTGTCCAAGAACCAGAAGGTCATCGCCGGCATCTGTGCCGACACCGACGTGTGGGGCGTATACACCGGCCCCGCCCGGGCCGGCTGCGCCGTGCTGCACATCGAGGACGGTGACCTGCTGGGCCGACGGGTGGAGGTGCTGCCCGCCGCCGAGGACGACGCGGCGCTGCTGAGCGCCGTGGTGACCCAGTACTATCTGGATCGCGAGGTGCTGCCCCGGGAGATCCTGCTCCCCCTGCCCATCGAGGATATGGATACCCTGTCCGCCCTGCTGACAGAGCGCTGCGGCCATGCCGTCACCCTCCGTATACCCCAGCGAGGCCAGCGGCGGGAGCTGCTGGACATCGCCAACCGCAACGCCCGGGAGGAGGTGGAGCGTGTCACCTCCGACGCCGAGCGCACCGCCGGGACGCTCCGGCTTTTGCAGGAGCTGGCGGAGCTGCCCGCCTTGCCCCGCCGCATGGAGAGCTACGATATCTCCCACACCGGCGGCGCCGATCAGGTAGCCAGCATGGTGGTATTTGTGGATGGGCGGCCCCTGAAGCGGGACTACCGCCGGTTCCAGATCAAGACCTGCACCGGCGCCGACGACTACGCCGCCATGGCGGAGGTGCTGGAGCGCCGCTGCCGCCGGTATCTGGACGGCGACGAAAAATTTGCCCCGCTGCCCGACCTGCTGCTCATCGACGGCGGCGTGCAGCACGCCCGCGCCGTGGAGACGGTGCTGGAAAAGCTGGGGCTGACTGTCCCGGTGCTGGGTATGGTGAAGGACGACCGGCACCGCACCCGTGCGCTGGTCACCGCCGACGGCCGGGAGATCGGTATCCAGACGCCTCCCGCTCTGTTCGCCCTCATTGGCCGGGTGCAGGAGGAGGTACACCGCTTCGCCGTCGCCTACCACCACCAGAAGCACACGAAAAGCGCCTACCGCTCCCAGTTGGACGGCATCCCAGGTGTGGGCGAGGCGCGAAAAAAGATGCTTTTGCAGCGGTTCGGCACGGTGAAGGCCGTCCGGGCGGCAGGCCTGCCCCAGCTGGAGGAGGTGCTGCCCAAGCCCGCCGCCCGCGCCGTCTACGATCATTTTCACAAGGAGACCACACCATGAGATATTATGCCACCCTTGGCCCGTCCTGCTGCGATACTGCTGTGCTGGCCGCCCTGCTGCGCCGGGGCGTCACCGGATTCCGGCTCAATCTGTCCCACACCTCACTGTCCGCCCGACGGGACTGGATCGACGCCCTGCACACGGCAGAGCAGGAGACCGGCCTGCGCGCCCAGCTGATGATCGACCTGCGCGGTCCGGAGGTACGTATCGGTGATATGCCCGCCCCTCTGCCGCTGGCGGAGGGTGCAGCCGTCACGCTGGGCGTGGACATCCCCGTGGACGGCGACGTGCTGGACGCCCTGCGCTCCGGCATGACCGTGCTGCTGGACGACGGCGCTATGGCGCTGACGGTGGTGGACGGCGGCGTGTGCCGCGTCACCCGGGGCGGCATCCTCACCGGCCACAAGAGCCTGACGTTGGAGGGCGTAGACCTTCGCCGCCCCGCCCTGTGCGAGGCAGACCTTGCCGATCTGGCACAGGCGGCGGCGCTGGGTGTGAACGCCGTCATGCAGCCCTTTGTCCGCAGTGCCGATGACCTGCGCGTGGTGCGGCGGACCATGGCGGAGAACGGCCTTGCCGGTGCGGAGCTGTTCGCCAAGGTGGAGAACCGGCCGGGGCTGGACGCTCTGCCGGACTGGCTGGCGCTGTGCGACGTGGTGACCATCGCCCGGGGAGACTTGGGCAGCAGTCTGCCGCTGGAGCAGCTGCCCGCCGCCCAGAAGCGCATCGCCGCCCTGTGCCGCAGCCGCGGAAAGCCTTTTCTGGTGGTGACCCAGCTGCTGCACAGCATGATCGACCACCCCTCCCCCACCCGGGCGGAGGTGCTGGACATCTACAACGCCGTGCTGGACGGCGCGGACTGTCTGATGCTCACCGGCGAGACGGCGCAGGGCCGCTGCCCGCTGGAATCGGCGGACTGGCTCATCCGCGTGGCACAGGAGGCGGAAAAAGCGCGCTGAGACAAAAAAGGAACGCACCGGTACCCCGGTGCGTTCCTTTTTTGTTTACTTGATAAGCTCTCCGCGCCTTTCGGCGCACGGCTCATTCGCTGATCTGGTTCTCGATCAGATCGACCAGTGCGTCCACGGCCTCTTTCTCATCCACGCCGTCAGCGATCAGCGTGATGGTGGTGCCCTGTACGATCCCCAGGCTCAGCACGCCCAGCAGGCTCTTGGCATTGACGCGGCGCTCCTCTTTCTCGACCCAGATGCCGCTCTTGAACTCGTTGGCCTTCTGGATAAAGTAGGTGGCGGGTCTGGCGTGCAGACCGACTTCATTCTTGACCGTGATTTCCCGTGTATACATGGAACAGCACTCCTTATGCAGCAATTTTACAGATTTGTCCAAAAAGGCAAGCTTACAGTATCCTCATTATACCGAAACGCCCGCTGTAATGCAATGGGCATTGATACGAAATTTGTACTAAGCCCTATGATTTTCCCTGAACAATTCGTCGAATCTGACAAAATGCGGCGGTCATTTCAGCTCCACCACCGTCACGCCTGCCTCTCCCTCGCCGTAGCGGCCCAGCCGGAAGCTCTTGACGGCTCTGTTTTTCTTCAGCATCTGGTGGACGGCGGCCCGCAGCGCGCCGGTACCCTTGCCGTGGATGATGGTCACCGATCCCAGCTTGGCGCGCTGTGCCGCGTCCAGATAGTTCTCCACCACGCTCTCCGCCTCTAGCGTCTCCAAGCCCCGGATATCCAGCTCGGCGGAGGCGCGGGCGCCGGTGTTGAGCTGCACCGTGCCGCCGCCGCTGGCGGCGCGGGACTTGGCGGCCTGCTTTTTCTTCTCCTCGATCTCCTCCGCCGTCTCCAAAAGGCGCACCTGCGCGGCCTTGACGGTCATCTTCATCTTCCCCGCCTGCAAAAGCAGGGTGCCGTCGCCGTTGACCGCCAGCACCGCCGCCGCTGTCCGAACGCCGGCCAGCTCCACCGTGTCGCCCACGGCGATGGGGCGGCTGGGGGCCGGGATGGGCTCCTGCTCCTCGTCGTGCTGGTGCAGCGCTGCCTCCGCCTCCTTCAGGCGGCGGCGGACGTCGGCCTTGCCGTCGTTTACCGTCTGATAGTCGCTGCGCTGCTGCTTCCGCAGCTCGTCCAGCTCGGCAAATACCTGCTCCGCCTGCTGCTGGGCCTGCCGCACGATGCGCCGCGCTTCGGCCTCACCTTTGGTACGGGCGTTGTCCTTGGCCTTCTCCATCTGCTCCCGGAATGTCCGGGCCTTGCGGGCGTCCTCCTCCCGCTGCTGCCACAGGCGATCCGCCTCGGTCTGGGCTTTTTCCAGCCGCTGGCGCTTCTCCTCCAGCTGGGTCAGCACGTCCTCGAACCGGACGGATTCGCTGTCCATCTGGGCCTTGGCCGCCTCGATGACGCTCTCGTCCAGTCCCAGCCGCCGGGAGATGGCAAAGGCGTTGGACTTGCCGGGGATGCCGATCAGCAGCCGGTAGGTGGGCCGCAGGGTCTGTACGTCGAACTCACAGCTGGCGTTCTCCACCCCCGCCGTAGTCATGGCGAAGGTCTTCAGCTCCGCATAGTGGGTGGTGGCCGCCGTCAGCGCCCCCTTGCTCCGCACATCCTGAATGATGGCGATGGCCAGCGCCGCGCCCTCCACCGGGTCTGTACCCGCGCCCAGCTCGTCGAACAGGATCAGGCTTCTGTCGTCGGCCTGCTTTAAGATCTCCACCGTGTTGGCCATGTGTGCGGAGAAGGTGGATAGGCTCTGTTCGATGCTCTGCTCGTCACCCACGTCCGCCAGAATACGGGAGAACACCTGCACGGCGCTCTGGTCTCCGGCGGGGATGTGCAGGCCGCACTGGGCCATCAGGCTCAGAAGACCTATGGTCTTCAGGGTCACGGTCTTACCGCCGGTGTTGGGGCCGGTGATGACCAGCGTATCGAACCGCCCGCCCAGCTCCACCGTCACCGGCACGGCCTTGGCCTGATCCAGCAGGGGGTGCCGCGCCCGCTTCAGGTCGATGCCGCCCCGCTTGCGCACCATGGGACGCCCCGCGTCCATGGCGTAGCTCAGCTGCGCCCGGGCAAAGATGGCGTCCAGCTGTACCAGCACGTCGTAGTTATAGAGGATCGTCTCCCGCTGGGCGGCGCACTCGCCGGACAGGATCCGCAGAATGCGGTCGATCTCCTTGTCCTCCTTGGCCTCCAGCTCCTTCATCTCGTTGTTGGCCTGTACCACGCCCATGGGCTCCACAAACAGTGTGGCGCCGGAGGAGGATACGTCGTGGACAAGTCCCGGCAGGCTGCCCTTGCACTCGGCCTTTACCGGCACCACGAACCGCCCGTCACGTTGGGTGATGAGGGCTTCCTGCAATACCTTGGCGTAGGAGGGGGAGGAGATGATGCGCTGTAATATCTGGCGGCCCTTGGTGGCCGCCACACGCATCTGCCGCCGGATATCCGCCAACTCAGGGCTGGCGGTGTCGGCGATGGTCTCCTCATCCAGAATGGCGCCGCGTATCTTGTCCTCCAGATACTTGTTGGGCCGCAGGGCGGAGAACAGCCGGTCGATGGCCGTGGGCTCGCCCTGCCGGTCCGCGTCGTAGTCGCTGACCCGCCGGGTGGCTGTCAGCACCCCGGCGATATCCAGCAGCTCGCGGGTATTCAGCATACCGCCGTGGTCGGCGCGGTTCAGCGGCTGCGCCACGTCCTTTACGCCGGTGAAGGACGGACTGCCGTGGAGCCCCAGACGGGTCTTGGCCGCGTCTGTCTCGTCCAGCAGATGGCTGACCGTCTCCGCCTCGGTGGAGGGCCGCAGCCTGCGGCACCGTTCCTTGGCCTCGTCGCTGACGGCCCGCTGTGCCAGCATTTCCAGCACGGCGGGCAGTTCCAGCGTCCGCATGGATTTTTCAAATAAGTCGCTCATATGTATGTCCTCACGTTACCCCAAAAGGGATTTGTAGTAGTCCAATGTCCGAAAGCTCCGCTCCAGCTGGCTGGCAGCAAAGGCCTCTCCCGCGTGATCCAGCTCCCGCAGCGCCGCAGGCTCCAGCGTGAAGGCGTACAGCCGCCGGCTGTCGCAGTACAGGATATGCCGCAGCGCCGCCAGACCCGCCGCTGTCAGCGGCATACGCAGACCGCCGGGCTGCTTGCAGCCGCCGCAGTGTACCACGCCGCGGAGCACGTCCAGCATAGGCGCCTCCGGCTCCTCCCGGCCGCACACGGCGCACGCCGACGCCAGCGGCTCGAAGCCCGCCAGTGCCAGCAGCCGGAACTGGTACGCCGCCTTCACCAGTTGAGGCTCCTTGTCCAGATAGCACAGGGCGTACAGCGCGTTCAGCAGCAGTGACAATATCTCCGGCGACGCCGTCTCCTCAGCGCACACTGCCTCCGCCAGCTCCGTGAAGTAGGATGCCAGCGACAAAAGCACGATGTCCTGCCGCACGCCGTCGAACAACTCCAGCGTAGACGCCTCATCCAGCATATACCAGTTTCCCCGCTTGTACAGCGTCAGTTCTGAGTAGGCCAGCAGCTGGCTGGCGGCGGCGATGCGGCTGTTTTTCCGCCGCGCTCCCCGTGCGATAAGGGGAATTTTCCCCATATCCGGCGTCAGCACCGTCAGGATCTTATCCGCTTCCTTTGTCTCCGTGACCCGCAGCACAAGGCCGGTGGTCACTGTTTTTCCGTTTTGCATACCGCCTCCTGTTGGCCGCGCCACAGCAGATACGCCTCCGGTGCGCCGGTGTCGCAGAACAGCTCCCAGTAATCCATGGCCGTCACCTCCCTGCCGTTAGCATGGAGGTCTGCGGCGGAATTATCACTGGGAATGCCTGGTGTTGGTTTTTGCCTCCGGCGGCCCCATTTCTTTCAGCAGCGGCAGGGGACATTCCGCGCCCCCGGCGCGGGTCACTTTTGCTCTCGGCGGCAAAAGTGACCAAAAACGCCGTTCAAACCTGCGGTTTGAAAATCCGCCCGCGCCCCGCACATGGGGACTTGCCGTTCTGCATCCCGCGCGAACGCGGCAAAGTGTAGACCACCCGAAATGTGGAATTGACCTGCGTCTGTCCCCGCTGCCGCTGAACGTCCAAAATGTAGAACTGCGCACCGGCGCATTTCAGAGCAAAAGCGGCAGCGCTCAGAGAAATACGTCAGTTCAACATTTCGGACGAACCAGAACACGGCGGCTCGCTGCTGCTCGCAGGAAAACCGGCTTCCGGCGCCGCTTGAGCCTCTCACTCCTCCGTATACCCCTGACTGCGAATGAAGTTCGGGTTGTCCCGCCAGTTTTCCTTGACCTTTACCCATGTCTCCATGTACACCTTGGTGCCCATGAACTTTTCGATGTCCCGCCGGGCCTGCGAGCTGATGCGCTTGAGCATCTCGCCGCCCTTGCCGATGATGATGCCCTTGTGGCTGGCTTTTTCGCAGTAGATGGTCACATCCAGATCGATGATGCCGCTGTCCACCCGCTCGGAGAACCGCGTCACCTCCACCGCCGTGCCGTGGGGGATCTCCTTGTCCAGACACCGCAGCATCTTCTCCCGCACGATCTCGGCGCAGACCTGGCTGTCCGCCTGATCGGTGGTCATGCCGTCGGGGAACAGCTGCGGTCCCTCCTGCGCGTATTTTTCCAGCTGGTGCATCAGATCCTCCAGCCCGTCGCCCGTCCGGGCGGAGATGGGGATGATGGCGTCAAAGCCGTCATACGCCTCACTGTACGCGGCGATGACCTCCAGCAGCGCGTCCTTCTTCTCCACGGTGTCGATCTTATTGATGCACAGCACACAGGGCAGGTTTTCCTCCCGGATGCGCTGGAGCAGGATGCGCTCCGGCTCGCCCACATGGGCGATGGGCTCCACCAGCAGCAGCGCGCACTCCACGCTGCTCAGGCTCTCCCGCACCACCTTGACCATGTAGTCCCCCAGACGGCTGCGGGGCTTGTGCAGGCCCGGCGTATCCAGCAGGACATACTGGGTATCGCCCCGGTTCACCACGCCGTAAATACGGTTGCGGGTGGTCTGGGGCTTGTCCGACACGATGGCGATCTTCTCGCCCACCAGTGCGTTGGTCAGGCTGGACTTGCCCACGTTGGGCCGTCCGCATACCGTGATCATCGCGGTTTTCGTAATGTGTTCCATCAGGTGATCCTCAACTTTCTTTCATTTGAGCTTTTTGTATATTTATTTCCGTTCAAGGCCCAGTGCGGCCATGATGGTCTCCTCACGCGCCCGCATCTGCGCCTTCTGCTGGCCCTCGTCCATGTGGTCGTAGCCCAGCAGGTGCAGCACAGAGTGGACAGCCAGATACGCCAGCTCCCGCCGGTTGCTGTGGCCGTACTCCTTGGCCTGCGCCTTCACCCGCTCCAGCGAGATGGCCATATCGCCCAGCGGCACATAGCCCGTCCCCGGATCGGCGTCCTGCTGCCCGGGCAGCTCACCGGGCGTCAGCTCGAACTCCGGAAAGCTCAGCACATCCGTGGGTCTGTCCACCTGCCGCATCTCGCGGTTCAATTCCTGTATGCCCGCGTCGCCGGTGACATATACATCCACCTCGCAGGGCACGTCCACGCCCTGCTGGTCGAGGGCTGTGCGGATGACCTTCCGCAGGAAGCTCTTGGTGCCGTCGCTGACGCCGGGGACATCCGCCGTCACCGGGATATAGTGTCGTTTCATTTCTTTTTCTCCTCAAATTTCGCGTAGGCTTCGATGATGCGCTGCACCATCACATGGCGCACCACGTCCTCCTTGGTGAGCTTGCAGACCGCTACGCCCTCCACATCCCGCAGCACCTTCATGGCCTCCTTCAGGCCGCTGACCTTGTCGGCGGGCAGGTCGATCTGGGTCACGTCGCCGGTGATGACCACCTTGGAGCCGAAGCCCATACGGGTCAGGAACATCTTCATCTGCTCGCGGCTGGTGTTCTGCGCCTCGTCCAGAATGATAAAGCTGTCGTCCAGCGTCCGGCCACGCATATACGCCAGCGGCGCCACCTCAATGTTGCCCCGCTCCAGATACTTCTGATACGTCTCCGCGCCCAGCATATCGAACAGCGCGTCATACAGCGGCCGCAGGTAGGGGTCTACCTTGCTCTGTAGATCGCCGGGCAGGAAGCCCAGCCGCTCACCAGCCTCCACAGCGGGGCGGGTCAGGATGATGCGGTTCACCTGCTTATCCCGGAAGGCGGCCACCGCCGCCGCCACCGCCAGATACGTCTTACCCGTACCGGCAGGCCCCACGCCGATGGTGACGGTCTGCTTCATAATGGCGTTGACGTACTCCTTCTGGCCGATGGTCTTGGGCTTTACGGGACGTCCCTTGCTGGTGATGCAGATAACGTCCTGCGTCAGCTCGCTGATGCGCTCGGCCTGTCCTGACCGCACAAGCCCCGTCACATAGCGCACGTGCTGATCGGAGATGCTCTCGCCCTTGTTGGACAGCGTCAGCAGCGCCTGCACCGCCTTGACCGCCAGCATCACATTCTCCGGCTCGCCGGATACCACGATCTCGCCGCCCCGGTTCACCACCTGTACCTGAAATTCCGTCTCCAGCAGGCGGATGTTCTCATCGAAGGAGCCGAACAGGTTGACGGCCTCCTCCATACGTTCAATGCTGATGCGTTGTTCCATATTTGGGTCTTTACCTCCCCATATCCTGTATATCCAGCGGCGATGATACGCCGATCTGTTCCTCACACTCCGCGTGGAGCGTCACCACCAGCCGCGTCCCCTGCCGCACCGCGTCAAAGCGGTGGTGCAGCAGGCTTCCGTCCCGCTGCGCCAGCGCCGTGCGGAGCTGCGCCATAAGCTGCGCCTCTCCCTCCGCCCGGGCCTCCTCCGGTGAACGCTCCGCTTCCCCGGCGGCATAGCGCACGGTGCGCTCTGTCACCAGCGTCACCGGCAGCGTCAGGCCAAAGGGCAGCCGTGCCTGATGGTACAGGGTCATTTTATCACAATCGGGGCCGGTCATGCTACCCTTTCCGTAGATTTTTATGCGGTTTCTGCCCACATCCACCGCCAGACGGGTGACAGCCCCTGTCTCCTGCCCCTTTTCCCGCACCGTCAGCGGCACGGACACCGACAGCTCATACCACGTCCGCGCCCACACCTGCCCCATACCATGAAGCAGCCGGTAGCCCCGCCGGTCGGAGTCCACCACGCCGGAGATCAGCACCTGCCCCGCCGTGACGGTGCTGCCCGCCATGACCTGCGCCTCCCCGTCCAGCGCCTGCACACTGGTGACAAGGCCATCCCGGGCGGCCACCACATTGGTGATCTCCCCGTCGGTGTAGAGATGTGGCGGGCGCTGGCGCTCCACCACCTGCACGTGGGCGGTGCAGCCCCGCATATTCACCGTCAGCCACACCACGTCCGGCAGCTCCAGCAGCACATGGTTGCGCAGCTCCTCCTGCCGGATGCGGCTCCGCGCCCCCAGCGCCACGCCGTATTTTTCCAGTGTCCGCAGGATCGTCTCCGTTGGCACGGTGTCGTTGCCCGTCACCTGAAAGGCCCAGATATGGGTACTGCCCAGCGCCATCACCAACACCAGCAGCCCTGCCGCCGCCAGCAGCACATACCGCCGCCTGTACTGCCGCCACACCTCCGGTGCGCCCTTCGTCCGCACCACGGTGAGCACCGCGTCCGTCTGCGTCAGCACCTGCCGCAGACGGGGCAGCTCGGCACGGTCGATGGTCGCCCGCAGCCGCAGCTCCGACAGCCACGTCAAGCCCCAGAACGGGATGCCGTGGGCAGCGCAGAGGTTCAGCACCCGCTCCGGCGCGGCGCTCTCCACCTCCACCGTCACCTGCCCCCGCAGGTAATTCAGCACCTTCCGATACATGGCCGCCCCTCACTCCACCAGCTCCACACTGCGGATGGTGCCGTTGATGCGCAGCTCCTCATCGGTCATCACCGCCAGCTCCAGCCCCTCGCCCCGCACCCGTACCACCACCGTTCCGGCGTTGATGTCCACCGCCTCGGTGCTGTACGCCAGCACGCCGCGGTGCCGGTCGATGTACAGGGAGCGGTTACCCAGCAGCTCCATGCGCGCCACGCCGGACGCCAGATTCACCGGCAGATCCAGCCGGTCCATGGCCTGCTGGCTGACCTGCGACCATTTTTTTGACAGCTTCGCCATATACGCACCTCCGATGCCCCTACGCGGGTAAAAAAGCCTATGCGTCCGGGGCGGGAAACTTGCCTGTCCCCACGCATATCCGGCGGGGAAGGACGCATAGGCTGACAGCGGTGATGTGCTTGAAAAAATGGCTATTTCCGGCGGCAGCCGCCTGCTCCGGCGCACTGGCACTGCTGCTGTTGACCTGCGGAGACACGGCGGCGCAGGGAGTGCGGGACGGGATATCCCTCTGCCTCGCCTCCGTCATACCGGCGCTGTTCCCCTTCTTCGTGGCGGCACAGCTTCTCACGTCGCTGGGCGCGGCGGAGGCGCTGGGCCGGACGGCAGGCCCGCTGTTCCGGCGGCTGTTCGGCATCGACGGCGCCGGCGCCGCCGCGTTTCTGCTGGGACTGATCGGCGGGTATCCCGTAGGAGCAAAAGCCACGGGAAGCCTCGTGCGGCAGGGGCTCCTCTCTCCGGAGGACGGCGCACGGCTGCTGACCTTCTGCAACAACGCCGGGCCGGCGTTCATTCTGGGCATCGCGGGACGCGGTGTGTTTCACAGCCCCCGGGCAGGGGCATGGCTATATCTCCTCCACGCCGCCTCCGCCACGGCGGTGGGGTTGCTCCTGTGCCGCGCCGGTAGGACGAAGCCGCCTGCCGTCCCCTGTACTGCCCCGACCGTGCCGACAAAAAAGCCGCCCGCCTCCCTCGCCGCCGCGTTCATTGAGGCGGTGCAGAGCGGAGTGCGGGCCATGGCAGGCGTATGCGGCTTCGTCATCTTCTTTCTGGTGCTGCTGCGTCTGGCGGAGAGGTCTCTCGGTTCGCTGCCATCGGCAGCGGCGGGCTTTTTGGAGCTGACCAACGGCATTTTGCGCCTGACACCGAATCGGCGCGGCTTCATCACGGCGGCGGGGCTGCTGGGCTGGGGCGGGCTCAGCGTACACGGCCAGACGGCGGCGGTGCTGGGCGGCTCCGGCATCTCCCTGCGGCGGTATCTGCCCGCCAAGGCCTTGCAGGGTGCTTTATCGGCGGTACTGGCTGCCGCCGTGTGGCGCTGGGTGCTGTGAAGCACCCGGACACCTCTCCCCACGCATAAAAAAAGAGACGGCTGCGCCGTCTCTTTTTTATGTGTGCAGCTTTTCGCAAATGCGTCTCAGCGCTGGCCCTTGTCGTAGGGGATACCCTCTGCCTTGGGGGCGCGGGACTTCTTGGACGTAAACGCCAGCACCACCAGCGTGATGATGTAGGGCAGCATCCGGTAGAGGTGGGAGCTGATGCCGATCTCCGCCAGCCAGTACACACCGTCTCCGTTGATGTCGAGACTGGAATACGCCGCGGCGATGCACTTGAAGAGTCCGAACAGCAGGGAGGCTCCCGCGATGTTCAGCGGCTTCCAGTTACCGAAGATCATCACCGCCAACGCCAGAAAGCCGAAGCCCGCCACGTCGCCGTTGGAGGAGCAGTTGGCCGTGGTCAGTGCGTACACAAAGCCGCCCATGCCCGCCAGCGCGCCGGAGATCGTGGTGCCGGCATAGCGCATTTTGTAGACATTGATGCCCAGCGAGTCCGCCGCCTGCGGATTTTCACCGCACGCCCGCAGCCGCAGGCCGAAGCGGGTCTTGTAGAGCAGGATGGACAGCACCACAAAGATGATGATGCAGATGTATGTCGCCAAATACACCTTGTGCAGCAGGGTGGTGCCCAAAAAGCCCAGATCGTCCGTCTTGGCGAAGCCCAGAGTGGTCTTTTTGATCATGAACCAGCTGGCGGCGTCACCGGTGGCCATCTGCAGGGTGTTCTGGTTGGCAATGATGCGGATGAGGAACAGCACCAGAGCCGGGGCCATCAGGTTCAGCGCCGTACCGCCGATGGTCTGGTCGGCGCGCAGGTTCACGGAGGCGAAGCTCAGAAGCAGAGAGAACAGCGCGCCGAACAGGGCTGCCGCCAGCATCGCCAGCAGCTCAAACCCCTGCAGCGCCACCCAGTCGCCCGCCGCCTTCGCCGCGTCGAACACATGGGCCTGCTGCATCAGCCGCACGAACAGTACGCCGATAAAGGCACCGAAAATCATAATACCTTCCAGCGCCAGGTTGATGATACCGCTGCGCTCGGCAAACACGCCGGCCAGCGCCACGATCATCAGCGGGACAGCATAGATAAAGGTCTGTTGGATCAGAAATGTCATGCCCGCTCTCCTCCTTCCTGATTTTGCGCCGGTGTATCAGGCGGCTGCGCCGCCGCTTCCGCAGGTGCGGGCACCGCGGCAGGCTCCGCTGTCTTGCGCTTCTTACGGCCGGTCAGCCACATACGGATGACCAGCGAGAAGGCGGAGAGATACACGATCACGGAGATGATCACGTTGGTGATGTACTCGTTATAGGCGGTGAGGTTCGTCAGCTGCATACCGACGATATCCAGCATCGCCATGAAGATACCGGTGAAAACGACAGCGATGGGGTTGTTCACCGCCAGCAGCGCCACGGGGATGCCGTTGAAGCCCACGCCGGGGAGAGACTGATAGGTGCTCCAATAGAACTCGGTGTTGCCGCTGAGCCAATAGAGCGCCGCGCCGGTACCCGCCAGCGCGCCGGCGATAGCCATGGACAGCACGATGTTGCGCTTATCGGAGATACCGGCATAACGGGCGGCGTGGCGGTTGGAGCCGCAGGCCTTCAACTCATAGCCGAAGGTGGTTTTCTCCATGATAATGTAAACCACGACAGCCAGCAGGATCGCCACTAAGATACCGCCATTGACCTGAGAGCCGGGGAAGATCTTATCAAGCCCCAGCTTGGGGGTGGCCACGCCGTTGAAGGTGGTTTTGTAGATGTAGCCGGACTTGGTGTTTTCCACCATGTTTTTGAAATTGCTGATGTCGAACATCCACGTCACGAGGTTGGCGGCGATCCAGTTGGTCATGATGCACGCCAGCACCTCATTGATGTTCAAAAGTGCCTTCAAAAGGCCGGGGATCGCGCCCCACAGGGCGCCGGCCAGCATACCGCCCAGAAACGCCAGCACCCAGATAAGTCCCGCGGGAACGGCGCTGGAGGGGATGCCAAGGGCGATATACAGCGTCGCCAGCGTACCCATCAGGTACTGACCCGGTGCGCCGATGTTGAAAAGTCCCGTCTTAAAGGCGACGGCCACGGAAAGGCCGGTCATGATCAGCGGCATGGCACGGAAGAGCATATTGCCGATGTTCTGGGCATTGAAGCCCCAGCTCAAGGCGCCGGTGGCGTCGCGGCCGGTGTTCAGGATACCGGCGAAGATCAGCCGGATACCGTCCCAGATGCCGCTGCCGGAGATCTTGCTGTTAAAGGCGCCGACGACGATCACCACGATGCCGCCGACCAGCAGTCCCGCCAGAATGGAGATCAGCGAGGAGATGACCTTCTTGGTGCCTTCCTTGGCGTAGAGGGCGGAGAATTTTTCTTTCATACCGTTTCACCTGCTTTCTGCGCCCGCTTGGCGCCGGCCATATACAGGCCCAGCTCCTGCACGGTGATCTGCTTGGGATCAAATTCGCCCACGATCTCTCCCTCGTAGACCACAAGGATGCGGTCGGAGAGGCTCATGACCTCATCCAGCTCCAGCGATACCAGCAGCACCGCCTTGCCGCGGTCACGTTCCGCTACCAGCTGGCCATGGATGTATTCGATCGCGCCGACGTCCAGACCGCGGGTGGGCTGTACCGCCACGATCAGGTCCTTGTCCCGGTCGATCTCCCGGGCGATGATGGCTTTCTGCTGGTTGCCGCCGGACATACTGCGGGCAATGGTCACAGGACCCTGACCGCTGCGGACGTCGTACTGCTCAATAAGCTTTTCGCTGTACGCGCGCACAGCGTCGCGGCGGATGAAGCCGTGGTTCTGGAATTGCGGCTCCTGGAAGCGCTGGAGCACCAGATTCTCCTCCAGCGTAAAGTCCAGGATCAGGCCGTGCTTATGGCGATCCTCCGGGATGTGGCTCATATCGGCGCCGCGCTGGCGGATAGAGGCGTGGGAGATGTCTCTTCCGCAGAGGGTGATCTTGCCGGTGGAGCGGTCAAGACCGGTCAGCCCATGCACCAGCTCCGTCTGGCCGTTGCCGTCGATACCGGCGATGCAGACGATCTCCCCGGCGCGGACGGTGAAGCTCACATGGTTCACGGCGTTGCGCTTGTGGTTGTGGGATGCCACGCACAGATCCTCCACCTCCAGCACGGCTTCGCCGGGCTGGGCGGGCTTTTTGACGACCTCCAGCTGCACGGGACGCCCCACCATCATGTTGGAGAGCTCCTGCTTGTTGGTATCGCAGGTGTTGACGGTACCCACATAGCGGCCCTTGCGCAGCACGGTAACGCGGTCGGAGACCTCCATGATCTCGTTGAGCTTGTGGGAGATAAAGAGGATGCTCTTGCCCTCCGCCGCCAGATTCTTCATGATCTGCATCAGTTCGTCGATCTCCTGCGGCGTCAAAACGGCGGTAGGTTCGTCGAAGATCAGTATCTCATTGTCGCGGTAGAGCATTTTCAGGATCTCCACACGCTGCTGCATACCCACGGTGATGTCCTCGACAAGGGCATCGGGGTCGACCTGCAAGCCGTATTTCTCGCTGAGCGCCAGTACCTTTGCGCGGGCCGCCTTTTTTTGGATAAAGCCCATCTTCGTGGTCTCCGCGCCCAGAATGATGTTGTCCAGCACCGTGAACACGTCCACCAGCTTGAAATGCTGATGAACCATGCCAATGCCAAGAGACGTCGCTACATTGGGGTCGGTGATCTCCACTTTTTTGCCGTCCTTGCGGATCTCGCCGGCCTCCGGTTGATACAGGCCAAAGAGCACCGACATCAGCGTGGATTTTCCCGCACCGTTTTCGCCCAAAAGCGCGTGGATCTCACCGCGCCTGAGCTGCAGCGTAATGTCGTCATTGGCCTTGATGCCGGGAAACTCCTTGGTGATGTGAAGCATCTCGATCACATACTGGGGAGTATTGTCCATGCCGCCACCTGCTTTCTGTAAGTTAGTTCTGCTCCCCCTGTTGGCTAAGGGACACAATAAATATCTGTATTATAAAGGATAGCGCGGAGAATTGCAAGAAAACCACCTCGGTCTCATGCAAAAAAGAAAAATTTGTGCAAGAAAAAGAGACGCCCTATGGGCGTCTCTTTCTATGTAGCAAGGCTGAAATTACTCGACCACGTTCAGGGTCAGGCTGTCCGTGCTGGCCAGCTTGGTGTAGTCGTTGTCCACAACCAGCGTGCCGTCGGCCATAGCCTTGATCATGGCGTTGTAATCGTCAACGCTCCACTTGGTCAGGGACCAGGTAGCAGTGGGCAGACCCACAGCGTCGTCCTTAGCGCCCAGGGTAGCGCAGGTGCCGCCCATGGCTGCGAAGGAGCCGTCATACACCTTGGCGCAAGCCCACTGCACGGAGGCAGCCAGACCCTTCATCGCGGAGGTGACCACGGTGTCGGACTCGAAGGACTGGTCAACGTCAACGCCGACCACTGCGCCGTCATTGGCGGAGGCAGCAGCAGCGATGGAGGCGAACATGGAACCGCCGCAGGCAAAGATGCACTCGGTGCCGTTCTCATACCAGCCGTTGGCCATGGTCTGCAGCTCAGGGGAAGCGGCGAAGGAGCTGCCGTACAGCCAGGAGTAATTCATCTCGACCTTCTCGTTCAGCTCAGCAGCAGCAGCGGAAGCGCCCTGCACGAAGCCGTAGCCGTAACGGCAGCAGGCGGGGTTGGTGCCGCCGCCACCGCCGGTGAAGCCCAGCTTGGTGTAGCCTTCCTTAACAACAGCGTAACCGGCCAGATAGCCGCACTGCTCTTCCTGGAAAGCGATGCCCAGGGTGTTGGTCAGGGGGTTGCCGTCGGCGTCAGCCATGGCCCAGCCATCCACGAACACGAAGGAAACATCGGTGAACTCAGCGGCGGCCTTGGCCAGAGCGTTGCCCTGCATGAAGCCGGCGCAGACAATGATCTTGGCGCCGTTGTCGGCGGCGGCCTTCATGGCGTCATAGCGGTCATCATCGGTGGCCTGATCGCCGTTGGCGGGCTGATAGTACTTGTAGCTCAGGCCGTTTGCGGCAGCGTAGAGCTTCACGCCGTCAAAGGTACCCTGGTTGAAGGACTTATCCTTCAGCTGGCCCACGTCGGTGACGAACGCGATCTCATACTTTCCATCCTCGGAGGTCATCTCGTCGGCAATATCGTCGGCGTTGACGACAGTCTGCGTCTGGGTATCGTTGGGGTCGGTGTTGTCCGGCTCCTGGATATCGGGCTGCTTCTGCTCGCCGCAGGCGACCAGAGACAGAGCCATGACCAGAGCCAAAATCAGAGCAAGAAACTTTTTCATGATTCTTAATCTACCTTCCTAAATATTTTATTTTCACGCCTCGCGGCGGGAAAACCAAGTATGCGGAGGAGAGAGGCCCCTCTCACCGCAGGGTGCATTATAGCAGATTGCTTTACAAATAGCAAGCTATTTCCATACTTTTCAGAGACATTCTGAACAAATTTTACAGTTTATTTGCATTTCGCTTGTGCGAAATGTGCAATTTCCTTACTTGGCTGCCATTTTCACCGCGATCTCCAAACCGATCTTCATCATGTTGGTGAAGGTGTTCTGGCGGTCGTCGGCAGACAGCTCCTCGCCGGTGACGAGGTTATCGGAGATGGAGCAGATGGCCAGTGCCCGCTTGCCGGTATAGGCAGCGGTGCAGTACAGGCCGGCGGCCTCCATCTCCACGGCCATGACGCCCATCTTGGCGTAGCGCATATTGCGCCCGGCGGCGTCATAGAACGTGTCGGAGGAGTAGAGGTTGCCCACGGGCATCTTTACGCCCAGTTCCTTGGCGCTCTCCACGGCGGCCATCAGCAGGTCGAAGTCGCAGATGGGCGCGTAAGCGCCGCCCAGCTCGTACTGGTCGGCAAAGCTGGAATTGGTGCAGGCTCCCTGACCGGCCACCACGCTGCCCAGCTCCAGATCGGCGCGCATGGCCCCGGCGGAGCCGACACGGATGATGTTTTCCACATCGTACTGGGTGTACAGCTCATAGGAATAAATGCCGATGGAGGGGATTCCCATGCCGCTGGCCATAACGGAGACAGGCACACCCTTGTAGGTGCCGGTGTAGCCCTGCACGCCGCGGACATTGTTGACCAGCTTCGGCTCGGTCAGGAACGTCTCCGCGATAAACTTGGCCCGCAGGGGGTCGCCGGGCATGAGAACAGTCTTGGCGAAATCGCCCTTGGCGGCGTTGTTGTGGGGGGTAGGCATAGTGATTCCTCCTTATTATTATATTTATTGTTCCATGGCCTTGACGGCCTTGACGATACGGCTGGTGCCCAGACGATCCGCGCCCAGCGCGACGAAATCCCGGGCGTCGTTGAGGTCGGCGATGCCGCCGGCGGCCTTGATCTTCACATGGGGCGCCACGTGGGCCTTGAACAGTGCTACATCCTCGCGGGTAGCACCGCCGCCGCCGAAGCCGGTGGAGGTCTTGATATAGTCCGCGCCGGACTCGGACACCACGCGGCACAGCTCGATCTTCTCGGCATCGGTGAGCATACACGTCTCGATGATGACCTTCAGCAGCTTGCCGCCGCAGTGCTCCTTGATGGCCTTGATCTCGTCCAGCACCTGCTCGTACAGGCCGTCCTTGACCCAGCCGATGTTGATGACCATGTCGATCTCCGACGCGCCGTTCTTTACGGCGTCGGCGGCCTCAAAGCACTTGGCAGCGGTGGTATCGTAGCCGTTGGGGAAGCCGATGACGGTGCAGATGGCGATCTTGCCGTCCACATATTCCGCCGCCTGCTTCACATAGCTGGCGGGGATGCAGACGCTGGCGCAGCCGTACTTCACGCCGTCGTCGCAGATGGCCTTGATCTCCGCCCATGTGGCGGTCTGGCTCAGCAGCGTGTGATCCACGCGGCCGAGGATATTTTTCAGCTCTTCATTCATAGAAAAGGCTCCTTTCGGGATTTTTCCGCTCATACAAAGTGATTATAGCACAGGCAGCGGAAAATAGCAAGACAAAGGGCGGGGTTCCGCACCGGGGCGCGAGGTAGGGGTATTTCACTCCGGCGGCAAAAAGATCACCGCCGGCACAACCGAAAAAAGAGGAGAGGGAACTTCCCTCTCCTCTTTCAAAAAGCCGGTGTTGACGCGGTTTTGCTTACTTGCCGAAGTAGCGGTTCAGCAGACCCTCGAAGGCCTTGCCGTGGCGGGCCTCGTCGCGGGCCATTTCATGGACGGTGTCGTGGATGGCGTCCAGATTGTACTTCTTCGCCAGCTTGGCCAGCTCGAACTTGCCGGCGGTAGCGCCGTTCTCGGCGTCCACGCGCATCTGCAGGTTCTTCTTGGTGCTGTCGGTGATGACCTCGCCCAGCAGCTCGGCGAACTTGGCGGCGTGCTCGGCCTCCTCCAGACCGGCCTTCTCCCAGTACATACCGATCTCGGGATAGCCCTCACGATGGGCCACACGGGCCATGGCCAGATACATACCCACCTCGGAGCACTCGCCCTCGAAGTTGGCGCGCAGACCGTCGATGATCTCCTGGCGGACCTCCTCGGGGACATCGTCACCGAAGACCTTACCGACGCCTACAACGTGCTCGGCGGCCCAGGACTTCTCCTCGGACTGGAGCAGGAACTTCTCGCCGCTGACGTGGCAGACGGGGCACTCGGCCGGGGGGACGTCGCCCTCATGAACATAACCGCAAACAGGACATACCCACTTTTTCATAATCGTATCCTCCAATTTTCATTATTATATTGATCTGTGAGGGGTCTTCCCTCTCGCTTACTGTGGTCAGTATAACACGGACGGCGGATTTGATAAGTTGCAATTGCAACACTTTGAAAGTTTTTCCTGTTTTTTTACAATTGCAGAGGGTCTCATCAGACGGCGCATTCCGCTTTTACTCAATAATCCACTTTCATCAGGCACAGGCCCTCCGGCGGGGCGGTAGGCCCGGCCAGCTTCCGGTCCTTGGCCAGCAGGATCTCCTGCACATAGGATGGCTCCCAGTAGCCGCGCCCCACCTCCAGCAGCGTACCTACCAGAATACGCACCATGTTCTGGAGGAAGCCGGTGCCGTGGAATGTGAAGAGCACCCGATCCTTCCGGCGCTCCACGGTAATGCTGTCCACCAGCCGGACGGTGGATTTCTTCATACGGGGATTGCCGCAGAAGCTGGCAAAGTCATGCTCGCCGGTGAGGTACGCCGCCGCCTGCTGCATCCGCGCCACATCGGGACGGTAGTCCAGCAGCGTCACATACTTCCGGTCGAACACCGGCTTCACCGGCCCGTCAAAGCAGGTGTAGCGGTAGGTCTTGCCCAGCGCGTTGTAGCGGGCATGAAACCGGGGCGCAGCCTCCTTCACCTCCCGGACGGCGATGGCATCGGGCAGGTAGCGGTTCAGGTAGTCGCGGATGCCCTCCGGCGTCTCCGCCACGTCCAGCACGGCGTTGGCGGTCATGGCGCGGGCGTGGACGCCCGCATCGGTGCGCCCCGCGCCAATGATCTCCACCGGACGCCCCTGTAACCGGGAGAGCACGCTCTCCAGCTTGCCCTGTATGGTGTCCTTCCCCGGCTGGCGCTCCCAGCCGAAAAAGCGGGTGCCGTCGTAGGCGATGGTCAGCTTGTAGTTCTGTTCCAAAAGAAATCACGCCCTTTCTGCTTTATTGTAGCAGAAGGGGCGCGATTTGCCAACGTATTTTCTTTACAGCCAGCCCATCATCTTAACAAAGCTGTACAGCAGCTTCAGGCCGTAGAAGATGATGACGGCGCCGCAGACCTTGTTGATGACGTTCAGCACCTTCTCGTTGAACTTGCTGCCCAGCAGCGATACCAGCGTGGACACCGTCAAAAACCAGATCACGGAGGCGGAGCCGAAGCCAAGGATGAAGGGAACGTCGCCGCCGGCGGGCAGCGTGGCGCGGAAAGCCCCCAGCATCATGGTGCCGTCGATAATGGCCTGGGGGTTCAGCCACGTCACCACAAAGGCGGAGGTAATGAGCTTCCAGATCGGCACGTTCACGTCCCGGCCGCCCTCCAGACTGGCCTTGGAGCGCAGCAGGCCCACGCCGATCCAGATGACGATCAGGCTGCCGATGGCCAGAATGACCTTCTGGAGCCAAGGCACCGCCTGCATCAGCGCGCCCGCGCCCAAAAAGCAGCTGAGTCCCAGGGAGATATCCCAGAAAATAACGATCAGCGCCGTGAGATAGACGCGGCTGCGCCGCTGGGTCAGGGCGCTGTTGATGACGAACAGGTTTTGCAGGCCGATGGGGGCCACATAGGCAAGGCCCATCGTCAGGCCCTGAAGATAGATATTCATGGGGTGATTTTCTCCTCGCTGCTATTTACTTTGTTTTTCTTACCTGCTATCATGATAGCACCTGCGCCGAAAAAAACAAGAGCGCAGATTTATGTGAGCAGGTCAGGAGGAACTAACCATGTCCGAGCAGCACTATGACTGTCCCTGTATGGAGAAATGCCCGCTGCACCACGCCATGCAGCTCATCGGCGGCAAGTGGAAGGTGCAGATCCTGTGCGCCGTGTGCAACGCCGGCTCTATCCGCTACAATGCGCTGCGGGGCAAGCTGGACGGCGTGAGCAACACCGTGCTGTCCTCCGCGCTGCGGGAGCTGGAGCGGGACGGGCTCCTCATCCGTAAGGAATATCTGGAGGTGCCTGTGCGGGTGGAGTACAGCCCCACCGACAGCTGCCGGGAGCTGCTGCCCATTCTGGAGCAGCTGTCGGACTGGGCGGAAAAGCAGATGTGACAAATACCCCGTCCATGCAGCGGCACAGACGGGGCATGTCTTCCCTATGTATCGGTGCGTCAGACGGAGATGCGGCGAACGCCGTCATTGGCCTTCAGGAAGGCCAGCGCCTCCTCGTGGCTGATGGGCGGGTCCAACTTGGCGGTGACCTCCATGCGCAATACGCCGTCCTCGCGGGTCAGGCTGCTCTCGGTGATCTGTCCCCGGTGTGCTTGCAGCAGCTCGTCGAAGCGCGACAGCAGCCCCTCATCGTCCGCCATCTCCACCACCAGCTCCTGCGTGGTCAGGGCGTCCGCCCCCACCGGGAAGCGGTGGAGCACGATCTGGATCGCCACCAGCACGGCGGCCTCAATGAACCCGACCCAGTACAGGCCCGCGCCGATGGCCATGCCCACGGCGGCAGTTCCCCACATACCTGCGGCGGTGGTCAGACCCCGGATGGAGTTTCCGTTCTTGAAGATAACGCCGGCGCCCAGAAAGGAAATACCGCTGACCACCTGCGCCGCGATGCGGGCAGGATCCGCACCCCGCAGGCCGTCAACGCCCGCAACATCCACAAAGGCATACTTGGACAGGATCATGAACAGCGCCGAGGTGCAGGCGATGATGCAGTGGGTGCGGACACCCGCCTCCTTCTGCCGCTTGCTGCGCTCCAATCCTACCAGTGCGCCCAGCGCCGCCGCCAGCACGATTCGGATGAAGAATTCCAGATTGTCAAATGCGGTCAGTGCCGCTTCCGGGACAAAGCTCGTCAAACCCGTCAACATCGTAAGACCTCCTTTCGCGTCTTGCATTTTGAAGCTTGAAGGTGTAGTATCCTCATTATACTTGGTATGTCAAGGTTCCAGCAGGGAAAATCCTGCCTAATTTTCATATTTTCTGCGGGTTTTTCCGCATACCCGCTTTCATAGACACGTCATGGACGACAGACGCCTCCGGTGCGGATATCCGGAGCGCACAAACGGAGGAAACGTATATGAAAAGACTTTTCACACGGCTGCTGGTGCTGGTTCTGGCACTGGCGCTCACCGCCTGCGGCGGCCAAGCATCCAACGATGTCCCGCCGGAGGGTGAGGACGACGATATCGTCTGTCCCGCCGGCTTCGACGGCATGGAGGAGCTGCTCGCCGCCGCCCGGGCCGAGGGTGAACTGACGGTCTGCGGCTCCTGCGAGGAGGCGTATCTCGCCGCCGCCTGCCAGCGCTTCGAGGAGCTGTTCGGCATCCGTACCACCTATCAGTATGTGGCCTCCGACGCCGTGCAGGCCCAATCGCAGGGAACGCCGGGTCATCCCGCCGCGGACGTGTGGTTCGGCGGCAGCGCCGAGGATCATGCCGCCTGCGGCGACGCCGGTCTGTTGGCCGCCTACGATGCTGTCCACGCCTCCCACCTGACGGACGATCTGTACCGCGACGCGGAGGGTCTCTGGTATGGCATCAGTGTGGATCCGCTGGGCTTCGTCGTCGACCGGAATATGCTCAAGCGCATGGAGATCGACGCCCCCGCTGGCTGGGCCGATCTGCTGGACTTCCGGTATCAGGAGCTGCTCTGGACCTCCAACTATACATACGACGGGGCGGGACGGCTGCTGCTCCGCGCCGTCCGGCAGCAACCGGAGCTGTTCGGCGGGGACAACTACCTGCTGGCACTGGATGAGAATGTCGCCCTGTACACCGCCTCCGACGCGGCGGTGACCCGCTGCCTCGGCACCGGCGAGTGCGTCATCGGCATCAGCTTCCTGTCCGACGGCATCGCCCGCATCGAAGACGGCTGCACCAACCTCCGGCTGGTGATCCCCGCCGAGGGTACCCCCTGCCGGATCGCCGCCACCGCCATTTTCAAGGGAGCCGCCCACCCCAACGCCGCCAGGCTCTGGACGGAATTCGCCCTGTCCCCCGCCTGCGTGGAGCTGGCAGCCGCCAACGGCTGCTTCCAGTTCCCCGTGCTTGACAACGCCCAGCGCCCCTCCACCTCCGCAGCCGGTCTGGATCTGCGCGGTGTCGTGGCCCTCGACCGGGACGAGTCCGCAGATGTCATCGATGCCTGCATCGAGGAGACGATGACTGCCTTGGCCGAGGCAGGGGCGGATGTCAGCGCGGAACGGTTCCAGACCCCCTGAACCGCCGCACCGGGCTGCCGCCATCCATGGTGCGGCCGGGGAATTTTACGTTTCTCCCCGAAAAGGTGTGACAAGTCGAAAATTTAATGATATACTTGGAACGTTAGCGACCGGTATCGTGTTAAGAGGTGTTTCTCATGGTTCGCAAATATCCGCAATTAGAGGTCGATCTGTCTATCCTGCGCAGCAATGCGCGGCAGATCATCACGCGCTGCCAGCAGCAAGGCATCCGCGTCTGCGGCGTGGTAAAGGGCGTGGATGGGCTGCCGGAGGTTGCCCGCGCCATGCGCCTGTGCGGCGCGGAGGAGTTGGGTACCAGCCGTCTGGAGCAGGTGGAGAGGTGCCGCGCCGCCGGTGTCGGCGGCCCGTGGCTGCTGATCCGTATCCCCGGCCTTTCCGAGCTGCCGGACGTGGTGCGCCTGTGCGAGACATCCCTCCAAAGCGAGCGCGTCACGCTGGACGCGCTGGAGGAGGAATGCGTTTTGCAGGGCAAGACCCACCGGGTCATCGTCATGGCTGATCTGGGCGACCTGCGGGAGGGTTTCTGGGACAAGGACGAGATGGTGGACGTGTGCGTCCACGTGGAGCAGGAGCTGCCCCATGTGGAGTTGGCAGGCGTCGGCGTGAATCTGACCTGCTACGGCTCCACCAAGCCCACGCCCGAGAAGATGCAGGCTCTGCTGGCCATCGCCGCGCGCATTGAAGCGCGCATCGGCCGCAAGCTGGAGATCATCTCCGGCGGCGCCACCAGCTCGTACACGCTGGTACACTGGGGCACCATGCCGGCGGGCATCAACCACCTGCGTATCGGCGAAAACATCCTGCTGGGCAAGGACTTGCAGGTAAACTGGGGCATTCAGGACATGGACTATCTGCGGATGGATGGCTTTACCCTGCGGACCGAAGTGGTGGAGGTGCGGGAAAAGCCCACCTACCCCGTGGGTGAGCTTGCCATTGACGCTTTTGGCCGCAAGCCCGTGTATGTGGATCGCGGCATTCGGCGGCGCGCCATTCTGGCGCTGGGCCGGGCAGATGTGGGCGATCTGGAGTCCCTCATCCCCAGAGAGGCCGGACTGACCGTCATCGGCGGCTCCTCCGACCACTGCATCGTGGACGTGGAGGACTGCCCCCGGCGGCTGGAAGTAGGCGATATCGTGGAGTTTTCTCTGTGCTACAGCCACCTGCTCTACGCCACGTCGCGCAGCGACATCACCATTCAATTTGTAAATTAAATTAGGAGGAATATACAACATGGGAAATATGGGAGATCTGGCCATCCTGCTGGTGGGGATCGTGGACGCGCTGTTCGCCTTTTTTGTGGTGGCGCCCATCCTGCTGAACACCGCCAGCCTGTTCGGTGTCCAGAAGCGCTTTGCACAGGCCATGGTGGAAGAGGGCGTCATTGATGCCGCCACCGTGAAGCAGATGCACTCCAAGAAGCAGATCGCCGGTGTGCTGATCTCGCTGGTGCTGTGCGCCGTGCTGGTCTGGACGTGCTGGAAGACCGCGCCGATGGGCTACCTCTGCGGCGGCGTGGCTCTGGCGGCAGGGTTCCTGAAGTACCGCAAGATCGTGCAGTACAACAGCCTGACTGTCAAGCGTTTCCGCAACACCTACAAGGACCAGATGAATGTCACCAAGTTCAACAAGTTCGTGGATACACACTTCTGAGCTACACAAAAAACGCGGCGCAATAGCGCCGCGTTTTTTGTCGGACGCATATCGCCTCACGTGCAGCGCGGAGCTTGGAGAGCTCCGCCGGCACACCATGCCGGCGCGTATAGGACAAGAGAGACGGCAGCACAAGCTGCCGTCTCTCTTTGTTATTTCTGTGAAACCAAGCGTACCGCAGGTACTTACTTAGCTATAGCCTTGTTGGCCTCGGCCATCTCCTGGAAGATGCCAGCGTGCTTCTTCGCCATGATCGCACGGATGACCAGCAGGGTCGCCACCATCAGCGCGCAGGCGATGATGAGGCAGATGACCACGTTCTGGATGATACCGGCCAGAATGAAGCTGACGAACGACACGCCGGACACAGTCAGCGCGTAGGGAATCTGGGTGAACACGTGGTTCAGGTGGTAGCAGTGCGCACCGGCAGAAGCCATGATGGTGGTATCGGAGATGGGGGAGCAGTGGTCGCCCATAACGCCGCCGGAGCAGGCCGCAGCCAGACCGATGGTGCAGAGGATGGGCTGGGTGTTGAAGTCAAAGACCTGGACAACGATGGGGGCCATGATGCCGATGGTGCCCCAAGAGGTACCGGTGGCGAAGCCAATGGCCGCACCGATGATGAAGATCACCGCGGGCAGGAACTTGGCCAGCTCGCCGGCGCCGGACATGGCGTTGACAACGAAGTCGGCAGAGTACATACCGTAACGGGTCAGGCCGCACAGGGTCCAAGCGAAGGTCAGGATCAGGATGGGGGAGATCATCTGGATGAAGCCGTTGGGCACGGACTCAAAGGACTTCTCGAAGCCGATGGAGCCGCGCAGCCAGAAGTAGATGAACGTAAACACCAGAGCCAGCATGGAGCCGATGGCCAGACCTTGACCGGAGGATGCCTCGGAGAAGGCGCTCATAAAGTCGTGATAGGTCTCAGCCCCGGTATCGTAGTAGCCGCCGGTGTAGATCAGGCCGATGATGCAGGTGGCAATCAGAACCACCACGGGCAGGATCAGATCCAGCACGGAGGACTTGCCCTTGCTGCCGGTCTCGTAATCGTCAGCACCCTCGAAGGGACGCTCGGGAGTGGTGAACAGGTCGTCCTTGACCTGGGCGTTGTACTCGTGGGTCAGCATGGAGCCGTAGTCGATGTTCAGCAGGGAGATGACCACGATCATCAGCAGGGTCAGCAGGCAGTAGTAGTTCCAGGGGATCTGACGGATGAACATCTGGATACCGCTGACGTTGTCGGAGTTCACGTAGCCGGACACGGCAGCCGCCCAAGAGGAAACGGGGGCGATCATGCAGACGGGAGCGGCGGTGGAGTCGATGACGTAGGCCAGCTTAGCGCGGGAGATGTGGTGGGACTCGGTGACGGGACGCATGACGGCGCCCACGGTCAGGCAGTTGAAGTAGTCGTCGATGAAGATCAGCACGCCCAGCAGCATGGTCATCAGCTGTGCGCCGGCGCGGGACTTAACCGCCTTCTTCGCCCAACGGCCGAAGGCCTCGGAGCCGCCGGTCTTGTTCATCAGGTCGACCATGATGCCCAGCACCACCAGGAAGACGATGATCGCGACGTTGCCGGCGTCAGCGACGGTGGGGATGATACCGTTGTCGCCCTCAACCAGCTGCACCAGCGTCTCCCAGGGATGGAAGTTGCTGACCAGCAGAGCGCCCACCAGGCAGCCCAGGAACAGGGAAGAATACACTTCCTTACTGATCAGGGCCAGCACGATGGCCACGATGGGGGGCAGCAGGGACCAGAAGGTGCCTGCGAAGGGGGTGGTCGCATCCTCAACGATGATGGGGGCGTCCTTGTAGGTAATGCCGAGGATGACCAGCAGTACGACAAAGATACCCAGCGCAACGAAATACGCTATCTTGGTACTTTTCTTTTCCATGTGTGTGATTTACCTCCTCACAAATTGGTTGCCTCATCCTAACGTTTTTTTAGGCGCTTGTCAATGTTTCGGCAATCCGGCGGGCGGGTAATTTTTAACAAATTATGAACCGCACTTTCTCCCTTTTCTCCAATTTCCGGCTGTTTTTATGCGATATTATCAACCCTCGTTTGTTCCTTAACGCTTCTTTGGCAGTAATTTTCGACTGCTTTGTCGCGTTTTATCTATGTTTTTTCGCAAATATCGCGAATTTATATCGCGGCAGCCCTCCCCGCTCCGCCGCATTTTTTACCACTTTTGTGGGGCCTTCACACAACGAAAAACGGGAAGTCCCGAGGGACTTCCCGTTTCGATGCACATGCAGTATATGCGGTTGCGAGGGGTTGCTTACTTGGACAGAGCCTTGTTGGCCTCGGCCATCTCCTGGAAGATGCCCGCGTGCTTCTTCGCCATGATCGCACGGATGACCAGCAGGGTGGCGATCATCAGCACCACAGCAATGATGAGGCAGATGACCACGTTCTGGATGATACCGGCCAGGATGAAGCTGACGAATGCAACACCAGCCACGGTCAGCGCGTAGGGGATCTGGGTGAACACGTGGTTCAGGTGGTAGCAGTGCGCACCGGCAGAAGCCATGATGGTGGTATCGGAGATGGGGGAGCAGTGGTCGCCCATAACGCCGCCGGAGCAGGCCGCAGCCAGACCGATGGTGCAGAGGATGGGCTGGGTGTCGAAGTCAAAGACCTGGACAACGATGGGGGCCATGATGCCGATGGTACCCCAAGAGGTACCGGTAGCGAAGCCGATGGCAGCACCGATGATGAAGATCACAGCGGGCAGGAACTTAGCCAGCTCGCCGGCGCCGGACATGGCGTTGATGACGAAGTCGGCGGAGTACATGCCGTAACGGGTCAGACCGCACAGGGTCCAAGCGAAGGTCAGGATCAGGATGGGGGAGATCATCTGGATAAAGCCGTTGGGAACAGACTCGAAGGACTTCTCAAAGCCAACAGCACCGCGCAGCCAGTAGTAGACAAATGCGAACACCAGAGCCAGCATGGAGCCGATGGCCAGGCCCGGGCCGGAGGAGGCGTTGGAGAAGGCGCCCATGAAGTCGCCCACATACTCGCTCTCGGCATCGAAGAAGCCGCCGGTGTAGATCAGGCCGATGATGCAGGTGGCGATCAGGACCACCACGGGCAGGATCAGATCCAGCACGGAGGACTTGCCCTTGCTGCCGGTCTCGTAATCGTCGGCACCCTCGAAGGGACGCTCGGGAGTGGTGAACAGGTCGCCCTTGACCTGTGCGTTGTACTCGTGGGTCAGCATGGAGCCGTAGTCGATGTTCAGAACGGAGATGACCACGATCATCAGCAGGGTCAGCAGGCAGTAGTAGTTCCAGGGGATCTGACGGATGAACATCTGGATGCCGTTGACGGTGTCAGACTGCACGTAGCCGGACACGGCAGCCGCCCAAGAGGAAACGGGGGCGATCATGCAGACGGGAGCGGCGGTGGAGTCGATGACGTAGGCCAGCTTAGCGCGGGAGATGTGGTGGGACTCGGTGACGGGACGCATGACGGCGCCCACGGTCAGGCAGTTGAAGTAGTCGTCGATGAAGATCAGCACGCCCAGCAGCATGGTCATCAGCTGTGCGCCGGCGCGGGACTTCACGGTCTTCTTTGCCCAACGGCCAAAGGCCTCGGAACCGCCGGTCTTGTTCATCAGGTCGACCATGATGCCCAGCACCACCAGGAAGACGATGATGGCGACGTTGCCGGTGTCAGCGACGGTGGTGACAATACCGTTGTCGCCCTCGACCAGCTGCACCAGCGTCTCCCAGGGACGGAAGTTGCTGACCAGCAGAGCGCCCACCAGGCAGCCCAGGAACAGGGAAGAATACACTTCCTTGCTGATCAGGGCCAGCACGATGGCCACGATGGGGGGCAGCAGGGACCAGAAGGTACCTGCGAACGGGGTAGTCGCTTCCTCGACAATGATGGGAGCATCCTTAAACGTGATACCGAGAATGGCCAGCAGCACGACAAAGATACCCAGCGCAACGAAATACGCTATCTTGGTACTTTTCTTTTCCATGTGTGTGATTTACCTCCTCACAAATTGTTCTTTCATCATACTCGCACGTTAAGATATTGTCAACCTCTTGGCACTACATTCGATTATTTTAACAAATTGTGAACGTTCTTTTCCGTCGTTTTTACAAGAAGATCGCCCCGTTTTTTGCTCCGAACCAGCTGCGTCCACCCCTCCCAAAGTAAGAAAATGCCTGTACAGCGGCATTTCACGCCAAAATGTTCCATGCAAAAGACCGCCGGAGCGATGCTCCGGCGGTCTTGACAGGATGTATGATAGAATATTAATTCCGTGTTAAGGACATCAGAAGAAGAATTCCTTGATCTGGCCGTACAGGATGAGGATCATGATGAGCGGGGTAATGTACTTGATGCAGACCTTGAAGAAGCCGTAGCTGCCCATGGCATGGCCGGACTGCTCGCACTCCTCCTTGACTACGTCGGGGCCGACCTCCCAGCCGAACATCAGGGACATCAGCAGCGCGCCCAACGGCATCATGATACCTTCAGACAGCATATCCCAGAAGTCCAGCCAGCAGTCATTCCATGTGCGGATCGACTCCGCCGGCAGGTTCAGCAGCTTCCACGGGGTGAAGGAGGCATCGCCCAGACGGTCGGCGCACACCAGGATGCAGCCCACGCCCACGGCTGCGGCGGCGATAAAGGTGTACTTCTTGCGCATGTCGCCCTTGCCCTCGCTGCGGGCCTTATCCACGAAGTGGGCCACGATGACCTCCAGCAGGGAGATGGAGGAGGACACAGCGGCGAACACCACCAGCAGATAGAACAGGATACCGAAGATGGGGCCGAAGCCGCCCATGCGGCTGAACACGTTCTGCATGGTGACGAACAGCAGCTTGGGACCGCCCAGAGCACCGCTGGGATCCAGCGCGAAGCGGCCGGGAATGACGCACAGGCCGGCCATCAGCGCCACCAGCGTATCCATAACGATGATGAGGATGGCGTTCTTCTGCAGGTTCTCCTTCTTATCCAGATAGGAGCCATAGGTGATCATAGCGCCCATGCCGAGGGACAGGGAGAAGAACATCTGACCGCCGGCGGTGGAAAGCACTGTCAGGAAGCCGGGCGCCTCTTCAATGACGCCGTTGGCCACGGCCCAGCCGGGGACGAACATATACTTCAGGCCGTCCACAGCGCCCTCCAGCGTGCAGGCGCGGATGATGCAGATCAGCAGCATGACGAACAGCGCGGGCATACCCACGGAGCAGACCTTCTCAATACCGCCGCCAATGCCGCCGAGGACGATGACCATGGTCAGCGCCACGAAGATCAGACCGTAGACAATGGCCTCGGTGGAGTTGCTGATGAATGCGCCAAACACCTCAGCACCCAGGGAGTTGCCGCTGGCCGCCGCCGTCTCCGCCAGTGCGTTGGCGCCGAAGCCGGCGTGGAACAGATCGCCGATGTTCAGAACGGTGTACTTGATGCAGTAGCCACCCAGTGCGCAGTAGAAGAACAGGATGAAGAACGCAGACAAGATGCCCATCCAGCCCATCCACTTGAACTTCTTGGACAGCGCCTTGTAGGCGCCCACTGCACCGTGACGGGTTTTGCGGCCCAGTGCCAGCTCGCCCACCATGACGATGAAGCCGCACAGGACTGCCAGAACGAGGTAGATGACGAGGAACGTGAAGCCGCCGGAGGCGCCCATCTTATTGGGGAAGCCCCAGATGTTGCCCAGGCCGACTGCCGAGCCGACCGCGGCCATCAGGAAACCGAAATTGGTTCCAAAGCCTTTTCTTTCTTCCATTGCTTTCTCTCCTTACATTTTCCCCCGCCGTACCCGACGGGCGTACCTGTATCTTATCGTGCGATAAAAGCAATGTAAATAAGCCAGCGCGGTTCTTAACGCGCGCTTTCCGACGGACTCTTTTTCCTTTATCTGCCGCATATAAAGAACCCGTGAAGCGTCTATTTTCGTCACTCGATTTTTTCTCGTAGCGAAACCCGCGTGCTGCAAAAACGCCCCTCCACAGAGGGGCGTTTCCGTATACGATACAATTTCGTTATCCGGCGCGTAAAGAGGTCAGTCGCCCTCCCGCATACGGTAGCCCACGCCCACCTCAGTAAAGATGTACTGGGGGTTGCCGGGAGTCGGCTCGATCTTGCGGCGGATGTTGGCCATATTCACCCGCAGGATCTGGTTGTCCGTCTTGGCCTTGGGCCCCCACAGCTCCCGGATGATAAAATCATAGGTCAGCACCTTGCCGGCGTACTTGCCCAGCAGCGCCACGATCTTATACTCGTTGACGGTGAGGCCGGCGTTCTCGCCGTTCATCAGCACCTGATGCTTGTCGTAGTCGATGGTCAGGTCGCCGGTGACGAACTTGCCGGACTGGGCGATCTGGGCGTTGGACAGCGTGGTACGGGTGTGACGGATGGCGGTGCGGATACGGGCCAGCAGCTCAGAGGTGCCGAAGGGCTTGACCAGATAGTCGTCGGCACCGTAATCCAGCGCCTCCACCTTGTCGTGCTCATGATTGCGTGCGGAGACCACCACGACGGGCAGGTTGGACCACTTGCGGACCGCCTTCAGCACCTCCATGCCGTCCATATCGGGCAAGCCCAGATCCAGCACGATCATATCCGGGCAGTGGGAGGCGATCATGGTCAGCGCCTCCTCCCCGCTGCGGACGATGATGGTATCGTACCCGTTGGCTGTGAGGATCATGGAGATAAAGTTGCTGATGGATTGTTCATCCTCCACGATCAGTACCTTGTCTTTAATCTTCATAGTCGTCTCCTTTCATGGGCAGCGTCACCGTAAAGCACGCGCCGCCCTCTTTTTTATTCTCTCCCCGGATGGTCCCGCCGTGGGCCTGCACCACCGTGCGGCAGACGGACAGGCCGATGCCCATGCTGCGGCGGCCGTCGGCGGTGCGGTCGCTGCGGGCCGCGCCATCAAACAGCTTGCCCAGCAGGTAGACCGGGATGCCTCTGCCGTTGTCGGACACGGTGAACACCGCGTCCTCCCCCTCCTGTGTCAGGGCGATGTCGATGCGGCTGGTGCCGCCGTGGATCACGGCGTTTTCCATCAGGTTCACCAGCACCTGCTCGATGAGCAGCGGGTCCATGGGTACCATCATCAGCTCCTCCGGCACAGAGACGCGCACCTCCACATCGGGGTAGTGCTTGTGGGTCTTGGCCACGGCGCTGCCGATGACCTCCTCCGCCGCCTCCGGCGCCTTTTTCACCCGCGCCTCCTCGGAGTTGATGCGGGTGATGGACAGTAAGTTCTCCACGATGCGGATGAGCCACTGGGCGTCCTCATTGGTGGAGCGCAGCAGCTGGAGCCGCTGCTCCTGCGTCAGCTCCTTGTCCTGCTCCAGCAGAACGTTGGTGGCGCCCACGATGCCGGTCAGCGGTGTGCGGATGTCATGGGACACGGCCCGCAGCAGATCGGCGTACATCTTCTCCCGCTCCGCCTCCCGGCGGGCCGCCTCCGTCTGCTTGGCGCGGCTGGTAACAGCCGCCGTCAGTACGGAGATCGTCAGCATCACCAGAAACGTCAGAGGGAAGCCGGTGAGGGTAAAGCTGATATGCCAGTAGGGATAGGTGAAGATATAGTCCACGCTGAACACACCCGCCACGGCGGTGATGATGCCCAGCAGATAGCCGTTGGTCCAGTAGGCCGTCAGGAACACGTCCAGGAAAAAGATCACCGCCACATAGGTGGTGTCCTGATGCTGGTCAATGTTTCGCAGGAACAGGCACAGCAGCACCGCCGCCAGATACAGGCTGAACGCGATAGCCAGATCCAGCGCGGAATACGACAACCCCTGCGTAATAGAGGCCCGCTCCCGCTTTTTATGGCTGCGGAGCTTCGCCCAGTAGGCGTCCATGTCCACAGGCCCCCCCTTCTTTATAAGCATGCTGCTATTGTAGCATACTTTCGCGTTAAGAAAGCGCTAAGATACCGTTAAGAACAGCTTTTCTTCCACTCATCTTGACAAGTGGTGCGCGGATTTGTTATTTTATAAAGTTGTATAAGAGAACGTTGCAGGGAGAGGCTGCCCTCCCCCTTCAGGAAAGAGGTTTGAACGATGTATGATGCTGTGATCGTGGGCGGCGGCGCTGTTGGCTGCGCCGTGGCCCGCTGGCTCAGCCGCTATCAGCTGCGTATCTGTCTGGTGGAGCGTAGCGAGGATGTATGTACAGGCACCAGCAAGGCCAACTCCGCCATCTGCCACGCCGGGTTCGACGCGCCCATCGGCTCTGCCAAGGCCCGGTTCAATGTGGCTGGCTCCCAGATGATGGAGGCGCTGTCCCACCAGCTGGATTTCCCCTACCGCCGGTGCGGCGCGCTGGTGCTGTGCTTTGACGAGGCCGATGTCCCCCGTCTGGAGGAACTGAAATCCCGCGGAGAGCGCAACGGCGTGGAGGGTCTGGCGGTGCTGGGCCGCGAGGCGCTGCGCCGTCAGGAGCCCCGGGTCGCGCCGGAGGCTGTGGCCGCGCTGTACGCGCCTACCAGCGCCATTATCTGCCCCTTCGGCATGACCATCGCACTGGCGGAGAACGCCGCTGCCAATGGCTGCGAGTTCCGCTTCAACACGGAGGTGCAGCGCATCTGCCGGGAGGACGATCATTTCCTGCTGGAAACGGCGCAGGGCGTACTGGAGAGCCGGGTGGTCATCTCCGCCGCCGGCGTCCACGGCGACACGCTCCACAACCAGCTGTGTGAGACGAAGCTGACCATCGTTCCCCGCCGGGGCGAATACTGCCTGCTGGATCGGCGGGACGGCGAGCTGGTGCAGCACACCATCTTCCAGCTCCCCTCCGCCATGGGCAAGGGCGTGCTGGTATCCCCCACTGTCCACGGCAACCTGCTGGTGGGCCCCACGGCGGAGGATCAGGACGATAAGGACTTCACCGCCACCACAGCGGCAGGTCTGCGCCGTGTGACGGAGACGGCGGCGCGCAGCGTGCCGAACCTCCCCATGCGGGACGTCATCACCAGCTTTGCCGGGCTTCGCGCCCATCTGGTGGGCGGCGACGACGACTTCATCGTAGGCGAGAGCGCCGACGGCTTTTTCGAGGCCGTGGGCATCGAGTCGCCGGGTCTGTCCTCCGCTCCCGCCATCGGGCAGTATCTGGCGGAGCTGGCTGCCGAAAAGCTGGGCGCAGCGGAGAAGGACGACTTCATCCCGGAGCGGCAGGACATCCCCCGCCCCCGTGAGATGGACTTCGCCGCCCGACAGGCGCTGATCGAAAAGGACCCGAGCTATGCCACAGTGGTCTGCCGGTGCGAGCAGATCACGGAGGGCGAGATCCGGGAGGCCATCCGCCGGGGCGCCCGGTCGCTGGACGGCGTAAAGCGGCGGGTCAGAGCCGGTATGGGCCGGTGTCAGGGCGGCTTCTGCTCCCCTCGCACGCTGGAGCTGCTCCACGAGGAGCTGGGCATTCCCATGACCGAGCTGACCAAGAGCGGCGGCGACAGCCGCCTGCTGGCAGGCCGCACCAAGGAGGTGCTTTCATGAAAACCGTACAACTGGCCATCATCGGCGGCGGTCCCGCCGGTCTGGCCGCAGCCGCAGCCGCCTACGACGCGGGTCTGCGGGATATCCTCATTCTGGAGCGCAGCGGCGAGCTGGGCGGCATCCTGAACCAGTGCATCCACGCGGGCTTTGGCCTGCACACCTTTCATCAGGAGCTGACCGGCCCGGAGTATGCCCAGCGCTACATCGACGCCGTGCAGGAGCGGAACATCCCCGCGTGGACGGACTGCATGGTGCTGGACGTTTCGCCGGAGAAGGTGCTGACCGTCACGGGACGCAGCGTGGGCCTGCAGCAGATCAAGGCGCAGGCGGTGGTGCTGGCCATGGGCTGCCGTGAGCGGCCCCGGGGCGCGCTGAATATCGCCGGTACGCGGCCCGCCGGTATCTGGTCGGCCGGTACCGCCCAGCGCATGGTGAACATGGAGGGCTATCTGCCCGGACGGCAGGTGGTGATCCTCGGCTCCGGCGACATCGGCCTCATCATGGCGCGCCGCATGACGCTGGAGGGCGCTGAGGTCAAGGCCGTGGCGGAGGTCATGCCCTATTCCGGCGGTCTGAAGCGCAACATCGTCCAGTGTCTGGACGATTTCGATATCCCCCTGTACCTGTCCACCACGGTGGTGGAGATCCACGGGCAGGAGCATCTCACCGGCGTGACGCTGGCGCAGGTGGACGACCGCCGCCTGCCCGTCGCCGGGACGGAGCGGTACATCCCCTGCGACACACTGCTTTTGAGCGTGGGCCTGCTGCCGGAGAATGAGCTGACCCGTCAGGCAGGTGCGGTGCTGGACGCCGTCACCGGCGGCCCGGCGGTGGACGAGACACTGGCCACCTCCCTGCCCGGCGTGTTCGCCTGCGGCAACGTGCTGCACGTCCACGATCTGGTGGACTTCGTCTCTCAGGAGGCGGCGGCAGCGGGACGCAGCGCCGCCCGGTATGTGCTGGAGGGTGTCAAGGACAGCGAGAGCATCCGTCTGGAGGGCAAAAACGGCGTGCGCTATACGGTACCCCAGACCCTGCATCGCGGCGGCGCGCCGGTAACGGTGCGCTTCCGGGTAGGGCAGCCCTACCGGAACGCGGCGCTGTGCGCCTACGCAGGTGACACGCTGCTCAAGCGCATCCCCAAGCGCATCCTGACCCCCGGCGAGATGGAGAGCTTCCCCCTCGACCCCGCCGCCATCCCCGCCGGTGCAGACACGGTGACTTTCGTAGTAGAGGAGGCGCAGGCACAATGAAACGCGAACTGATCTGCATCGGCTGCCCCATGGGCTGCCAGCTCACCGCCGAGGTGGAAAACGGCGTCGTGACCTCCGTCAGCGGCAACACCTGCCCTCGCGGCGAGGCCTATGCCAAAAAAGAGTGCGTAGCCCCGGCACGGACGGTCACCGGCACGGTGGCCATCGAGGGCGCGGCGCTGCCGGTGCTGCCGGTACGTACCGCCGGAGAGGTGCCCAAGGCGCTGGTGCATGAAGTAGCCCGCGCCCTGCGTACCGTGACGGTACACGCCCCCGCCGCCATCGGCGACGTGGTGCTGCAAAATGTCTGCGGCACCGGCGTGGACGTGGTCGCCTCCAAGAACGCAGCGCGGATATAATAGATATACTATCAGTAAACAGCACACCCTTACGCGTCAAGGGTGTGCTGTTTCAAAATCGCCGCTCACAAAAAAGTGAGGGACACACGGAAGTGTGTCCCTCACTTTTTTGTGATTGTCCACATGTTTTGTTGTCTGCACTCCCGCCCACCGCAAGGAAGGGGGAGTGTGAGGGGGGAACCTTTGACGGGTTCCCCCACTCGCGTTCAATCACCCGCCCGCAGGCGACCACTTTTGCGTAGCAAAAGTGCTGCTCCAAAAAGAAAACACCATCCTGACGGATGGTGTTTTCTTTTTGGAGCAGGGTACGGGAGTCGAACCCGCCTTAACGGCTTGGGAAGCCGCTGTAATACCGATATACCAACCCTGCGAACGCTGCTATTATAGCAGGTCGGTGCAGGTTTTGCAACCGCAATTTCTGTCGAAGCGCATGATTTCTCTCCCCCGGGCATAGGAATAGGAAAAAACATCGGGAGGGGTCTTATGATGAGGAAGGTACGGCGCACGATCTGTCTGCTGACGGCGATGCTGTGCGTGCTGGGGCTGTACCCGGCGCGGGCGGAGGCGGTGGAGCTGCCCATCACCAGCCGGGCAGCACTGCTGATGGAGCGTTCCACGGGGCAGGTGCTGTTCGCCCAGAATGAGCACGAGCAGCTGGAGCCCGCCAGCGTCACCAAGATCATGACGCTGCTGCTGACCATGGAGGCTATCGACAGCGGCACTATCGGCTACGACGACGTGGTGACGGTCAGCGCTGCGGCCGCCGGGATGGGCGGCAGTCAGGTCTATCTGGCGGAGGGTGAAAAGATCACGGTGGAGGAGCTGCTGAAATCGGTGTGCGTGGCCTCCGGCAACGACGCGGCGGTGGCGCTGGCGGAGAGGGTCGCCGGCGTACACGAGCTGTTCGTGGAGCAGATGAACCGGCGGGCCTCTGAGCTGGGCATGGCGGACACCCATTTTGTCAACTGTACCGGCCTGACGGCGGAGGGACACGTCACCAGCGCCCACGATATCGCCCTCATGAGCCGGGAGCTGCTGCTGCACCATCCGGACATACGGCGCTTTACCACCATCTGGATGGACACCATCCGGGACGGCGCTTTTCAGCTGGCCAACACCAACAAGCTCATCCGCTTCTACGATGGCGCCACCGGTCTCAAGACAGGCTACACCGCCTCGGCGGGGTACTGCATCAGCGCCACGGCGGAGCGGGACGGCATGGAGCTGATCGCCGTCATCATGAAGGCGCCGGACAAGGACACCCGCACCAAGGACGCCAAGGCTCTGCTGAACTACGGCTTCTCCACCTACGCGCTGGCGGACGCCCTGCCGGCGGAGCCGCTGGCGCCGGTGCCGATAACCATGGGCGCGTCGGACGCCGTACAGCCGGTGCCGGAGACGGCGAACACTGCCGTGCTGGTGGAAAAGGCCAGGGCCGGCGGCCTGACCCGCACCGTTACGCTGGAACCGCAGGTCGCCGCCCCGGTGGAGGCCGGGCAGCGGCTGGGAGAGCTGTCCGTGCTGGACGGCGACACGGTGCTGCTGACCGTGCCGCTGGTGGCAGAGGGGGCTGTGGCGCGGCGCAGCTGGGGGCAGGTGTTCACCCAGCTTTTGCGCATGACGGTTTTCGCGGCGTAGACAGCCTTTTTCCCCTTGTAATTTAGGTATAATCGTTGTAAGATGGGAAACACCAAAAAAGATGTCTTTTACCAAGGAGGAATCATCCTATGATCCGTGTGGACTTGAATAGCTGCAACAGCTTTATCCCGCTGCCCTACGAGGCGGCGCTGGCGCCCCGCCTGCGCATCGCCCACGACCATCTGCAAAAGGGCGACGGCGCCGGCAGCGACTTTACCGGCTGGGTGCGCCTGCCGGAGAACTACGACAAGGAGGAGTTTGCCCGCATCAAGGCCGCGGCGGCGCGCATCAAGGCGGACTCTCAGGCGCTGGTAGTCATCGGCATCGGCGGCTCTTATCTGGGCGCCCGGGGCGTGATCGAGTGCCTGCGCTCCCCCAACTACAATCTGAAAAAGAAGGACACTCCCAACATCTACTTTGTGGGCAACGGCCTGTCCTCCGACTACATGAGCGAGATCGTGGAGCTGCTGGACGGTGTAGACTTCTCCGTCAATGTCATCTCCAAGTCCGGCACCACCACGGAGCCGGCGGTGGCGTTCCGCTTCTTCCGCGAGCTGCTGGAGAAGAAATACGGCCCGGAGGAGGCCGCCAAGCGCATCTACGCCACCACCGACCGGCACAGAGGCGCGCTGAAGTCTCTGGCGGACGCCAAGGACTATGAGACGTTCGTGGTGCCCGACGATGTGGGCGGCCGGTACAGCGTGCTGACTGCCGTGGGTCTGCTGCCCATCGCCGTGGCGGGCATCGACATCGACGCCCTGATGAACGGCGCCCGGGAGATGATGGACACCTGCATGGCGGCGGACATGCGCGCCAACCCCACATGGCAGTACGCCGCCGCCCGGTACGAGCTGTACCGCAGAGGCAAGAAGATCGAGATCCTGGCGGCCTATGAGCCCTGCTTCCGGTTTATGGCCGAGTGGTGGAAGCAGCTGTACGGCGAGTCCGAGGGCAAGGAGGGCAAGGGTCTGTTCCCCGCCAGTGTGGAGTTCACCGCCGACCTGCACTCCATGGGACAGTATATTCAGCAGGGCGAGCGCCATCTCTTTGAGACGGTGGTGCGCTTCGGCCCGTCGCAGCACGAGAACCCCGTCCCCTACGACGAGACGGACGGCGACGGCCTGAACTTCCTGGCAGGCAAGAGCATGGACTTCATCCGCGAGCAGGCCATGGACGGCACGCTGCTGGCCCATGTGGAGGGCGGCGTCCCCAACATCACCCTGTACACCGGCGAACTGGACGAGGGTGTGATGGGACAGCTCATCTACTTCTTCGAGTACGCCTGCGGTCTCAGCGGCTACCTGCTGGACGTGAACCCCTTCGACCAGCCGGGCGTGGAGGCCTATAAGAAGAATATGTTCGCGCTGCTGGGCAAGCCCGGCTACGAGGAGCTGCGCGGAACGCTGCTGGCCAAGCTGGGACGGTAAGGCGTTTTGCCCAAAAAAAGCGCCACTTTTTTTCGTTGCTATTTTTTACATGGTATGGTATTCTACAGGCAGGAGTAGAACCAACTCCATCTATGACAAAGGAGTGATTTCTTATGGTTAGACTGATCATGGGCGCGAACGGTGCAGGTAAGACGAAGCAGCTTATCGAGCTGATCCACACCAGCGTGGATTCCGAGACCGGCAGCGTTGTTTGCATCGAACCCAGCCGCGACATGACCTACGACATCAGCTACAATGTGCGTCTGGTCAATGCCAGCGAGTACAATGTGGATTCTTTTGACTGCCTGCGCGGTTTCCTCTGCGGTCTGTACGCGGGCAATTACGATATTTCCCATGTGTTTGTGGACAACCTGTGCAAGATCGCCGGCAGCACCGACTGGCAGGCGGTGGAGAACTTCCTCCACTGGCTGGACCGCTTCAGCGAGAAGAACGACGTGAAGTTCACCGTCACTGTCAGCGCTGACGAGGATGTGGCTACCGAGGGTATGCGCCAGTACATCTGAACAACAGCATAAAAAGAGACGCCTTGTAAGGCGTCTCTTTTTTATGCTCTTTTTACGTTTACTGCTGGCGGAACCGCTCCTGCAGGGCGCGGAGCGTCACCTCGTAGGCCCGCTGCTCATGGGGACAGTCCTGCGCCTGATAGGGCTGTCCTACCCGGCGGCACAGCAGCTCCGTGAAGTAGGCGTTGACGTGGGGGTTCTTCATCAGCAGAGGGCCGATGAGGTGGGTGCCGTAGAAGCTGCCCTCCCACGCGCCGTCCTCCGCCGTATCGGCGGCGTTGCCGGGGCCGTGCTCCATGCGGAACAGCGGATGGGCGACCCCGGTAGTCCGGCTGGCCTTGTTCACAAAGCCCACCGCCGTCTGCCCGGTGGCAGCGCCCACCGCCAGGCAGTCGCCCTGTATGCGCTCGGTGTCGGACACGGTGGTGCGGAAGGGGAACAGCCCCAGTCCGGCGTGGGCCGTGCCGTCGGGGGAGGTGATGCTGCTGCCGAACAGCTCCATGGCGTTGCCGGTGGCCAGCACCACGGCGCCGCGCGCCAGCGCCGCGCCTACGGCGTCAGTATAGCGGCGCAGATCCTCCAGCGCCACAAGCTGGGCGCTTTCCGTGCCGGCGCCCATGTAGACGAAGTCCGCGGCGGAGAAGTCGATATCCTCATACAGCGTGCCGGTGCGGACGACGACCTCCGCCCCCTGCCGCTCCAGACTGCGGCGCAGCGCCGCCACGTTGGCGTACTCGCCGTACAGATTCATCAGATCCGGATAGAGATGCAAAAGCTGGATGCGCATATGCAGGCCCTCCTTAAAGCGTATTGACCAGCGACAGGAACTTGCCCTTGTCGGAGAAACAGGTGATGGTATAGGCCTGGGTCACGCCGTCCCGCACGGCGGCGTCCACGCCCTCGCTGATGCTCTCGTAGGCGCTGAGCTTCTCCGGCGGTACGTCGGTGTAGGAGAACCGGACGTACAGGTCGTCGGCATATTTGCCCAGCAGGTAAATGCGGGAGGTGTTCTCTGTGTTCAGCATACCGAAGTCGATGTCCCACAGCCAGCTGGTCTCGCTGGTGAAGTACTTGCGGCTCACCGCGTCCACGATGATGATGACGGCGTGGGACTCCTTCTGCTGCACTGTGTAGCGCAGGGACTGGTCATAGGACACGGAGTTCTCGTGCTTGGAGGCCAGCAGCGTGCCGTGCATGGTCTGGTACTGCCAGTTGACGATGCGGCCGTTCTTCAGCACATAGCGGCTGATGCTGCGGGCGATATCCGCGCCGTCCACCCCCGTCAGCGCGCACACGGTATAGCAGGCCAGAATGTTGTAGGCGTTGTAGATGCTCTTGAACGCCAGCTCGATGCGGTCCCTGCCGTTGATGGTAAGAAAGCCGGTATCCAGATCCGCGTCGGTGACAGTATACGCCGTCTCCGGCCGGTGAAAATCGCATTTCGTGCAGTGGTACGCCCCGATGTGGTTGTAGTGGTAGTAGTCATAGGCCATGGGCGCGTGGCACAGCGGGCAGTATTTCCCGTCGTTGTAGATGCCGGTGCAGTGTTCGGTGGAAAAGCGCTGGCGATCCATGCCGAACCAGACCACCCGGTTCTGCCGCCCACGGGCGAACAGCGCCACCAGCGGGTCGTCGGCGTTGAGGATCAGCGTACAGTCCGGGCCGATGCTGGGCTCGATGGACTTGAACACCCACTGGGGATGGCCGTTGCGGGTGAGCTGGTCGCGGTACAGGTTGGTGATGACGTAGTGGGTGGGCTGGAAATAGCGGAAGGTGTACTGGGCATAGCGCTCATCGGATTCGATGACCACCGCGTCGCTCTTGCACCGTCCCGTCAGGGTGCTGCTGCACAGCAGCAGGGTAGTGACGCCCTCGATCTGGTTGGAGCCCTCCCGGTTGAACACCACCTTTTTCCCGGCGGCGGTGAGCACATGGGCGATCATCTCGGACGTGGAGGTCTTGCCGTTGCTGCCGGTAACGGCGATGATCTCCGGCAGCAGCTGCACCCGCTGCAAAATGTCGGGGCAGATCTTCAGCGCGATCTGTCCGGGCAGGCTGCTGCCCCGCCCCACAAAGGAACCGACGAAACGTATGAGCTTGCAGACCAGAATGGCCAGAAATTTTCTCATGGAAACCCTCCTTATCGTGTTGCGCGGCAATGCGCCGCCTTGACCTTACTAAATTATCCGCGGCGGGACTGGAGCCAGATCATCAGCGCGCCGATGTCCGCCGGGGATACGCCGGAGATGCGGCTGGCCTGCCCCAGATTCAGGGGGCGCACCGCGCTCAGCTTCTCCCGCGCCTCCAGACGCAGACCCTGAATATCGCTGTAATCCATGTCGTCAGGCAGCGTGTGCTTTTCCAGCTGCTCAAACTCCTCCACCTGCCGCTGCTGGCGGCGGATGTAGCCCTCGTACTTGACGGTGATCTCCACCTGCTCCCGCACGGCCTTGTCCAGCGCCGGTGCGCCGGGGTCAAAGGGGCGCAGATCGTCGTAGGACACCTGCGGGCGGCGCAGCAGGTCGATGAGCCGCGCCCCGTCCGCCACAGGGGCGGTGCCCCGCTGCACCAGCAGGGCGTTGAGCGCGTCGCTGCCGGCCACGCCGGTATGGGTCAGGCGCTTGACCTCCTGCTCCACGGCGGCGTACTTCTCCTCCACCGCCCGCAGCCGCTCCGCAGACACCAGTCCGATGCGGTGTCCGATGGCGCACAGCCGCCGGTCGGCGTTGTCCTGCCGCAGCAGCAGCCGGTACTCGGAGCGGGAGGTCATCATGCGGTACGGCTCCTCGGTGCCCTTGGTCACCAGATCGTCGATGAGGGTGCCGATATAGCTCTCACTGCGCTTGAGGAGCAGGGGCGGCTCCCCCTTCAGCGCCAGCGCCGCGTTGACGCCCGCCACAAAGCCCTGCACCGCCGCCTCCTCGTAGCCGGAGGAGCCGTTGAACTGTCCCGCGCCGTACAGCCCGCCCACGGTCTTGACCTCCAGCGTGGGCTTCAGCGCCAGCGGATCGATGCAGTCGTACTCGATGGCGTAGGCGGGGCGCATCATCTCCGCGTGCTCCAGACCCGCCACGCTGTGGAGCATCCGCAGCTGCACCTCCTCCGGCATGGAGGAGGAAAAGCCCTGAATATACATCTCCTCCGTGTCCAGCCCCATAGGCTCGATAAACAGCTGGTGACGGGGCTTGTCCGCAAACCGGACGATCTTCGTCTCGATAGACGGGCAGTACCGGGGGCCGACGCCCTCAATGACGCCGGAGTAGATGGGGCTGCGGTCCAGATTCTCCCGGATAATGCGGTGGGTCTCGGCGTTGGTGTACGTCAGGTAGCACACCGCCCGGTTCTCCGGCGTCTGCGCCGTGTCGAAGCTGAAGGGCAGCGGGTCGTCGTCTCCCACCTGCACCTCCATTTGGGAAAAGTCGATGCTCCGGCGGTTCACACGGGGCGGCGTGCCGGTCTTGAAGCGGCGCAGGGGCAATCCCAGTGCCAGCAGGCTGTCCGTCAGCGCGTTGGCGGCGTGCATCCCGTCGGGGCCGGAGGATTCAATACACTCCCCCACGATGGTGCGCCCCGTCAGGTATGTGCCGGTGCAGAGGATGGCGGCGCCGACGCGGAACACCGCACCGGTGCGCAGCACCACGGCGCTGACGTGTCCGTCCTCGCAGCGAAGCTCCGTCACCTCCGCCTGCCGCAGCGTCAGATTCTCCTGCCGCTCCAGCGTGTGCTTCATCACCTGCTGATACAGCCGCCGGTCCGCCTGCGCCCGCAGCGACCACACCGCCGGGCCCTTGGCGCGGTTGAGCATCCGGTACTGGATGCAGGCGCGGTCCGCCGCACGGGCCATTTCGCCGCCCAGCGCGTCCAGCTCCCGGACAAGATGTCCCTTGCCGGTGCCGCCGATGGCGGGGTTGCAGGGCATATTGCCCACCGCGTCCAGATCGATGGTGAAGCAGACGGTGCGCATCCCCAGCCGTGCCGCCGCCAGCGCCGCCTCGATGCCCGCGTGACCGGCGCCGATAACGGCGATATCAAATTCTCCCGCAAAAAACTCTTTCATAGTCAGTATATCCCCGTTTACACGTTCATACGAAGCCATTATATATGGTATGACCCGCAGGTGTCATTGTGCAATCTATCAAAAATTAACGAAAACAAATTGTACATTATGTATAAAATTGTGCTTGCAAAGTTGACAAAACCGGCATATACTGTAAGCGTAAACAAATGAAGAAAGGAGCGTGATAAGGATATGATGAACAACTGGATCCTGGGCGATCTGGACGATATGATCTTCGGTGACTGCCAGCAGCAGATCAGCGAGCGGTAAGCGTCCCACCCACAGAAGATGACCACCACGCCAGTGTGCGTGGCGTTTTGCTTTTTATGGGCATTTTTTCGCCCTGTTTATACAATATTCTACCGCAAAAACGATCATCGCAAGGGGAGAGGGAGCGGCTCTGCGGAGCCGCTCCCTCTCCCCTTCGGCGCAGAACGCGGCGCAAAACCGGTCTCCCGGAGGCGGAACGTGGGCGCCGATCTGCAAAAAGCGCCGCGCCCCATTGACCGCAGCGGAAACCTCCTTTATAATGGATGGTCACAGAGGAAAATTTTCGCAAAGGAGCTTTCGCGTATGAACGAGATCTATGTGACCGGGCACCGCAATCCGGACACCGACTCCATCGTGGCCGCTATGTCCTATGCCGCGCTGAAAAACGCGCTGGGCGAGAAGGAATATGTGGCCGTCCATCTGGGCACCGTCAGCGACGAGACCAACCGGATGCTGGAGCGGTTCCATTTCAATCCCCCCCGCTTCATCCAGAACGTCCGCACACAGGTGAAGGATCTGGATTTCGACCGTCCACCGTGTCTGGACGCCTCCGTCACCATGGACCGGGCGTGGAAGCTCATGCGGGAGCAGAAGATCTCCGCCATTCCCGTTGTCAACGAGGACGGCTCCCTGTACGGTATGCTGTCCGCCGGTGACATCGCCACCTTCAGCCTGAATACCGTGGGCGAGCCCCGCGTGGAGGCCATTCCCCTTTTCAACCTGCTGAGCGTCATTGAGGGGCGGATCATGGGCGACGGCGGTGATCTGGTGGACAACGTCAGCGGCTCCGTGTCCATCGCCCTGCCCCAGGACTGCGAGAATCTGCTGTTCGACAGCCCCGACAGCATCGTGCTGTGCGGCAGTCAGCCGGACATGATCCAGCGCGCGCTGGATAAGCAGGTGGCCTGCCTGATCCTGTGCCAGACCGATGTGGAGCCGGCTTGGCTGGAAAACGCCGGCAAGACCTGCGTTATCTCCACGCCGCTGGACGCCAGCCGCGTACACCGCCTGATCTATCAGGCCACGCCCATCGCCCGGCCCTGCGCCACGGAGGGACTGATCTCCTTCCATCTGGACGACTACATTGACGACGTGCGGGAGGTCGTGCTGAAAAGCCGCTACCGCTGCTACCCCGTACTGGATGAAAACGAGAAGGTCGTGGGAACCCTGTCCCGCTACCACCTGCTGAAGCCCCGGCGCAAGCGGGTGGTGCTGGTGGACCACAACGAGCTGTCCCAGACCGTCCCCGGCATCGATCAGGCGGAGATCCTGGGCATCATCGACCACCACCGTCTGGCGGACATCCAGACCCGGCAGCCCATCACCGTCCGCAACGAGCCGGTGGGCAGCACCAACACCATCATCACCTCCATGTATCAGGAGCACGGCGTCACGCCGTCGCCCCACATGGCCGGTTTGATGGCGGCCGCCATCCTGTCCGACACCGTTATGTTCAAGTCCCCCACCTGCACCAAGCGGGACATCGCCATGGCGGAGCGGCTGGCCCGCATCGCCAAGGTGTCCCTCAGCGATCTGGGACGGGAGCTGTTCAGCGGCAGCAACGACAGCCGCTCCGCCGAGGAGCTGCTGCGCAGTGACTTCAAGGAGTTCCACATCTCCGAGCAGGTGCTGGGCGTGGGACAGGTCACCTGCATCGACTCCCAGAAGCTGATGGAGCGCAAGGACGAGCTGCTGGAGGCCATGCGCGCCGTGCAGAAGTCCAACAGCTACGACATGGTGATCCTGATGCTCACGGACGTGCTGCAGGAGGGCTCCCAGCTTCTGTATATCGGCAGCGACGAGACCATCCGAAACGCCTTCGCCGTGGAGCCCAAGGACAACATGGTGTTCCTCCCCGGCGTCATGTCCCGCAAGAAGCAGGTCATCCCCATGCTGACCACTCTGTGGGGTTGAGAAACAGCCTTGCCGCGCATTTTGAAGGCAAAAAAACATCCGCCTCCCGGCGGATGTTTTTTGCTTTGTGATCGCTTACTCGGCCTCGGCCAGCGCCTTGGCAGCGGCAATGGCCTTCTCCTGCGCCGCAGCGGGGCAGTCCTCGTAGCGGACGAAGTTGAAGGTGAACGTACCGCGGGACTGGGTCATGGAGCGCAGGTCGATGGCGTAGCTCATCATCTCCGCCATGGGGACCTCGGCCTCCAGCACCGTCTCGCCGTCGCCGGTGGGGTTCATGCCCATCACGCGGCCGCGGCGCTTGTTCAGGTCGCCCATCACGTCGCCCACGAAGCTGTCGGGCACGGTGACCTTCAGCTCGCCGATGGGCTCCATCAGCACGGGCTTGGCCTCGGGCAGCGCGGCCTTGAACGCCAGGTTGGCGGCCAGCTTGAACGCGATTTCGGAGGAGTCAACGGGGTGGTAGGAGCCATCCACCAGCGTGGCCTTCAGGAACACCACGGGATAGCCGGCCAGCACACCGTGCAGGCAGCTCTCGCGCAGGCCCTTTTCCACGGCGGGGAAGTAGTTCTTGGGCACGGAGCCGCCGAACACGTTCTCCTCGAAGATCATATCCTCCTGCTCGGTCTGGGGCTCGAAGATGATATGGACATCACCGAACTGGCCGCTGCCGCCGGTCTGCTTCTTATAACGACCCTGCTTGCGGACGGTGCTGCGGATCTTCTCGCGGTAGGCAACGCGCGGGGTATCCAGCTCCGCGTCCACGCCGAAGCGGGACTTCAGCTTGCTGCACAGCACGTCGATCTGAATGTCGCCGGCGCCGGAGATAACTGTCTGGCGCGTCTCGGCGTTGTTGGTGACGGAGAAGGTGGGATCCTCCTCGTTCAGCTTGTTCAGGCCGGTGCCCAGCTTCTCGATCTCCTGCTTGGTCTTGGGCGCGATGGCGCGCTCGTAGCAGGCGGGAGCAAAGGCCAGAGGCGCAAATTTCACATAGGTCTTGGGCTCGCACAGGGTATCGCCGGTCTTGACCTTGTCCATCTTGCCGATGGCGCCGATGTCGCCGCAGCAGATCTCCTTGGTCTCCTCGGCCTTCTTGCCCTTCATGGTGTACAGACGACCCAGCTTTTCGGTGTTGCCGGTGGTCATGTTGTACAGGGACATATCGCCGGTGACCTTGCCGCGGATGACCTTGATCATGGAGTACTTGCCGTACTGGTCGGAGATGGTCTTGAACACGAAGGCGGCGGTGGTGCCGTTGGGATCGTAGGCGACCTCGATGGCGTTGCCGTCGTCATCCTCGGCGGCCACGGCGGGCATATCGGTGGCGACGGGCACCAGATCCACGATGGTCTGCATCAGCATCTCCACGCCCATGCCGGTGGCGGCGCTGCCGCACAGCACGGGGCAGACGCTGCCCTCGCGAACGCCCAGCTTCAGACCCTTGGCCATATCCTCGGCGGACAGCTCCATGGTCTCGAAGAACTTCTCCATCAGCTCCTCGTCGGCGCCGGCAGCGGCCTCCATCAGCTCAGCGCGGAGAGCCTCCACCTCGTCGGCCATGTCGGCGGGGATGGCGCACTCGCCCTTGGCGTCGTAGGCCTTGTTGTGCAGCAGGTCCACGATGACGGTGACAGCCTTGTTGCCGTCAGCCTTGGTGGCGACAATGGGGGCAATGGCGGTGCCGAACTTACCCTTGATGGCGTCGATGCAGGCAGCGTAGTCGGCGTTGGCCTCCTCCACACGGTTGATGAACATCATGCGGGGCTTCTTGCCCAGCATCTTCCAGGTGCGCTCCATGCCAACGGACAGGCCGTCCTTGGCGTTGCCCACGATGACGGCGCACTCGGCGGCGCGGATGGCGCAGACGGCCTCGCCGGAGAAATCGAAGTTGCCGGGAGCGTCCATGACGTTGATCTTCTTGCCCTTATACATGACGGGAGCAAATGCCAGAGAGATAGAGATCTGGCGCTTGATCTCCTCGGCGTCGTAGTCGCAGGTGGTGTTGCCGTCAACGGTCTTGCCCAGACGGTCCACACCCTTGGTCATAAACAGCATCTGCTCAGCAAGAGAGGTCTTGCCGGAGCCGCCGTGGCCCAGCAGTGCAATATTGCGAATGTCATTAGCAGTCATAGTGGTGATGTACTCCCTTCATTTTCTTGAAGTCCGCCGCCCACATGGCTGCGGACAGTAGCTCAACGTACCGATTATAGCTTATATTCCGGGGTCTGACAACCTTTATTTTATTGATTTGTATGAAAATTCCCGGCCATTATCGGTTTTTTCGTCAACTTATACAATTATTTTTCCGCTCTGCTGGGCAGGTCGACGAGAACCCAGCCGTGGAACGAAAAAGGGATGCCTTCACCGGGGGTATTTCCCCCGGTCTACGGGAGACCGGATCGCAAAACCGGCTCTCCCCTTTCGTCGATCGCCCATTCTGGAGCGGAATAGCTTCCGCGCTTCTCCCGCAGTACAGCTGCCGCAGCGGCTTGGCGGCGATTTTATTCGCGCCGACCGCGCCGGTGCCCGCCAAGAACGCCCCACGGCGTGGTTTTTCCGCTGCTCCATCGGCCGGAGGCTCTGGCCGTAAGAATACCATAAAACCCCGCCGGAATTGCTCCGGCGGGGCTTTGCTTTTGACCTTACATACAATATATGTAATATAATGCCGCCGGCGGCCATCACTCCCCCCGCCGTGGCAGCGGGCCGCTGCGGGCGACGCCGGTGGACTCCCGTACCACCAGCGATGGCTGGCACTGCACGTGAAAGCGGGCCGCGGCGGAGGCCACCTGATTGTCCTCCAGCATACGGGTGCGGTTGATCAGCGTTGTCAGCGCCGACTGCGCCAGCACATCCGTGTGGTGTTCGATGGAGGTCAGCGACACCCGCGACATACCGGAGAACAGCAGGTTATCCGACCCGATGACAGAAAAATCCTCCGGGATGCGATAGCCCTTGGCGATCAGCGCATCCATGACGCCGTAGGCCATCAGGTCGTTGACGCAGATCAGCCCGGTGATGTCGTTCTCATAGATTCGCTTATTCTGCGCCATGGAGTAGCCCACATGGTAGTGGAACGCCGTCTCCTCCAAATAGCCGCTGCGGGCACTGTTGCTGGTCAGCATCAGCAGGTGATCCTGCCCCAGCGCCGGGGTGATCTTGGACAGCGCCCCGGCCACGCGCTCCGCCCGCGGCGTGTTGGAGCGATCCGACGAGTGGGTCAGAACGGCGATATTGGTATGCCCCAGCCCCAGCAGATGCTCCGCCGCCAGCGCACCCGCCCGGAAGTTATTCAGCTCCACAATGTCGCCCTGCCGGTTGCGCCGGTCGCAGACCGTCACGATGGGGATACGGGCGCCATGGCTGGCGTACACCTCCTGATTGTCCGGCGGATAGAGGAACACCACTCCGAGATAGTGCTGCTTGATGGCGGTGGTGAGGTAATCGCTCTCCAGCTCCGGGTCGTGGTACGTGCAGGCCGCCGTCACGCGGATATCCCGCTTGGCCGCGTATCGATCCATCGCCTGAATAATCGCGGTATAAAACGGATTGGTCAGCTGGGTGGCGATCACCAGCACGGTATCGCCCGTGGCAACGGACGTCCCCCGGAAGTTGTATTGCAGCGCGGACGCCGCCGCAAGGACGCTCTCCACCGTGGAAGCCGGAAAATTGGACAGCTTTCCGTTGAGTATCATGGACACCGTGGGCTGGGACACGCCCGCCGCCCGCGCCACGTCCTGCATGGTCGTACCTTTTTTGCGCATGGAAGTTCCTCCCTGTCTGTTAAATCGGGGCGCCCCGGCTGGGATACATACCCGTGAGCAAGCTTCTGCTCCCGCCGATCACCGTCCAGTATAGCACAAGAATAAAACCCGGTAAAGTCCCCACTTCCGCTCTCCCGCCGGAGCGGGAAATTTTTGTCCGCTTTTTACCTGTATTTTACCCCCACCAGACTGCCGACTTTACGCGCGTGCGCCATAGTATACAGGTCGGGCACGCAGGTCGAACGGCGGGAAAACGCCTCTCCCGGCGCCTTTCGAGGCCATTTCTTTCTGCGCCTAATTTTATTAGTAATATTTTGAATGTCAAGCAGAATGCTTTTTACACAAAAATTCCACCTCCCCCTTGTGTAAATCGTCAATTTTACAAATCTCACCGCGAAAACAGGAGAATTTTCGTCAGGATAGATTGACTTTGCCCGCCGAATGAGGTACACTCCCCCCATACAAGCGCTCACAGAAGCCACACTCTCCATCCAAATTTTTAGTAATATTATTAGTGCAAAGGACGATATATGGCAAAGATATACTTGGTACGCCACTGCGAGTCAGAGGGGAACGCCACCCGGCGCACACAGGCGCAGACAGACGCGCTCGTGACCGTGAAGGGCTACGAGCAGAATGAGGTACTCCGCCGCCGCTTTCACGGCGTACATTTAGACGCCATTTATGCCAGCGATACCTTCCGTTCCATTGCCACCGCCGACCCCATCGCCAAGGAGCGCGGCCTGCCCATCCGGGTGCGCATCTCCCTGCGGGAGGTCACCACCGGCGTATGGGAGGACATGGCGTGGGGCAATATCGCGCAGGAGTACCCCGAGGCCAATCAGGTCTGGTCGGACGCCCCTTGGGACAACATCACCCCCGGCGCCAGTTCCTTCCGCCAGGTCGCGGAAAACGCCACGCACTGTCTGCGGCGCATCGCCAGAGAGGTGGGGCGCGACGGCGCGGCCATGGTCGTCTCTCACTCCTGCACCATTAAGGCCACCCTCTGCATGATTGCCGGAAAGCCCATGTCCTGCGTCAAGGAGATGGGACACGGCGACAACACCTCCGTTTCCCTGCTGGACGTGGACGAAAACGGTGTCATCCGCATTGAATATATGAATGACGACTCCCACCTCCCCGACCACCTGCGGCGGTCCTGGGGCGGTGTGGCCGGCAGCGACATCAACATGGCCGTGTACCCCTGCCGACTGCCGGAGCAGGCAGAGGATCTGCTGAAGCTGGCCGCCGCCGACGCCGCCCAGCGCGGCGCGGACTTTGACGGCGCTGCCTATCTCCGCGAGGCGGAAACGCTGCTGAACCGGTACCCCGACCGTATCGCTCTCTCCTATCTCAAGGGGCAGCCCAGCGGCTTCATCCGCTTCGATCACCTGCCCGAGATGCCCGATGGCGACATTGCCGTGCAGCAGCTCTACGTCATCCCCGCGCTCCAGCAAAAGGGCTACGGCGAGCAGCTTTTCGGCTATGCCTGCCACGTCCTGCGCTACCAGGGTCAAAACCGCATCGTCATGCGTACCGACGGCACGCCGGAGGAAACCCGCGTAGCCAGCCGGTTCGCTATGGACGATATGCACGGCTTCCCCGGCTGCCGCGCCATGTACCTCTACTGTCCCCCCTGTCCCTACCCTGTTTTAGCATGAGGTCTACACCATGAAAACCATCTACATCTCCTCCTACTGCGTGTTCTTCCGGGACTACCCCGCCCTGTACGACATGGTGCGCGGCACAGACGATCTGGGCGTGGAGCTGGCGACAAGCTGGACATACCCGGAGTTCGACGCGCTGCTGGACGCGCAGGTCCAGACCTTCGCCCACACCCCCGTCACCATTCACGCCCCCTTCGCGGAAATATGCAACGAGGCAGGCTCACCGGACGCACTGGCCATGGATCGCGCCTTTGAAAAGGCGTTCCGCTGGTACGACGCTTTCCACGCCACCTCCATGGTGATGCACACCCACGAAAAGGCCGTTTCCCCCGGCAGTATCCCTCAGATGATCCAGCTGTCCCGCGAAAACGTGCTGCGCGCGGCGGCGGAAGCCCGCCGGCGCGGCGTCCGGCTGACAGTGGAAAACGTAGGCTTTCCGGCAAAGAATTCCGCGCTCTTTACGCAGGATGCGTTCGTGTCCTTTATCGAGAGCCTTCCCCCGGAGGTAGGCGCACTGATCGACACCGGCCACGCGATGGCCAACCACTGGGACATCCCGGACCTGATCCGCACCTTAGGCTCACGAATCGGCGGCTACCACCTCCACAACACCGACGGCGTTCACGACCTGCACCGCCCTCTTTTCGAGGATGGTCTGTGGTACGACGAGGACGCCGTCCTGCGGATGCTGGAAACAGCGGCCAAGTACTCCCCAGCGGCCGATCTGGTGCTGGAATACGCCCCCGGCACACACATCACCACCGAGCTGCTGCGCCGGGATGCCCGGCGCGTTCAGGAAATATGGCATAACGCCTGCGACCCCGCTGACCATCATTTGGCCTCTGCGCCAGGAAAGGAAACGACATGAAAAAGAGTTCAGAGCTTCCACTGGCAAGGCGCCTTGAAAAGAAAGGGCTTCCGTATCTTTTGATCCTGCCCGCCATGGCGCTTTTTGTCACCTTCACCTTCTACCCCTTCATCAAAACCATCGTTCTCTCCTTTGCCCTGACGGACAAGCAGGGAAACTTTTCCAAATGGGTCGGCTTTGACAACTGGGTACGCATCCTCTCCAAGCCCGCCTTTTGGAAGACCATTGCGATCACCCTGAAAATGGCGGCCATCAACCTGGTAGGCACGGTGCTTGTCGCCATGATCTTCGCGCTGCTGGCCAACCGTAAGGTGCGCTTCTCCAAGTTCTATCAGACCATGTACGCCCTGCCCATGGCCATCGCCTCCTCTCCTGCCGCCGCCATCTTCCTCTTCATCTACCGGCAGAAGAACGGTCTTCTCAACAACATCCTCGGCGTGGAGCAGGCTTGGCTGCTGGATCAGTCCACCGCCATCTGGTGCGTCTGCGCCATGACCATATGGATGCACATCGGCACCAGCTTCATCTTCCTGCTGGTGGGCTTCCGCAACGTGCCGGAGGACTTGCTGGAAAGCGCGTGGCTGGACGGCGCCGGGCCGTTCAAGCGCATCTGGCACATCATCCTGCCCATGGCATCCCCTCAGATCTTCTTCGTCATCTTCATGAACATCGCCAGCTCCTTCAAGACCTTCGCGCAGATCAAGCTGCTGACGCAGGGCGGGCCGGTGAACAGCACTAAGACACTGATCTACTACATCTACGAAAACGCCATCCTTAACGGCCGCTTCGAGACTGCCTGCGTACAGGCCATCTTCCTGTTCCTGATGATCTTTGTCCTGACGCGGATACAGTTTATTTTCGAAGATAAGGTGGTGCATTATCAATGACTTCCGCAAAAACCGTACGCAAGCTCAAGAGCGGCAGCTCCTATCTTCTCAAGGCCATTTTGGGTATTGCATTCATTTCCCCTCTCATCATCGGTCTGGCCTTCTCCTTCCAGACGGAGGAAGCCCTTGTCACCTACCCCCTCCACCTGTTTACGGATAACCCCACGCTTGCCAGCTATGCCGAGGTCTTTCGCAAGGTTCCCCTGCTCCTCTACCTGAAGAACTCCGTCATCGTCTGCTTCTTCTCCATTTTAGGACAGGTGATTTTCGCCTCGCTGGCCGCCTACGCCTTCGTCTACTTTGACTTCCGCTTCAAAAAGGCGTTGTGGACGCTGGTGCTGATGACCATGATGGTCCCCGGCGAGGTGGTGGTCATCACCAACTACGTGACCATCCAGCACTGGGGTCTGATCAACACCTTCCTGGGTCTCGTCATCACCCATCTGATCTCCGGCACGGCTATCTTCATGATGCGCCAGTATTACCTGACGCTGCCCAAGGATTTCAAGGAGGCGGCCACCATCGACGGGTGCAGCGACATGGGCTTCCTGTTCCGTATCGCCACGCCCCTGTCCATCCCCACCATCTCCGCGCTGGCCATCTACCTGTTTGTCAGCATCTACAACGCCTTCTTTTGGCCTCTGCTGGTCACGAACAAGGACACCATGCGCACCGTCCAGATCGGCATTTCCTTCCTGGTCACCTCCGACATCATCAGCTACGGTCAGATCCTGGCCGGCGCCGTGGTGGCCATCGTCCCCTCCGTCATCGCCTATATCTTCGGTCAGGACTACATCATCAAGGGCATGACCGCCGGCGGCGTGAAGGGCTGATTTCCTCCGGCGCAGCCGCCCCAAGTGTATAAAGCGCCCCGTGCGTTTTATAAATAAAAAATAAGAAGGAGACACGTATGAAAAAGATTCTTGCATTGATCCTTGCGCTTGTCATGGCCCTTTCTCTGGTGGCCTGCGGCAAGCAGCAGGACGACCAGCAGCAGGACGTCGATGAGCCCAGCACCCCCATCGAGCTGGTTTGGTGGACGTACTTCGGCGACACCAACATCGGCTACCTGCAGACCATTCTGGATCGCTTCAACGCTTCCCAGACCAAGTACCACGCCACCATTGAGTATCAGGGCTCTCAGGCAGAGATGAACGCCAAGATCGGTTCTACCGCTCAGGCTGATCTGCCCGCCCTGTTCAGCGGCGCTGTGGAGAACGTGGCTATGTATGCCACCTCCGACTTCTGCACCCCCCTGCAGACCTTCATCGACAAGGATACCGAGGGTTGGCCCGAGCTGGAGCAGACCTGGGCTTCCATCCGCGCTGCCTATCAGGACAACGAGGGCAATCAGATCGGCTATCCCACCGGCTACAGCTACGGCGGCATCTTCTACAACGCTGACCTGTTCGACACTGCCGGGATCAAGGCCGAGGACATCCAGAGCATGGATGACCTGTATGCTACCTGCGAAACGCTGGTAAAGGGCGGCTACTGCACCTACGGTATTGGCTTCCACCCCGACGGCTTCTACTTCAACGGCGTTCTGGGCCGCGAGGGTCTGCAGGCGTATGACGCCGGCAACGGCTACGACGGTCAGATCACCAAGTGCCTCTACACGGATGGCGGCACCGTGCAGAACACCATCTACAATATGCTGGACAACTATCAGAAGCTGTACAAGAATAACCTCGCCATTGCCTGGGGTAGCGACTACCAGGGCGAGATTATTCCTCAGTTGGCTTCCGGCGACTGCGCCATGCTGATGGGCGTTGTGTCCATGACCACCAAGATCCTGAATTCCGTCAACGGTGCTTTTAACGTCGGCATCATTCCTCTGCCCTCCGCTACTGAGGATGGCAAGCGCACCGGTGAGCCCGCCGGCGGCACCGGCATCTACATCTGCAACAACGGCAACGAGGCACAGCAACAGGGCGCCTATGAGCTGATCAAGTACATGAGCACCGGCGACGAGGCCGCCTACTTCTCCACCTGCACCGGCTACCTCGCTCCCAACCAGCAGACCTACGACAGCGAGGTCTATCAGAAGTACATGAACGAGACCTTCCCCGCCATCAAGGCCGTGTACGCGAGCCTTCAGAACTCTGACGACTCCGCCAACAACCCCTACATCCCCATCTCCAACGAGATGAAGGCCGCCAACAAGCTCTGCATCCAGACCATCACTGCTGATCCCAATGCGGACATCAACGCCGCCATGAAGGTCGCCTGCGACTCCATCCAGGAGGCCATCGACCTCTACAACATGTCCAACGGCTAACTTAAGCGACCCTGACAGGGAGCGGAGTCACGCTCCGCTCCCTGTTCTTTTCTTTGGAGGAACGGTATATGAAGAAACGGATCTATATAGCTTTTCTGTGCGCGGTCACGCTGCTTTTGACAGCGTGCGGAACGAAGCCCCCCAGCGATACAGACCTGGAGCTGGCAGCCGGCAACTACGCCTCCCGGGTGTTTGACACCTCCGAGGACAGCGGCAAGCTCACCGCCCGGTATCTGTATCTCACCAAGGATACGCCCGCCAAGAACGATGTCATCACCACCGGCGACAGCACCGTCTACACCTCCCCCGACGGCAAGGTCATGCTGGTGGACTGTGCCAACCCCGCCTCCGGCGAGGATGTGGTGGCTCAGCTGCAGCGCATGGGCGTGGAGAAAATCGACATCCTTGTGGTGAGCCACCCCCATGCCGACCACATCGGCGGCTTTGAAACGGTGGTCAACACGTTCCCCGTAGAGCAAATCTATATGGCCGATCACACGTATAACTCCGACACCTATCGCCGCATGATAGAGGTCATCCGCGAAAAATCCATCCCCGTCACCTATCTCGAAACAGGCTCTACCTTCTCCTTCGGCGACGAGGTTTCCGTCACGTGCTACAACCCTCGCCCCGAGAATCTGCAAAATATCACCGCAGGCTTCATGGACGATAACAACTGTTCCGTCGCCCTGCGTATCGTCTACGGCCAGTCCAGCTTTTGGACCAGCGGCGACCTCTACACCAATCAGGAGACATATTTGGTGGACACCTACGGCGACGCGCTTGCCTCCGACGTGGTGAAGATGAACCACCACGGCTGGGACACCTCCAACTGCGGCGCTTTCGTAAAGACGATGCACCCGCTGGTGGCGGTGGCCATGCACGACAGCATTACCAGCCGCACCACTGCGCTGCGGTACTATGCCGCAGGCACGCAGACCTTCTACAACTGCGTGGACGGCGCGGTGAAGGTCTCCACACCGGGCGACGGCACTTACGACGTGCAGAGCCAGTTTATCCGCGAGCTGGACTACTTCGGCGCCCCCTCCGAGGACGGTCACTACCAGCTCCCCGCGGCGTAACTTTCCTCCCCACAGATACGCGAGGTGACACATGGGTGCAAACATCAAACGACTATTCGGGGAGGAGTTCAACTCCCTCCTGCTCCTTAATCTCATCACCGCAGCGCTGACGCTGCCGGCGGTGACGCTCGGCCCTGCGCTGGTGGCGCTCTACGGCACGCTCTATAAGGTCTTGGACGACACCTGCGACCGCAGCCGCGTCCGCCAGTTTTGGACGCTGTTCAAAGCGAAGTTTTGGAAGGGCGTCCTTTTGGAGTTGACGGTGGGCGGCTACGGCGCGATGCTCCTTTGGTGCTCTGCGCTGGCCGGTAAGCTGGGCGACCGGGGCCTGGTGCTGTGGATGGTCACGGTGCTGATGGGTTCGTGGGCGGCACTGAGCAGCGTCTGCGTCTGCCAGCTCCTGGCCGCCACGGAGCAGCCCTTCGGCACGGCGCTCTGGAACGGCATCTGTCTGGCGCTGGGGCGTCTGCCTCTGTCGCTGCTGGCCGCTCTCAGCACCTACGGCGTGCTGATCGTGTGCTACCTGCTCTACCCCATTTCCATTCTGCCGCTGGCCGTGATCCTACTCTCCGCCATGGCGGCGCTGGCCGTCTCTATCCTCACGCCCGCCGTGCAGGATCTTTTCGCAGAGGACTGACCTTCTTCCCGCGAACCACACAGGAGGTGCATACATGGGCAAATCGTATATCTTGGCTGTGGATCAAAGCACGCAGGGTACAAAGGCGCTGCTGCTGGACGAACAGGGGCGCTTTCTGCTGCGCCGGGACGTCCCCCACCGCCAGCTCATCAACGACCAGGGTTGGGTCGGCCACGACGCGCTGGAGATCGCCGGAAATCTCCCCCGCGTCTGCCGCATGGTGATCGAGGACTCCGGCGCCGCCCCCGGCGACATCGTAGGCGTCGCCGTGACCAACCAGCGGGAGAGCGTCTGCGTTTGGGACGCGGACACCGGCCAGCCGGTTTCCCACTCCGTGGTGTGGCAGTGCAACCGTGCCGCCTCCCTCTGTGACCGGCTGGACAGCCCCGGGCTGCGGCAGGCCATACAGGAAAAGACCGGCCTGCAATTCTCCCCCTTCTTCTCCGCCCCCAAGGTGGGCTGGATCCTGGAGAACGTCCCCGGCGCGGCGGAAAAAGCCCGTCAGGGCAGGCTGCGCCTCGGCACGATGGACACATGGACAATGTGGCAGATGACCCACGGCGCCGTCCACAAGACCGATGCCTCCAACGCCAGCCGCACCCAGCTTTTCGACATACACACCCAGCGTTGGGACGACGAGCTGTGCCGCGTGTTCGGCATCCCACCCTCCATGCTGCCGCAGGTCTGCGATTCCAACGCGCTGTACGGTGAGACAGATCTTTGGGGCCTGCTGCCCCACCGCGTCCCCATCCACGCGGCGGTGGGCGACTCCCACGGCGTAATGTTCAGCCATTTCTGCACGGAGCCGGGGGACGCCATGTGCGGCTTCGGTACGGGCAGCTGCGTCCTTCTGAATACCGGCAGCACCCCCATCGCCTCCCACAGCGGCATGAACACCACGGTGGCGTGGCGCACGGGCGGCGACACAGTCTACGCGCTGGAGGGCGTGGCGAACTACTCCGGCGCCGTGGTCACATGGCTCAAGGACAATGCCGGGCTGATCGACGATCCGGCGGCCACCTCCGCCTTGGCTTACAGTGCCAACACCGGCGACCGCACCTACATGGTCCCCGCCTTCACCGGCATCGGCGCACCCCACTGGCGCTCCGACGCCACCGCCGCCTTCTTGGGCATGACCCGTTTGACGGGCAGGGCGGAGCTGGTTCGTGCCGCACTGGAAAGTGTGGCGTATCAGATCGCCGACCTGATTTTCTGCGCCCAGCAGGACAGCGGCACGCCCCTGCGGGAGCTGCGGGTAGCCGGAGGCCCCACCCGCAACGAATACCTGATGCAGTTTGAAAGCGACATTTTAGGCTGTCCCGTAGTGGTGGCACGGCACGAGGAGCTTTCCGGCATCGGCAGCGCCTATATGGCAGGGCTGGCCATGGGTCTGTACGACCACGACGCCCTGCGCCGCATCAACGCCTCCACCATCTTCACCCCCCAGATGTCCCAGCCCCGCCGGCAGGCATGCCTTTCAGGCTGGAAGCACGCGGTGGAGACGGTGCTGCACTACTGACACATATTATTACCGAGAGGAGAAATTGAAAAATGTCAAAAAGGCTGTTCGTTTTTTCCGTTGACGCCATGGTCACAGAGGACGTAAACGCCCTGCGCCAAATGCCCAACTTCCAAAAATACCTGGCAGGCGGCAGCGAGTTCAAGGACGGTATGCGTACCATCTACCCCTCCGTCACCTACCCTGCCCACGTCAGCATCCTGACGGGCTGCTACGCCGGCAAGCACGGCATCACCAGCAACTTCGACTTCACCACCACCAACAAGGACGACAACTGGCTGTGGTTCAGCGACCGCATTCAGGTGGAGGATATCTTCTCCGTGGCCAAGAAGGCCGGGCTGAAGACCGCCTCCGTCTCATGGCCGGTTACCGGCTGCAATCCCAACGTGGACTACCTCATCGATGAGTACTGGATGCCGCTGCCCGGCGACACGCTGGCAAGCAGCTTCCGCCGCGCCGGCAGCAGTGACGAGGTCATCCGTATCATGGAGCGCCACACCGACCTGTTGGGTGAGGGCTGGGAGCTGGGTGGCAAGAAACACTTCATGCAGTGGCCGCAGGTGGACCGCTGGATCGTGGCCTGCACCTGTGACATCCTGCGCCAATTCCGCCCGGAGGTCACGTTCATGCACACCGGTGCATTTGACAGCACCCGCCACCACCACGGCGTGTTCAGCTCCTATCTGGACGAATGCCGCGCCGATTTGGATCGCTACATCGGTCAGGTGGGCGACACGCTTTCGGAGCTGGGTGTGCTGGAGGACACCAACTTCATCATGGTCAGCGACCACGGTCAGCGTGATATCAACCGCGCCATCAACCTGAACGTCAAGCTGGCAGACGCCGGTCTGATCCACACCGACGAAAACGGCACGGTGACGGACTGGCAGGCCTACTGCTTCTCCAACGCCATGTCCAGCCTCGTCTACGTGAAGGACCCCTCCGACGAGCAGCTGGTGGCCCGCGTACACGATGAGCTGAAGGCGCTGCAGGACGAGGGCGTGTTCGGTATCGGCCGTCTCTACACCGCGCAGGAGGCACGGGACGAGGAGCAGCTCTACGGCGACTTCTCCTTCGTCATCGAGTCCGATGGCTACACCTCCTTTGGCGACAGAGCCGTGCGCCCGCTGGTGCAGAACTTCGACGCCAGCGACTATCGCTTCGGCCGCGCTACCCACGGCTACATGCCGGACTACGGTCCGCAGCCCGTGTTCGTGGCCAAGGGCCCCGGCATCCGCAACGGCGTGGTGCTGGGTCGCGGACGGGTCATCGACGAAGCGCCCACCTTTGCCGCCCTGCTGGGTCAGCAGATGCCTTGGGCGGACGGCAGGGTCATCACCGACATCCTTCGCTAACCGCCAATTCGTGTAATAATATTAGTAATATTAAATGCTGTGGGCATTGTGATACCCCCCAACTTACCCGCTGTGTATCGGCGCTTTTTATGCAATTCGTAGAAAGTTCCCGGAATTGCCGCCAGATATATTGCACAAACCACTCCATTGTGGTATCTTTTCAGTGAACAAAGCACCGCTCAATATTAGTAATTTTACAAACTCCGCTCCCCTTGCCTTTGCCGACAGGGAGCGTCCCCGGGCTTGAGAATTTTCATCAGGAGGAATACGAAATATGAGCACCTTTCCCACCAAAGAAAAGGCTCTCGGTATGTATCGCAAGATGTACGAGATCCGAAAGTATGAAGAGAGCATCTACTACCTGTTTCTGGAGGGCATCATGCCCGGCACCATCCACCAGTCTACCGGTGAGGAGGCCAGCGCGGTAGGTATGCTGTATGACCTGCGGAAGGAAGACTGGATGGCCTCCACCCACCGCCCCGCCGGTCACGACATCGCCAAGGGCATCTCCGTCAAGGCCATGATGTGCGAGATGTTCGGTGCCGCGGACGGCTGCTGCCACGGCATCGGCGGCGCCATGCACACCGGCGACATCTCCGTGGGCGCGATGACCGCCAATGCCATCGTGGGCGGCAACCTGCCTATCGCCGCCGGCGCGGCACTGGCCTTTAAGATGCGGGGTCAGGACAATGTGGTGGTCTGCTTCTTCGGCGACGGCGCTTCCAACGAAGGCTCCTACCACGAGACCATGAACGCCGCCGGCCTGTGGAAGCTGCCGGTGGTCTACGTCTGCGAGAACAACGGCTACTCCGCCAACACCGCCATCTCCCTGACCTGCTGCCAGGAGAACGTGGCCGCCGACCGCGCCGCCGTGTACGGCATCCCCAGCGAGGTGGTGGACGGCAACGATGTGCTGGCCGTCAACGAGGCGGCCACCCGCGCCATCGCCCGCGCCCGCGCCGGAGAAGGCCCCACCATTTTGGAGCTGAAGACCTACCGCCACGGCGGTCATTCCCGCAACGACGCCTGCGGCTACCGTCCCAAGGACGAGGAAAAGCGTTGGATTCAGGATCACGATCCTGTGAAGATGTTCCGTGAGCGCATTCTGAAAGAGGGCGCTGCCACGGAGGAGGAACTCAAGCAGCTGGAGACCGCGGTGGAGACCGAGGTGGATGAGGCCGTGGAGTATGCCAAGACTGCGCCTCTGCCCGAGAACGAGTCCGCGCTGCATAACGTATTCTGGGAGGGTTAAGACCATGGCTATGATGTCTATTGCTGACGCTTATAAGAGCGCTATTGCAGAAGAAATGCGCAGAGACCCCAGCGTTTTCGTGCTGGGCGAGGATGAGGACATCCCCGGCGGTATGGGCGGTGCGTTCACCGTCACCAAGGGTATCGGCGACGAGTTCGGCGCGAACGTCCGTGTCGCCAAGGAAAACGGCTTTGAGATGAAGGGGCAGGACATCGGCAAGATTCGCTGCATCAACACCCCCATCTCCGAGATCCTGATCGCCGGTGTGTGCGTAGGCTCCGCCATGAACGGCATGCGTCCCGTGGCCGACCTGCAATACGGCGACTTCCTGTTCTGCATGATGGATCAGCTGGTGAATCAGGCTGCCAAGATGTGCTATATGTCCGGCGGTGCGGTACCTGTCCCCATGGTCATGCGCGCCCCCTGCGGCGCCACCAACCGCGGCGCACAGCACGCCCAGTCTCTTGAGAGCTATTTCATCCACTGCCCCGGTCTGAAGGTCATCTGCCCCTCCACCGCCTACGACGCCAAGGGTCTGATGAAGCAAGCCATCCGCGACGACAACCCGGTGCTGGTGTTTGAGCATAAGCTGCTCTACGGCGGCAAGCGCAAGGAGGCCGGCCAGCTCAGCACCATGGGCGAGGTTCCCGAGGAGGATTACACCATCCCCTTCGGCAAGGCCGCCATCCGCCGCGAGGGCAAGGATGTGACCATCGTAGCCAATATGCTCATGTGGTACAAGGCCATGCAGGCCGCCGAAATTCTGGAGAAAGAGGGCATCAGCTGCGAGATCATCGACCCTCGCACCCTTGTTCCCTTCGACTATGACACCGTTCTGGAGTCCGTGGCCAAGACCGGCAAGCTGATGATCGTCCACGAGGACAATTATACCGGCGGCTGGGGCGCACAGCTTGGCTCTTACGTGGCCGAGCATGCCATCATGTCTCTGGACGCCCCCATCGTCCGCGTGGCCGCTCCCGACACGCCCACGCCGTTCTCCCCCAAGCTGGAGAGCTTCGTGATCCCCTCCGTGGAGCGCATCGCCGACGAGGCCCGCAAGCTGGCCAAGCTGTAAGCAGGAGGAATGTACCATGACTGAGATCAAAATGCCCAGCGCCGGTCAGACCACCGACGAGGCTACCATCGTAGCCGTCCACGTCAAGCCCGGCGATACCATCAAGCGCGGCGACGTGCTGTGCGAGGCGGAAACGGACAAGGCCGTTCTGCCGGTGGAGAGCTTCGCCGCCGGCACGGCGCTGGCCGTGCTGGTCAACGAGGGAGACACCGTCACCGCCGGCACGGTTCTGGTGGTGGTCGGCAAGGACGGCGAGAGCTACGGCGGCGCTGCCGCCCCTGCATCCGCTGCTCCCTCTGCCCCCGCGGCCCCCGCGGAGGAGAAGCCCGCCGCCCCTGTGACGGAGCAGGACGAGTACCTGCCCATCATCAAGGGCGCCGTCCCCACCACTTCTGCTGCCCCTGCGGCTCCCGCGGCCGCCCCCGCTGCACACCCCGCCTTCCCCGCCATGCCCAACGCAAAGCTGGCCGCCCGGGAGCTGGGCGTGGATGTGGCCGCCGTCCCCGCTGCCAACGGTCAGTTCGTCACCCGTAACGACGTGGCACGCTACACGCCGCCTGCCGCTGCCGTTGTCGAGGCGGAGTACGAGGTGCTGCCCATGAGCCGTATGCGTCAGATCATCGGCAGACGCATGCGGGAGTCTCTCAGTGAGATCCCCTGCTGGCAGTGTACTACGTCCATCAAGATGGACGCCTGTATGGCGCTGCGGGATACCTATAAGGACAAGAAGGGCGTCAAGCTCTCTTACAACGACATGATGGCCAAGGCCATCGCCGTGGCCTCCCGGAAGTTCCCGCTGGTGAACGCCCGGTACGAAAATGGCGAGGTGCGTGTCTACAACCACACCAACGTGGGACTGGCTGTGGCGCTGGACGGCGCACTGGTCGTTCCCGTCGTCCGCGACATCGACCGCAAGGGTCTGACGGAGATCGCCGGCGACTACAAGGCGCAGATCGCCAAGGCGCGCGAGAACAAGCTGCTGCCCGATGACATGGGCTGCGGCAGCATCACCATCTCCAACCTCGGCATGTACGACGTGGAGCAGTTCATTGCCATTGACAACCCGCCGGAGAGCTGCATTTTGGCCGTCGGCTCTATAAAGGTGAAGCCCGAGTGGGACGGCGAGAAGTTCGTCCCCGCCAATATGATGACCGTGACCGGCTCCTTCGACCACCGGATCATCGACGGCGCATACGGCGCACAGTTCCTTCAGGAGCTGAAAATGCTGATGGAAGCGCCTGCGCTGATGCTGTATTGATGAGGTAATAAGCATGGAACAGTATGATGTATTGGTAATAGGCGGCGGCCCCGGCGGCTACTCCCTCGGCATCGCCGCTGCCAAGAAGGGCATGAAGGTCGCCCTTTTTGAAAAAGAGCATTTGGGCGGCACGTGTCTGAACGTGGGCTGCATCCCTACCAAGTATTTGGTAGACAAGGCCAACGCCATGGAGAAGGTACGTGCGCTGGTGAAGAAGGACATCTTCCGCGACGCCGGCAGCTTCAGCTTCAAGAAGATCCAGCAGGGCAAGGGCGAGGTCACGGCCAAGCTGGTGAACGGCGTCCAGTTCCTGCTGAAGAAGGCCGGTGCAGAGATCGTCCGCGGCGAGGCAGTGCTGAAGAAAGACCGAATCGTCTCCTGCAACGGCAAGGACTATCAGGGCAAGTATGTGGTCATCGCCACCGGCAGCGTCCCCATGATGATCCCTATCCCCGGCCATGAGTATTGCATCGACTCCACCGGCGCACTGAACCTGCCCTCCCTGCCCCGCAGCATGGTGGTCATGGGCGGCGGCGTCATCGGGCTGGAGCTGGCCTGCGCCTTCGCAGCCTACGGCACGGAGATCACCGTGGTGGAGATGATGCCGGAGCTGATGCCCAATGAGCAGAAGGAGGCCGTGCGCATCGTCCTCAACGACCTGAAAAAGCAGGGCATCTCCCTGAAAACCGGTGCAAAGATGCTGCGCATCGAGAAAAACGGCGGTCTGCTGCGCGCCGTGTATGAGATCGGCGGCAAGGAGGAATCCACCGACTGCGAGCAGGTTCTGATGGCCGCCGGCCGCAAGACCAACCTCTCCGGCATCGACGCCGAGGCGCTGGGCCTGAAGCTGGACGGCAAGAAGTGCATCGTGGTGGACGCCCATCAGCGCACCAGTCTTCCCGGCGTGTACGCCATCGGCGACGTGGTGGGCGGCTTCCAGCTGGCGCATGCAGCCTACGCTGAGGGCGAAGCAGCACTGGCGGATATGCTGGGCGAGGACCGTCCCTACGGCACCGTTCCCGTCCCCGTCTGCACCTACACCATCCCCTGCTTCGCCTCGGTGGGTCTGACCACCCAGCGGGCAAAGGAGGCCGGCTATGAGCCGGTGCTGGGCAGCTTCGATTACAGCGCCAACGGCATGGCGCTGGCGGAGGGCGCTGCCGGCGCGGTGTTCGTGGTGGCGGATAAGGCCACCACCAAGACGCTGGGCGTCACCATCGTGGGTGAGAACTCCTCCGAGATGATCGCCATGGCCACCTCCGCCGTGGCGGACGGCCTTACCACCGACCAGTGGGAAAAGATGGTGGTGGCTCACCCCTCCCTGTGCGAGATGGTGCGGGAGGCAGCCTTGGACGCCTTTGGCCGCTCCGTCCACAAGGGCTAATCTATCAAGAAAAGAGGCGTTTTTCTATGGATCATATGTTATTGAAAGATCGCGTGGCCATGGTCACCGGCGGTGGCCGCGGCATTGGTGAGGCGTCTGCCCGTCGGCTGGCCGAGTTCGGCGCAAAGGTCATCCTGGCCGACCTTGACCTCCCCTCCGCCACCGCTGTGGCGGAAGACCTCCGCGCCCACGGTATGGAGGCCGCGCCGCTGGAATTCAACGTCACCGACTTTGACCACATCGAGGAAAAGGTGGCCCAGGCCCGTTCCATCTTCGGCCGCATCGACATCCTTGTAAATGTGGCCGGTATCACCGGCTCCACCCCCATCGACCAGATCACCCACGAGAGCTGGGACCGCATGATGGATACCGACCTGAAGAGCATGTTCTTTGTGACACAGGCCGTGTTCGCCGTCATGAAGGCACAGAACTACGGCAAGCTGGTACATATCTCCTCCCTGGCGGCGCTGCGTGGCGGCAGAAGCTCCGACGCCTCCTATGCGGCGGCCAAGGCGGGCAATCTGAACCTGAGCAAGTGCTTCGCGCTGGCGGGTGCTCCCTACCACATCACATCCAACGCCGTCTGCCCCGGCAACATCCTCACCCCCATGGGCAAGACGCTCGCCTGGTCCAAGGTCGATCCCAAGACCTACATCCCCGCCGGGCGTTACGGCACAGCGGAGGACATCGCCAACGCCGTACTTTTCTACGCCAGTGACCTGTCCGACTATGTGACCGGCGACTACATGAACGTCAACGGCGGCCTGTATATGTGACCCTTTTTCAGTCAGGAGGTGACTCGGTATGTTAACAGGTCTGACAGAATTTCTCCCGGAGGTCACCCTGACGGCCTACGATAATTTAGAATTCTTCATTCGTATATTCCTGGCTGCCGTCTTGGGCGCTCTGGTCGGTCTGGAGCGCACCAAGCGGCAGAAAGAGGCCGGTGTCCGTACCCACTGCATCATCGCCTGTGCGGCGGCGGTCTTTATGATCCTCTCCAAGTATGCCTTCGTCGATCCCGCCCCGGTCTTAGGTTCACGGGGCGCGGACGGTGCGCGTATCGCGGCACAGGTGGTCAGCGGTATCTCATTCCTCGGCGCAGGCGTCATCTTCAAAAACGGCAACACCATCCGCGGCCTCACCACCGCCGCCGGTATTTGGGCCACCGCCGCCATTGGCATGGCCATCGGCGCAGGTATGTACTGGGTGGGTCTGACCACCACCGCCGTCATGATGGTGGCGCAGGTGGTGCTGCACCGCTTCCCCGTAGCCGGTGATGCCGCCACCACGCAGGACATTGCGGTCTGCATGGACGACACCCCCGAGCTGTATAGCGCACTGGAGGAGCTGCTCCTGTCCCATGGTGGCAAAGTCACGGACAGCTCCCTGACCAAGACCAGCGGCAGCATCACACTGGAGCTGACCGTCCGGCTGACCGAGCCGATCGCCTACGAGGAGGCGCTCCGCTTCATGCAGGAGCATCCCGGCGTAGAGCGTATCTCCGTATGAAAGGACTTCTCCATGAAGATTATCTGCTTGGGTGACAGTCTCACCGCCGGGTATCGTCTGCCCGCCGATGCGTGCTGGGTGCAGATCCTGAACCGGGAAACGCCCCACACATGGATCAACGCCGGCGTCAGCGGCGACACCTCCACCGGCCTTTTGGTGCGGCTTCAAACAGAGGTGCTGCCCCAGCACCCGGACATGATCCTGCTATTGGGCGGCGACAACGACATCATGCTCACCGGCTCAGAGGATCTTGCCAAAACCTCCCTCATGGCCATGCTGCACCAATGCGCGGCTCAGGGTGTCAAGCCTGTGGTTGGAATCCCCTTCCCCATCCGCAGCATCCCCACGCGCTGGCAGGCCGTCTGCGACACTGAGAACGCCCGCCGCGCCTCCCTGCGCTACATACAGTGGCTTCGCACACTGGTGGACGCCATCTCTCTGCGCAAGGTGGACTTCGCCGCGGCCTTTGCCGCCGCGCCCTCCCCGGAGGGACTGTATCAGGAGGACGGTATGCACCCCAGCGCTGCCGGCAGCCGCCTGATGGCGGACGCCGTCATGCAGGCACTGGCCGGCAGGAATATGTAAAAAGTCGGCGAGGCTCCCCCCTGCCTCGCCCTCCGAACACACTTTCGCCCCCCGTGCAATCCCCTGTCATTGTGAGGCGGTCCGCGAACCGGCTCCAATGACAGGGGATTTTGATAGTTTTAGGAGCTGGCTCAGTGAGCCAGCTCCTTTCCCTCGACCATCGCCGTGCCGCAATGCTCCCTTTGTATTGTCACAGGATGTTTCCGTCCCCATCCACCAGCAGCTCTACCGGCGGCCGATGGCTGGAAAACCGCTGCACAGACAGGGTGCAGGCGTAGGCGCCGGCGTTGGACACCGCCACCAGATCGCCGATCTCCAGCGCCGGGCCGGTGAAGCCCTCCTGTAAAACATCCAGCGCGCAGCAGAGATTGCCCACCAGATGCACCGTCTCCGTGCGGGCGGGATCGCCCAGCGACGTGACGGTGCAGGCGTCCTCCCGGGTAAACAGCGGCTCCTGCGGTGAAAGCGCCGCACCCGGCCCCACCGCACGGCGCAGCATGGCGGCGATGGCGGGCTTCTGGAAGCCGTTGAGACAGTTCTCCACGATGACGTAGGTCACGCCCCGGGAGGTCTTTTTGTCCACCACCGGCATGAAGTATGTACCGGCCTGACAGGTCAGGAACCGGCCTGACTCGATGAGCAGGCGGGCTCCCAGCGTGCGGCGGTTTTCCTCCGCGATGCGCTGGGCGCACTGCCGCAGGGCGGCGTAATCCAGCGGCTGCTGGGAGGCCTCGTTGTAGGCGATGCCCACGCCTCCACCGAAATTGATATACTCTATGGTGCAGCCCAGCACCTCCTGCACCCGCAGCGCCAGCGCGAAGCAGTTCTCATAGTACCGGGTCAGCACGGCGGCGTCCAGATTCTGGGAGCGCAGGTGGACGTGGATGCCGCAGACCGTAACGGGCAGTTCCTCCAGCGCCGTGCGCAGCTGGGGCAGGTCCTCCTCGCAGATACCGAACTTGCCGGAGGTGCCGGGGCCGCCGTCCATATTGAAGCAGGGGTCGATCCGCACGCCGATGGGCCGCGCCTCCCCCTTCTCCGCGGCGATACGGCCGATGCGCACCGCCTCGCCGATGGAGTCGGCGATCAGATGGCCGTGATCCCACGCCTCCCGCAGGGCGCTGTCGGACTTGCCGGCGGCGGAAAAATAGATATCGGCGGCGGCCATGCCGCACTCCTCCGCCAGCAGCACCTCCCGGGCGGAGGCTGCGTCCGCGCCGATGCCCAGCGCCGCCAGCGCCCGCATCACCGGTGGAAACGGGTTGGCCTTCACCGAAAACAGGAAGTCAAAGCCGGGGAACGTGTCGCGCAGCAGCCCAGCCTGCCGCGCCAGTACATCGCGGGAGTAGATAAAGCAGGGGGCGTTTTCCCGCGCCAGACGCAGAATATGCTCGTTCATGGAAGATGCTCCTTTCGATGTATCGTGATACGCTCAGTGTAGCATATCCGCCCCACCGTCGTCAAAACATTCCTTGCGCACCGGCAAAAACTGTGCTACAATATCGCCTGTATCTGCGGGCGTGGTGGAATTGGCAGACTCGATGGATTTAGGTTCCATTGCCGTAAGGCGTGCGGGTTCGAGTCCCGCCGCCCGCACCAGAAATACCCGAAACGGAGGTATCCCCCCATGAAACGTATCGCATCCATTCAGGATATCTCCTGTCTGGGGCGCTGCTCCCTGACCGTGGCGCTGCCGGTGATCTCCGCGCTGGGCGTGGAGTGCGCCATCGTACCCACGGCGGTTCTCAGCGCCCACACGGCCTTTCCCGGCTTCGTCAGCCGCGACCTGTCCGACCAGCTGACGGCTATCGCCGCCCACTGGCGCTCCCAGCACGTCCACTTCGACGCGCTGTACACCGGCTATATCGCCTCCGCCCGGCAGGTGCAGCAGGTGCTGGATTTCTTCGACGCCGTAAGATCCCCCGACACCATGATCTTCGTGGATCCCGCCATGGCCGATCACGGAAAGCTCTACACCGGCTTCGGGCCGGACTTCCCCTCTGTCATGGCGCAGGTGGTGGCGCAGGCCGATGTGGCCATCCCCAACCTGACGGAGGCGTGTCTCCTCACCGGTACACCCTACCGTGAGGAGATGGACGAGCCCTTCGTCCGGGAGCTGCTGCGGGGCGTGGCTGCGCTGGGCGCAAAGCGCGTGGTGCTCACCGGCGTATCCTTTACGCCGGACAAGCTGGGCGCCATGGGCTACGACAGCTGCACCGACACATACTTCACCTGCCTTGACCGGCGGCAGCGCGGCGCCTTCCACGGCACCGGCGACATCTTCGCCGCCACGGTGGTAGGCAGCATGATGCGGGGGCTTTCGCTGGAGGAGGCCGCCTCGCTGGCGGTACGCTTCACGCTGGCTTGCATCGACGTCACCGCCCGCGACCCGCAGGCGGACTGGTACGGTGTGGAGTTTGAAAAGGCGCTGCCCCTGCTGTGTGACACAGCGCGGACATTCCCGGAAGACTGATCTCACAAAAGAGGCACCCGCGCCGTTGGCGCGGGTGCCTCTTTATACCCTTTACTTCGTTTCGCCGTCCTGCGGCTCGTCCTGTACGGAGGGCTTCTCCTCTGCGGAGGGGCTCTCCGGCTGCTTCTCCTCCGGTTGGTCGAAGTCCGGCATGGGGATCGGTTCGGACACGATGTTGATGTGCTTGGCGGGCGCCTCGATGGTCTCCGGCACACTGGGACGGAACAGCTTCTGCTCCCCGTCGCGGGATGTGCCGTAGTTGTCCACCATCTCCGGGTCGCGGCCCTCGATGATGGCCATCATCTCCTGTCCGGTGATGGTCTCCTTCTTCAGCAGGTACGCGGCGATCTTGTCCAGCAGCTCCCTGTTGTCCCGCAGGATCTGCTTGGCCTCCTCGTGGCACTGGCGGATGATCTTGATGGTCTCCCGATCCGCCGCGGCGTAGGTCTCCTGCGCGCAGGTCATGGAGTAGCTGCCATCCAGATACTGGCTCTGGATGGTACCCAGCGCCATCATATCGAACTCGTCGCACATACCGAAGCGCGCCACCAGATTCCGCGCCATCTCCGTGGCACGCTCGATATCGTTGGCGGCGCCGGAGGTCATGGTATCGCACACGATCTCCTCGCTGGAGCGGCCGGCCAGCAGCGTGCGGATCTCCGCCAGAATGTCCTCCTTGGACATGAGGAACTTCTCCTCCTCCGGCAGATGCAGCGTGTAGCCCAGCGCGCCCTGCGTATGGGGCACGATGGTGATCTTGCTCACCGGCTGGGCGTTCTTCTGCTTGGCCGCCACCAGCGCGTGACCCACCTCGTGGTAGGCGATGATGCGCTTTTCCTCCTCGGTGATGACGGTGCCCTTCTTTTCGGCGCCGGCGATGACCAGCTCGAAGGACACCAGCAGATCCTCCTGATTCACGGCCTTGCGGCCCTTGCGGACGGCGCGCAGCGCCGCCTCGTTCACCAGATTTGCCAGATCCGCGCCGACGCAGCCGGCGGTGGCCTGGGCGATCTTGTTCAGATCCACGTCCTCGGACAGGCGGATGTTGCGGGTATGCACCTGCAAGGTGGCAAGACGCCCCGCCAGATTGGGACGGTCCACGGTGATGCGCCGGTCGAAGCGGCCGGGACGCAGCAGCGCCTTGTCCAGCACCTCCGGGCGGTTGGTAGCGCCCAGCACGATAATGCCCTTGCCGGGGTCAAAGCCGTCCAGCTCCGCCAGCAGCTGGTTCAGCGTCTGCTCGCGCTCGTCGTTGCCGCCGCCGAACTTGCTGCCGTCGCGGGATTTACCGATGGTGTCGATCTCGTCGATGAAGATGATGCACGGGGCTACCTTGGCGGCCTCCTTGAACAAGTCGCGGACACGGCTGGCGCCCACGCCCACGAACATCTCCACAAAGTCAGAGCCGGAGATGGAAAAGAACGGCACGCCCGCCTCGCCTGCCACGGCCTTGGCCAGCAGGGTCTTGCCGGTACCGGGAGAGCCCACCAGCAGCGCGCCCTTGGGCAGCTTGGCGCCGATGGCGGTGTACTTTCCGGGGTTATGGAGGAAGTCGATGATCTCCTCCAGCGACTCCTTGGCCTCGTCCTGTCCGGCCACATCCTTGAAGGTGACGCCGGTGGACTTCTCCATGTAGACCTTGGCGTTGGCCTTGCCCACGCTGCCGATGCCGCCGAAGCCGCCGCCGTTTTTCGCCAGCATACGGAATACCAGCATGAGCAGGCCCACCATGATGATGGTCGGCAGGATGTACTGCACCATGAACACCAGCACCGGGTTCATCTGCGACTCGTAGTAGCCGGTATAGGACACCTTATGCGCCTTCAGGAGGGGCAGCAGATCCTTGTCGTTGAGGTAGGCGGTATACAGCGTCAGCTTGGAATCCTTGGACTGGGTATAGGATTTGGGCGGCGTTTTGCTGTTCTCGTCCTTCTCCTCGGTGTAGGTGTAGCCCTCCACCGGTGTGACGTAGATAGCATCGTCCTTGAACAGCACCTCGGCCACCTTGCCGCTCTCGACGAGGGACACCATCTCGCTGTATTTGATCTCGTGGCTGGTGGCCTTATTGGTGGCGTTGCTGTTGTAGGCGGCGAAATAGTTGAACGCCACCGTCAGCACCAGCGCCCATGCCACCAGCGTCAGGATACCCCGCAGATTGCTGCGGCCCTTGCCGTTTTTGTTGTTTTTGTCATTATTTGCCATGTGTATCCTCCGTAAAAACCACCGGGTGGTATACTTTTGCATTATGGCACAGTATACCACACTCCACCCTCCGTCACAAGCGGCACGCTGTCGGATTTTCTGTAAATTTTCTATGAATGCTTCTTTCTATCGTGGAGATAGTGTGGTATACTGGATGGGATACAAAGAAAACGAGGTCATACCCATGAGAGATATGAAGGATACTGAGCGCCGCCCCCTGCCCGACGCGGAGGCTGACGGCATCATCGAGGGGCGCAACGCCGTGATCGAGGCCCTGCGCGTCGGCACCGCCATTGACAAGATCTACCTCGCCAAGGGCGAGACGGACAAGACGCTGGGACACATCGCCTCCAAAGCCCGGGACGCGGGCATCGTGGTGGTGGAGGCCGACCGCCGCAAGCTGGACGGTATGTCCCGCACCCACGCCCATCAGGGCGTTATCGCGCTGGCCGCCGTCCGGGAATACGCCACGGTGGAGAGCATTCTGGCCGCCGCCGCGGAGAAAGGCGAGCCGCCTCTGCTGGTGGTGTGCGATGAGATCTCCGACCCCCACAATCTGGGCGCCATCCTCCGCACCGCCGAGTGCGCCGGCGCCCACGGCGTCATCATCCCCAAGCGCCGCTCCGCCGGTCTGACCGCCGTGGTGGCCAAGACCTCCGCCGGTGCGGTGAGCTATATCCCCGTGGCGCGGGTGGCCAACATCCCTTCCCTGCTGAAGGATCTGAAAAAGCAGGGCGTCTGGGTGTTCGGCACCGCCGCCGACGGCACCACCGACCTTTACGGCGCGGACCTGAAGGGCCCTGCCGCCATCGTCATCGGCTCCGAGGGCAGCGGTATGACCCGCCTCGTCTCCGAGAGCTGTGATTTTCTGGTAAGCATTCCCATGAAGGGCCGCATCTCCTCCCTGAACGCCTCCGCCGCCGCAGCTATTTTGCTGTACGAGGCGGTGCGCCAGCGGGGATGACCGGCGCTTCCCGTTTGATCTTTTGATCTGAGGTACTATGAGCAGGCGCGACCAACGACCCACCTATACGCCGCCCGTCCCGGACGACGAGCTTTCTCTGGAGGCCATCCTTGCCGAATACGGCAGGGGTGGGCGTCAGCCTGCCCCGCCCATCCCGGACACCGCGCCTGCGGCGGAGCCTGCGCCTGCTGCCCCGCCTGTTCCGGAGTCTGTGCCCGAATCGGAGGAACTGGTGGAGCCGGAGTCTGTACCTGAACCGGAGGATATGCCCCTTTCCGATGTGCCGGATCGCGTCAGTCTGAAGGACGTGATGAACCAGACGGTGGAGTCCGTGCTGGAGGAGTCGGAGGACGGCGTCCTCGATGAGCCCGTTCCGCTGGGTCAGCGGCTGGCCGCGCTGCTGCACCGCTTTACGGCGCGCGGTGATGACCGGCGGCGCGGCCTTTCACAGGAGACGGAGCAGCTTTTTGACGAGCCGGAGGACGAGCCGGAGGACGAACCGGAGGAACCGGAGGAGCCGGAGCCCCGTATGGACGACGCCCTGCGGGAGGAAAAGCGCCGGTGCAACCGGCTGCGCCGCGGGCTGGTGCTGGGTGCGTTCCCCGCGCTGCTGCTGGTGGTGGCAGCCGTTTTACAGGAGCTGGAGGTATTGCCTCCCGCTTGGCTGGACGCCGCGCTGCTGCGCTGCGCCGTGCTGGGCGGCGGGCTGCTGCTGACGGCGCTGCTGTGTCTGCCGGTGTGGCAGACGGCTTACCGTATGCTGCGGGATGGCCGTGTGGGCTGTGAGCTGTGCGCCGGTGTGACGGTGCTGGCGGATCTTTTGTGCTGCCTCAGCGGCATCGTCACCGGCAGCACCCTGTCCACGCCCTACGCCGCCGCTGGCGCCCTTCTGATCCTCAGCTGTCAGCTGGGTCTTTACCTGACGGCGGAGACCCGCCGCATCGCCTTCCATCTGGCGGATGTCAACGGCGTGCCGCCCTATGTGGTGTCCGTGCTGCCCGCCGGTGTCTGCAAACAGCAAGGGGTACTGGAGGGCTTCTACCGCACGGCCATGCGCCCCGACCCCGCCCGCCAGTGGCAGAACTATGTGCTGCCGCTGCTGCTGAGCATCGCGGTGGTGCTGTCCGGCGTGGTGTGCTTCACCGCCCGGCCCATGGAGGAATTCCCCTGGGTGCTGGCCGTCCTTACCGGCGCCGGCGTCCAGCTATCCCTGCCTCTGACGGGGACGCTGCCCCTGTACTACCTGTCCCGCCGGCTGGAGCGCAGCGGCGCGGCCGCCGCCGGGTACGCCGGTGCAAGAGCCGTAGCCCGCGCCGGGCGCATCGTCCTCACCGACGACGATCTGTTCCCCGCCGGCACGGTGACCCTCAACGGCTACAAGGTCTATGGTGAGGAGCGCGTGCGCGCCGTATCCTACGCCGCCGCCGTATCCAAGGCCGCCGGCAGCAGCCTTGCGCCGCTGCTGGATCGGCAGCTCACGGTGGAGGGCGGCTACCCCATGCGGGTGGACGAGCTGCGCTACTGCGAGGAGGGCGGCGTGGAGGCTGCCATCCACGGCGAGACGGTGCTGATGGGCAGCGCCTATTTCATGAAAAAACGCCGGGTGGCGCTGCCGCGGGATCTGAAGCTTCAAACCGGCCTCTTTCTGGCGGTGGACGGTGTGCTGACGGCGGTGTTCGCCGTGAAGTACCAGCCCTCCCGTAACGCGGAGTGGGCGCTGCGGGCCATGCGCCGCAGCCGTATCACACCGGTGCTGGCCGTCCGCAGCAGCAATGTGACCCCCGGCCTTATCAAGCGGAAGTTCGGCGTGGACGCCAAGGTGGTCTATCCCGATGTGTCCACCCGGCTGGCGCTGGCGCAGCTGGCGTCGCAGCAGGGCGACGCGCCCAACGTCATCGTCTGCCGCGAGGGGCTTCTCCCGCTGGCGGAGTCGGTGGTGGGAAGCCGCCGCATGGTGCGGGCTGTCCGCACCGCCACCATCCTCAGCTATATTGGCTCCCTGTGCGGTATCCTGCTGGCCTACTACCTGACCTCCGCGGGCAATTTCACGGTGCTGACGCCGGTGGCCATGGTGCTGTTCCTGCTGCTGTGGCTGCTGCCCACCCTGCTTATCGCCGGACTTGTCCGCCACTTCTGATACAACGAACGAAAAAGGAACGGAGAGCGCTGCTCTCCGTTCCTTTTTTCCCTATGCGGTCTTCTCTTTTTTACGCCTCCGCCGGCGCAGGCTCCGGCAGCTTCTCCGGCCAGCCGGGCCAGCTCTGGCGGATGAGATCCGCCACCTCGCCCCGCTCCGTGCCCAGCACAGCGGCCAGCTCACCATACAGCTGATCCTCGGCGCGCTTGAGGTAGCGCTCGTCCATCTGGCTGACCTTTTTGCCGTGGCGCACCGCCCATGCCCGCTTGCGGCACACATTGTGGATCATGGCCGCCAGCTCGCCGCACTCGCAGCGCATCACCACCTGATGGTAGAAATCCCGGGCAGCCCGGACACCCGCCTGCTCCGGCTTGCAGGGCGGCAGCGCAGGGATGGACGCGATCAGCGTCAGTGCCGCCTCCCTCGTGATAACAGGGCGCATCAAAATGCCGGTATCCACCGGCGTCAGCACCGTGCCGCTGCGGTACAGCGGCGTCAGATGATAGTAGAGCCGGCCGCCGTCGTCATAGGTCATCCCGGACGGACCGACACGCTCCACCCGGCAGACGCCCTCGCCGCCATACACCACGAGATCACCTGCTGCAAACATTTTTTCACACTCCTTACACAAACACACAAAGCATGGAAACGCCGCACGTCCGCTTTTCCCCAGCCGTGCAGCTCTTTACTCACTATGAGAATTATACCACACCATGTCAAAAAATGTAAGGGCGATTTTTAAGAAATTTTGCAAAAACCGCTGGTTATCCGGAAAAAACGTGGTACAATGTGGAAAAACACGGAAAGGATCCTTCTCCCATGAAAAAGCCCGCTATCCACCCCTCCGTTTTCGTAGCCCCCGGCGCTGTCGTCCGGGGCGACGTGCAGCTGGCCGCCGGCAGCAGCGTGTTCTATAACGCGGTGCTGCGGGGCGACCGCGCCGCCATCTCCATCGGCGAGGGCACCAACATTCAGGACAACTGTGTGGTCCATGTGGAGTACGACCTGCCGGTGACGGTGGGCAAGAATGTCACCGTGGGACACGGCGCCATCCTCCACGGCTGCACCATCGGCGACGAGACGCTGATCGGCATGGGCGCCATCGTCCTCAATGGCGCGAAAATCGGCAAAAACTGTCTCATCGGCGCCGGTGCGCTGGTGACCCAGAACACCGTCATCCCCGACGGCAGCATGGTCATCGGCTCTCCCGCCAAGGTGAAGCGCCCGCTGACGGAGGAGGAGATGGCCTCTACCCGCCAGTCCGCTGCCGACTACCGGCAGGAGGCACAGGAGTGCAAGGCGTTGGAGGAAGCGCTGTAAGCAAAGAAGAAAGCCGCAGGCATCTGCGGCTTTCTTTTTTGCTTATTTCTGCGCGGCGGCCTTCTCCCGATCCGCTTGGATCAGCAGCTTCAGCGCCTCCACGCCCACCTGCACGGCGGCGGTGGTGTCCTCGCTCATGTCCTGATCCAACCCGGCCTTCTCCCGCTCCTGGTTCCACACCACATGGAAACAGGAACCGCAGCGGCATTGCAGGGCGTCCGCCACCACGAACAGTGCGGCGGACTCCATCTCGCTGGCCTTGACGTGCAGGCGCTTCCACGCCTCCCACTTGTTCAGCAGCTCGTAGGACACCGGCATCCTGGCGGGACTATGCTGGCCGTAGAACGCATCCTTGCACTGGACGACGCCCACCTGTGTCCGCTTGCCCAGTGCCTTAGCCGCCTGCACCAGCGCGGTGGTCACCTCGAAGTCCGCCACAGCGGGGTACTCGATAGGCGCGTACTCCCGGCTGGTATGCTCAAAGCGGATGGCGCCGGTGGCCACCACCACGTCGCCGCTGCGGACGTCCAGATCGATGCCGCCGCAGGTGCCTACGCGGAGGAACGTGTCCGCGCCGATGTTGTGCAGCTCCTCCATGGCGATAGAGGCGGACGGCCCACCGATGCCGGTGGAGCAGACGGACACCTTCTCCCCCAGCAGCGTGCCGGTGTAGACGGTGTACTCCCGGTTCTGTGCCACGAAACGGGCGTCGTCAAACAGCGCGGCGATCTTCTCGCAGCGCCCCGGGTCGCCGGGCAGGATCACATAGCGGCCTACGTCGCCCTCCTCGCAGTGGATGTGGTATTGTTTTTCCAGATTTTGCATGATTTGACCTCCTGTCAGCTATACGGTCGGTCATATCCGCCGCATACATTACGTTTCGTAATCGTTTTTGCGTATCTTTGAATGAGTATTGTACCATATGCAGGTGCAAAAGGCAATGTTTCCGCGGCAAAAGCCAAAAAATGCACATTCCGCCAGCATTCCTCACGGCTATGAACGCCACTGCAGGCGGATACTAACTGCGGCGCAGCGCGCACGACAAACAGAGGAGGTTTTTGCATTATGAGGCGATTTTCCGTGATCCTTGCGGTGCTGGCGCTGTCGTTGATGCTGACAGCCTGCGGCAAGGATGATGACCGGAACAACGGCGGCGATCCCAGCCGCCCCGATACCAACCAGAGCCAGAACGCCCCGCAGGACAACGGCAGCGGCGGCAGCTGGCAGAACGGCACCGACACGCCCACCCAGCCCGGCGCCGGAGAAAACCGGCAGAACGGCGAGGATACGCTGCCCGGCACGCAGGCGGAGGGCCGCATGGGACGCCGCACCCTGCGGCGCGGTGCGGACAGCACCGCCACCTTCCGGCAGATGCTGGAAAACGGCTATGTCCACGACAGCGACGGATTTCTCAACGATGGGGAGAACACCAGCTGGTAGCGGACACATACGCCGCGACGGGGCGCAGGGAGACAGTTTTTCCCTGCGCCCACTTGCATTTTCGGAAAAAAGGGATATGATATGTGAGAAAGATTATGTGCCGCCGCAGGCGGCAGAGAAAAGAAGGTTTTACTATGACAAAAATCGATATCGTATCCGGCTTTTTGGGCGCAGGCAAGACCACGCTCATCAAGAAGCTGCTGGCGGAGGCCTTTCAGGGCGAGAAGCTGGTGCTCATCGAAAATGAATTCGGCGAGATCAGCATCGACGGCGGCTTTCTGAAGGAGTCCGGCGTCCAGATCAGCGAGATGTCCTCCGGCTGCATCTGCTGTTCTCTGGTGGGTGACTTCAACAAGGCGCTGAAGGACGTGCATCAGCAGTTTGCCCCCGACCGCATCCTCATCGAGCCCTCCGGCGTGGGCAAGCTCAGCGACGTGATCGTGGCGGTGGAGAACACCGTCAAGGACGTGCCGGACATGAAGCTCAACAGCTTCGTCACCGTGGCCGACGCCACCAAGGTGAAGGTCTACATGAAGAACTTCGGTGAGTTCTACAACAACCAGATCGAGTCCGCCGGCACCATCATCCTCTCCCGCACCCAGAGGCTGAATCAGGAGAAGCTGGAGGCTGCCGTGGCCCTGCTGCGGGAGAAGAATCCCAACGCCGCCATCCTCACTACGCCGTGGGACGAGCTGGACGGCAAGACCATCCTCAGCGCCATCGAGAAGGTGTCGCTGGCCGATGAGCTGCTGGCGCGGATGCAGGCCGAGCACGCGGCGGACGAGGCGGAGCATCACCATCATCACCACGACCACGAGGAGGATGACCACGACCTCTGCTGTCACCATGACCATGAGGAGCATGACCACAGCCATCACGACCATGATGAGGACGAGCATTGCCACCATCACGACCATGACCATGACCACGAGCATTGTCACGACCATGACCACGACCACGAGCACCACCACCACGATGGTGAGGAGTGCGACGATCCCCATTGCAGCTGCCACCATCACCACCATCACGCCGACGAGGTATTCACCAGTTGGGGCGTGGAGACGGTGAAGGTATTCACCGAGGGTGAGCTGGAGACGATCCTCACCGCGCTGGACAGCGGCGACTACGGCGCGATCCTCCGCGCCAAGGGCATCGTCCACAGCGAGGACGGCAAGTGGCTGCACTTCGACTTCGTGCCGGAGGAACATCAGATCCGCTTCGGCGCCGCCGACTACACCGGCCGCCTGTGCGTCATCGGCTCCCAGCTGAAGGAGGACAAGCTGGCCGCGCTGTTCGGCCTGTAAGACGCGAGGTACACCGTATGGATATTCCTGTTTACCTCATCGCCGGTTTTCTGGATGCCGGCAAGACCAGCTTCATCAACGGCATTTTGCAGGACGGCTTCGCCGCCGAGGACCGGACGCTGCTGCTGTGCTGCGAGGAGGGCGAGACGGCCTATGACCCCAAGGTGCTGGGCAACGTGTTCACCTACACCATCGACGAGCCGGAGCAGATGACGCCGGAGTTTTTCAAGAAGCTGGAAAAGCAGTACCGCCCCAAGCAGGTCATCATCGAGTTCAACGGTATGTGGCAGATCGAGCCGCTGTACCGGGAGGGGCTGCCCGCCAACTGGATCCTGTATCAGATCATGTGCCTGGTGGACGCCAACACCTTCGAGCCGTATGTGCGGAACATGGGGCAGCTGATGATGGAGAAGATCTCCAACGCCGACCTGCTGATCTTCAACCGCTGCAACGAGCAGCTCCGCGCCCAGCTGCGCAGCCGCAACCTGCGGATGGTGAACCGCCGCGCCGATATCTATCTGGAGAACACCGACGGCACCAGCGAGGAGTATGTGACGCCGGAGATGTC
>CAKTPV010000006.1 GCA_934591815.1 uncultured Oscillospiraceae bacterium
TCGATGCCCTCGGCAGAGAGCAGCTTGGCAGCCTCCAGCGCCTCGTTGACCATCAGGCCGCAGGCGAACACGGCGACGTCCTTGCCCTCCCGCAGTACGTTGGCTTTGCCGATCTCGAAGGGGTAGTCCTCCTCAAACACCGGCGTGGCCAGACGGGCCAGACGCATATAGGCGGGACCCTGGAACTCCGCCAGCGCGAAGGTGGCCTTGCGGGCCTCATTGGCGTCGGCGGGGACGATCACCGTCATGCCGGGGATCAGCCGCATCAGGCCGATGTCCTCAATGGACTGGTGGCTGCCGCCGTCCTCACCGACGGAAACACCGGCGTGGGAGCAGCAGATCTTCACATTGAACCTGGGGTAGGCGATGGAGTTGCGGATCTGCTCATAGGCACGCCCTGCGCCGAACATGGCGAAGGTGGAGCAGAAGGGGATCAGTCCCATGGTGGACAGGCCCGCGCCGATATTCATCATATTGGCCTCGGCGATGCCGCAGTCGAAGAAGCGGTCAGGATGTGCCGCCTTGAAAAACTTGGTCATGGTCGCACCGGCCAGATCGGCATCCAGTACGACGACATTCTTGTTCTGTTCGCCCAACTCAACGAGGGCCTTGCCGTAGGCTTCACGGGTCGCAATTTTCTCACTCATGGCTCAGTCCTCCAATTCCTTCAGGGCCTGCTGACGCTGCTCCTCATTGGGAGCCTTACCGTGCCAACCTACCTGATTTTCCATAAACGATACGCCCTTGCCCTTCACCGTGTGGGCGAGGATGGCCTTAGGCTTGCCGGCCACAGCAGGCGCACTCAGCGCCGCCTCGACAGCGTCCAGATCGTGACCGTCGATCTCATGGAGATTGAAGCCGAAGGCGCGCAGCTTGGCAGCCAAGTCACCGAGGCTCATGACCTCGTCGTTGCTGCCGTCGATCTGCAGACCATTGTTGTCCACCAGAACCGTCAGGTTGTCCAGCTTATAGTGGGCGGCGGACATCAGCGCCTCCCAGATCTGTCCCTCCTGACACTCGCCGTCACCCAGCAGGGTAAAGACCTTGGTGTCCTTGCCCTGCACCTTAGCGCCCAGCGCCATGCCCACGGCAATGGAGCAGCCCTGACCCAGCGAACCGGTGGAGGCGTCCACGCCCGGCACCTTCTTGCAGTCGGGGTGGCCCTGCAGGATGCTGTGCAGCTGCCGGAAGTTTTTGAACTCGTCGCGGCTGATGAAGCCCAACTCCGCCAGCACCGCATAGTAGCAGGGGGCAGCGTGACCCTTGCTCAGCACAAAACGGTCACGATCCTCTGCCTTGGGGTTCTTGGGATCAACGCGCATATGGTTGTAGAACGTGCTGACCATCAGCTCCACCGCGGAGAGGGAGCCGCCGGGGTGGCCGGAACCGGCGTTTGCCGTCATGTTGATAATATCCCTGCGTACCTGCCGGCACACGTGGGAAAGCTCTGCTGTATTCATGGGGAACCTCCATTCCTTTTTCTTCCGTATAAGAGTAGCGCATTTTCACCAAAATGTCAATGAACAGTGCACACGGAAAGTGCTTAAGATGCGGGCAGGGGAGATGCTGTCCGGCATTTGCCTGCCGGCGGTGCACAGCCGCAATCCAAATTGGCGATTTATCGGTATATATAAGGATGAGTTGAGATATTTCCTACATATCCAGGGCGCATAGGATGAATAGGCAAAAAGGCAGAGGATCATTCCTCCGCCTTTTTGCCTGTATCTTTAATTTTCCCTTTCATTTTAACGTCTGACAAGGGGTTTGCCTTTGCAGCTACACGGAGTGCTTCATTGTCGATATGCGTGTAGATCTCCGTGGTATTCAGGTGCTCGTGACCTAAGACCTCCTGCACGGCCTTGACATCTACGCCGTTTTGCAGCATCAGCGTTGCCGCGGTATGCCGCAGCTTATGGCTGGAATATCGCTCACTGTCCAAGCCTGCCATGGACAGGTGCTTTTTGACCAGTGCGTGAACGGTGGAGCGGCTGATGCGCTTATTTTGCCCGGACAGGAACAGTGCGTTCCGATCCTTGCCGCTGATGGGACGGCGCACCTCCATGTACCGCGCCAGCGCGTCCTTACAGGCGCTGTTCAGATACACCACGCGCACCTTATTGCCCTTGCCCAGCACCCGCAGGGCGTCGTCCTGTATATCGGTGATGTCCAGCCCGATCAACTCGGAGATACGCAGCCCGCAGTTCAGAAACAGCGTCAGGATGCAATAATCCCGCTCCCGGTGGGGGCCGTCCACCGACTCCAGCAGGGAGAGGCACTCGTGCAGCGTCAGATAGCGGGGGAGAGCCTTCATCTGCTTAGGCGTGTCCACGTCCTTGCAGGGATTTTCCTCCAAAAGATGCCGTTTGTTGCAGATATAATTAAAAAAAGATCGGATCGTAGCCAGTTTTCTGGCTCTTGACGCCGCGTTCAGACCTTTGTTAGAAACTTCACTATTCTGGTGCTGTAAGCGCTCACGGCTCAAATAGGTCAGATAGCCGTAAATATCCGTCAGCGTGATGGCGGCGATAAAGTTCAGATCAATGTTCCGGATATCGATCTCGTCCAGCCGCTTGTCAACCAGCGCCGGATCGCGGACTTGCTTCAGGTACCGGAAAAAATTCCGCATATCCAGATAGTATTCGTCCACGGTGCGCTGTGAGTGCGCCTTGATCGTTTCATGGTAGCTGAGAAAATCCAGCAGAAGCTGGGGCGAATCCGAACGATAATCCATAACTCAATTTCTCCCAAAGACAGGCTGATCTTGCGGTACGCTGTGCGCGGCGGTTCACGCGGAAGTTCTGTGCGCCGTGTAATGGCCGGCAGCTATATCGGGACGCGAAATAACGGCTCCTGATCGCCGGGCAGCTGCACGGATGTTATACAGTCATTATACCACAGTTTTAGGAAAAAGCCAGTCTTACCTCCACTCGATTGAACAAAATTTTTATTTTGTTCAATCGCATTTGTATTTTAATATCCGCTCCCCTTTGGGGCGCGGTTTTCCGTGCTGTGCGACATGAACAAAATAGCCGTTGTTGTTCAATCCGTATAGCAGAGGTTGTCCTCGGACGTGGTACGTCTACCCGACCAGTTGCCCTTTGATGGTTACCGTCTATCTGGGAGCGTGTGTGACGACTGTTCACACACGCTCCCTTTTTCTCGCGTGAAGTACTGCACAGCAAGCGTCTCTTTTCCTAATGCCCCCGGAAAAAGCGAAAGCACCGGTCTGCTGACCGATGCTCTCTTGTGAGATATATCAAGGCGAAAGGAATTGCCATGACTGACTTTGTGAAGCTTCTGACAAAGATTTGCAGATTTGCAAAAGTTCCAGGGGGGTAATACTGACCCCCTGCCCTTGTGAGATTTGCATAAGGAAAACGGGTGTTCCTTTGTGCAATCTCACGGGGATTGTGAAATCATTTTATTATAAAACAAAATCGGAATCAGTTTTTTTCTCCTCACTTTCCGCTAAGCGTGAAAGCATTTTATCTTCCCAACGCGATTGTTTCCACCAGCCGACGATTATCATCAAAAAGCCGACAATAAAAATTACCGTCCGCGTTGCGGACACCGGAGAAATTACACAGGATGCGATCAATCCTGTACCCGCGCCTGTGAAGAAGCGGCTTACAGCCTTTTCACGCTTGACCGTTCCTGCCGCCCTTTCCCTGTCGATGGTTTTCACCATATCTGTGTCCTCCTTCAGCATCATGTCAAGCGAAACACCGAAGTGATCGCTGATGGCAACGAGAAGCTGTAAGTCAGGGTAACTCTTCCCGTTCTCCCAGTTTGAAACCGTCTGCCTCGTCACATGGAACAGACTGCCAAATTGCTCTTGCGTTAATTGCCGCTCTTTGCGGATAGACATGATTCGCTTTCCGATACTCATTGCACCACCTCCTGCTCTCAAGTATGCAGACTGCACCGCCAAAAGTAAAGCAATTTCCCTTTTACATAGGCGCGTATAGAGCAAAAGGACGGCTTGCGCCGTCCTTTTGTGTCAAATTACGTTGCCTCGCTCCCTTGTTTGCGGAGCTTGGGGTGAGAACTGCCGCCTCCGCCATTGTGGAGGCGAGCTACTCCCGCGACATGGCCATCTTACGCCTTCAGGCAGCGCAGCACTGCCATCAGGATGGAATAATACTTGCTGTCGGGGGTGTCGGCACGGCTGGTGATGATGACCGGGCAGGATGCGCCGCAGATGGTGCTGGCCATGGTCTTCCCTGCAATGTAGGTGCAGGCCTTGTACAGCACGTTGCCGATCTCGATGAACGGTACCAGCAGGATGTCCGCCTGACCGGCCACGGGGTCGTGGATAGCCTTGTGCTTCACGGACTCCATGGAAATGGCACCGTCCAGCGCCAGCGGGCCGGAGATGACGCAGCCCTCCACGCCCCGCTCCGCGATCTCCTTGGCGGACACGGTGGACGGCATCTTCTCGGTCACATTTTCCACGGCGGACAGCACCGCCACCTTGGGGCAGTCGATACCCAGCGCACGGGCCACGGGCAGCGCGTTTTCCACGATGCCGATCTGCGTCTCTACGTCGGGAGCAATATTGATGGCGGCGTCGGTGATCATGACGAAGCGGCCCTCATACTCAAAAATACCGCACTGGCTGACGAGACGGCGGCCGCCGGCGGGGATCAGCCCCGTCTCCTTGTTCAGGATGGCGCGGGCAAAGTTGGAGGTCTGGAGGATACCCTTCATGGGGATGTCCGCCTTCCCTTCCCGCACCAGCTGTACGGCGATCTTGGCGGCCTCCAGCTCCTCACCGTCGAAATCCACGATCTCATAGTCCTTCTCGCTCTCGCCCATCTCGTGCAGCATGGCGGTGATCTCGTCCTTCTTGCCCACCAGCGTACCCTCGACCACACCCTTGCGGCGTGCGTTCACCACGGCGGACAGAGCCGGCTCGTCATGGGCGTTGGCCAGCGCGATGCGCTTTTTCATGTTCTGGCTCAGAACATAGTTTTCCAGTTCCTTGAAATTGGTCAGCATATTGGTATACCTCCACGAAATTTGTTCCGATGATTACCGGGAATACTTCAACGCGGCCTATTATACGCTTTTCTTCGGCAAAAGACAACCGTGCCGGGAAAGATTGTCAAGCCCATTGCGAAAAATCTATGAAAAAAATATTTATGGTTGATTCATGAGGTTTGCGATTTCCTGTTCAAAAAGCTCTTGGGCGGTATGCCAATCTAAGATTTTACGGGGCATGGCGTTTATGCTCGCCGCTACTACGTCACACTGTTTCTGTGTGACTTTCGCAAGGCTTTTGCCTTTCGGAAAGTAGCGGCGAATGATACGGTTATTGCGCTCGTTCGTGCCACGCTCCCACGAGCTATACGGATGGGCATAGAAGACCGTCAGGCGCTTAGTACCCTGCGGGTCATGCTCCATACCGTGACAGTCCTGAAACTCCGAGCCGTTATCTACGGTGATAGTCTGGAATGTGCCTTTTGGGAACTGCCGGATGATTTTATTGAGGGCTGCTACGGTGGCGGCGCTGGTTTTAGCAGCGGCGCGGAAGATAATTTCATAGCGGGTCTTGCGTTCGGTCAACGTGAGTATTGATTGCCTCTGCCCCTTGGCGTTGCCAATGACAGAATCAAACTCCCAATGACCGAACGCCTTTCTTTCATCAATGAACAGAGGGCGGCGGTCTATGGGCAAGCCTTTAGGAGCGCGGACAGCCCTGACAGTGCTTGACCTGCGCTTAGCACGGCGGGGCTTTTCCGGGAGGTGCTTACTGGTCACACCGGGGATATAGCCACGGTCTATGTAGCGGTACAGCGTGGTCGTGCTGACCGTCCATTCACCATTTCGCTTTTTGATATTCACGATGGTATCAACCGAAACGCCCAGCCTGATTTTTTGGGCTATCTCATCTGCATAGCTATAATTGTTCGACAGCTTTATATCTGCGCCCTTAGAGGTGGCCTGATAGTCTGCGTAGTCCTGTGCGATTTGTGCAGAGTAGCGCCACGGCCTTTTCGTAGTTTCAGCGCCCAGATGCTCATACAGACCATGCTTGACTTCACGATATATGGAGGATGGGGCAAAGCCGAGGTATCGGGCAATACAGGCGCAAGAGTTGCCGTTGTTATACATGGCTTCAATGCAAAGACGGTCTGACCAGTCAAGACGACGATACTTTTTCATGCAGTCCTCCTTTTTGAAAGTGTAGATTCAAAAGTCCTATAAATGCAACGAACGCCGAGGGTTTTGTACCCTTGGCGTTTCGTTTTGCTTATTTTACCACACTTTTCGCGTGACTGCAAGTGCGGCGTTTTCCGCTGCGGCGGGACGAAAGATTATCAGAAAACAATTTTCCGCCTTGCGGGAGACGGCGGAAAATTCTTTACTGCGGGGTATCGCATCGCAGATGCGATGGCGGAAAATGCTTTCTCCGTTCTGATATGATGCGCCCTAACTCGCGGCGACGGCGAGAACTCAAGGGGCAAATCGAATAGCGGAAGGGTTATTCGAGACGCCCTTGAGATCACGCCGACCGCGAGGGCGCAACATATCATACCGAACGGAAAAAGCAAATCCGCCCAATCACATAGCAGCTCAGGCTCGAATCTAAGAAGCAAATCTATCGCGCCACGGGCGCGGGCGGGGATGCACAGGACAAGGAAAGGAGTACACACATGAAAGACACCATCAAGACCAGCAGAACAGCGGGATACCTTGAGAAGATTTTCCGCGCCATCAATGCGGACTGGTTCGGCGGGGAGCTGGAAGAGCCTATTATTACCATTCAGAGTACGCCGAGGGCATACGGCCATGTGACCGTATCCAAGATTTGGAAGAGCAAGGGCGAGGAACGGCGGCACGAGCTGAACATAGGAGCGGAGACGCTGCAACGGCCTATTGAGAATGTCGTGGCGACCATCATGCACGAGGCGGTACACCTGTACAACCTCGCACACGGGGTACAGGATTGCAGCCGGGGGAACACCTACCACAACAAGAGATTCAAGAAAGAGGCAGAGCGGCGGGGGCTGATTATCGAGCATCACCCCACCTATGGATGGACTATCACAGAGCCGAGCGAAAGTCTGATTGACTACACCATAGCGCAGGGCTGGTCTGAAATCATGATGAATCGCGGCGGCGGCTGGACACCGCCAGCCAGTACGGGCGGCAAGGCCGGGAACGGCGGCACACAGACAGGCGGCAGCACAGAGCCGCCGAAGCGCAGCAGCACACGGAAATATGTATGTCCCTGCTGCAAGAACAGCGTCCGGGCAACAAAGGCGGTCAACCTGATTTGCGGGGACTGCATGGAGAAAATGGAGGTCGTGGAGTAATGGCGAAAGCAAAGCCGAGTTATGCAATGAGTACCCGGTGCTACTTTCCGGGGGCGAACAACAGAACGCAGCACTACCCGGTAATGCCGCTGGCAGATATTCCGAAGTGGGTGGAAGCGTATCAATTCACGCACCCGAACGCCGAGAGCATCACCGTCAAGATCTGGCTGAAAGACGAGGACAAACAAGCACTTTGAAAGTGCATTTTCAAAAGCTGACCTATCGGCTACACGGGGAGAAAGGACAGAATATGAACACTATCATTGGCATGGAGAACGCAGGATTTACCATCATTGACGCGAAGAACACCAGCAGCGACTTCGGTTACGCCATAGGAAAGAACGAATACAAATCATACGTAACATGGCTGTATGACAACAGGGATAACCGCACTGTGAGTTTCAGCCAAGGCCGCTATTTCACACATAATCCCGATGCACCTGCAAGGACAGAAGCGGAAGCGTATGCAGACTACTATCGGCGGCTCGCGGATACTTACGACAGCATAGCCAAGTACGGATACTAAAGGGGGGATAGGCCATGAAAGGCATCAATCAGCAGGGACAGGCCGTGTATTACAACGTAGTCACCAAGCACGGCAAGGTGCGGTATCAGATACAGGCGGCCAGCGGGCAGACGCTGCAAGGGCGGGACAGACAGAAGCGCAAGAGCCGGACTTTCGCACAGGAGCATCAAGCGGCGGCATGGATGAAACGCAACGGGTACGAGATTTGCGGATAATCTTTTACCGTGGGTAAAAACAACAACGACAGAGGCAGGGGGTATATTCGTATACCCCTTGTTTCTATCGAAGCACAGAGGGCAAAGGAAAAGCCCCAGCCGTAGGGCGGGGGCGTTTACCAAATGTCCCATTCCTTTTCAGGCAGGGGCTTGCGAGAAAGCGTATTGAACAGTTTCCAGAGAGGCGGGCAGAAAATCAGTTTCGTGCCACCGGCGATAAACGGAACAAAAAAATACTCGTCACAGATTTCCTTGGTCATGTCGTTGATACCGACCTTGCGGCCTATCTCCTTGCGCTTGATGAAGAACGGGAGCAGAGAGGGCTTAATAAGATAGATATGACGAGCCAGCTTCCGAATCTTGATATCTACATCAAGACCCTGACTGAAAAAGTCCACGTCCAACTGGTAATGGCGATGATACTTGAAAAAGTAAATCTCATCGTTGGTCATAGCCATCTTGCGGTTATCGTATTCCAAACCGGCCTCGTCAATAATCAAGCGGCCATCGGTCATCATGTATTTGCCGAAGTCGGATTTTTCGCATTTCATAGCGCCAGTAATGCCAAAATTAGACCAGACCTTACGGCCTTTCTTCATGTCCTTTTTGGCAAGGTAGGCGGCAAAGGTAGATTTACCAGCGCCGGGGATTCCGAAGTACAAAGAGAGCGCCACGGGTTTAGCGCGGGGCTTCAACTTGGGGAAATTGATTTTCATAGCATCACCATTCTTGAAAGTGTAGATTCAAGAGGGGGTGTGCGGCGAGCGCACGCACACCCCCTCTTTTTTATTGTCAGGCACGAGCAGACAGCAGACGCTTGAACATACCCACGCCCAGACCACACAGGGGGATAGCCACGCAGGAGATCAGGAGAATGGGCTGACCGGCGATAGTGGAGGCCACAGTGCCGACCCAGCCGATAGCGGCGGTGAACACACTGGTGATGGAAGAAATGATTTCAGCCATAATACGCAATTCCTTTCGTTAGATTTTGGGGAGCGCGGGAGCTATCAAGCGCGAGCAGACAGCAGACGCTTGAACAGGCCAACGCCCAGACCACACAGGGGGATAGCCACACAAGCAAGCAGCAAGATAGGCTCATCCGCAATGGTCTTAGCCACAGTACCGACCCAGCCAATAGCGGCGGTGAACACAGTACCGATGGAGGTCAGCAGAGAGCTGACAGTGACAGCAGCAACCTCAGTCGTTCGGCAACGCTCCTTTCATTAGTGATTTCTAAGTAAGCTGCGCACGATACCAACGATAACGGCGAAGCAGATTAGACTGAACAGATAGAAGATAGGCGGCTCAATGAGAAAGTCACAGATAGCGCCGAGGATGGCGGTGCAAAAGTCAATCATTTCTGTCATCGTTTGAACACCACCCCTAAAAAGCGGAAGAAGCTCCACAGGACGAGTGAGAACAGGAATACGCCGGAGAGCCAATACCAGTCAAGACCGGCAAGACCATTGACCGGCTCGATAGAGGACGTGGTAGAGCCGTCCGCTTCCACCGTGGTCACGGTCTGAGTTCGCTGGTGGTAGCTGCCGAACACGGAGCGCACCACATAGGGCAAGCCAGCGCTTTCCAGCGTGGGAGGGTCAAGCATGGTGGACTGCTGCGGCGAGGCGGCAGGTTCACCCTGTACAACGATAACTTGAGAGCCGTTGTCCGCGCCAGTATCGGCAGCGGGAGCAGTATTGACCTCATCAACGGTTGAAAGTGTATTTTCAAAATCCATAGCAGTTACCTCACATCATTTTTACGGGCAGCGGAAACCTTGTATTTTTTACTGCCCCGTGTACCAAAGGACGCAGACGCACTATCCACATTCCCCACGGGGAAACCAAGAGCAAGGGACAGGAAAGACAGACTGACCGGGACAAGCAATAGGCCAATCGTAAGAACGGCAAAGGAGAAGTTAGTACCAGGCACATTTACCTGAAAGAACTTCCAAGCATTAGAAATGAACATCCGAATACAGGCCATCAAATCAGACAAATAGTGCCACCACCTTTCCCAAAATACCGCCCAAGACGCCGATAAGAAATTGAACCAGCTTGTAAACAGCGATAAGGACAGACACCGCTACAAAGATAAAGAAGAACATGAGAACAGCCGACACCAGCAGAAACAGGGGCGTAGGAAGCCACTTGAACGTGGCGAGAATCAAGTCTATCACTTAACCACCCACCTTCAAGACAATACGCATAAGGCCAAACAGCAGAAAGATGCCGAACACAAAGTATATCAGCAGCTTTACCGCAAACGGGAGCGCATCAAAGAAGTCACGGCAAAAGGAGAAGAAGCTGCCAATATCCGTAAGGACAAGAATCAGGTTAGATATCAATCCCATACGCTCCCCTCCGTTCCAGCGCCGGTATCAAAATAGAAGCTGCTCATAGTGTCGATACTTTCACCGGCCTTTGAGAGAGCGCCCTCAAAGCACAGCTTATACAGGAAATTCAGCAGTTTGCCAGAAGCCGAAAGCGTATCACCGGCGACCTCGCCGACAGGCTTTTTGTTGCCGCCGTCCGTAGTCACATAGAACACATTGAAAGCGTCGTTGTCCTCCGTGATATTGACGGTAACATTTTCGACCTTGGACGCAGAGTTTTCAATCAGCTTGTCCAGCCGGGTTGTCACCTCTGTCAAGTCAGCGGTAACAGCAGCTGACGGCTTCGAAAGTGCATTTTCAAGCTTCGTGATAGCACCCACAACGGCGGTATCGTCAAAGGTCGGAATGCCGTTGATAGCGTTGATGATATCGGCAGTCTGTGTGTAGCTGTCATATGTTTCATACTTGCCCGTAATACGGATACGGTCAGCCTTGATGGTGCTATCACCCTCCGGAATACCTATGAAGGTACGGTCAAGCATAGTGCTGACTGCGGAGGGACGGACATACCAAACCTCCAACGGAGTACCCGCCTTACTAAGATTGGCAAGACCGTTCGTCCATGCCGCCAAGTCGGGGAAATCATTAGCAGGGACACAGAAGCGAATGAGGCCACCCCATACCGTAAACTTGTTCGCATAAGCAGAAGCAGCATCCGGCTTAGTATTCAGAGCCAAATCATAGGGAACATACGCAAACCGTGCGCGAGTAGAGTAGCAAAATGTATTTCCAGAAATACCAGCAAATGCACTGTCCACAAGGTAAAACAAATTACAGCCGTCTGTTTTCTTTACCAGCTTCCATGCCTCCGAGCCATCATAAACAGCGCTGCCCACACGCTGCACATACTCACCAGTAGCGGCGTTATAAGTATCAGATATGCGGTATTTCCCACCACTCTGCCAAATGCCGGATTTAATTAACGCATCATCCACATGGACAGAATCAGGAACGCTGTTGCCAATTGACAAACCGCGCAGAGAGATATCATACACCCGAACAACAGCGCCGTTCAGAGTATACTGCACGGTGTTCGTGACAAATTTACTTCCAGACCGGACAGAATTGCCCCAAAACACAACATCCTCAAGCTCACCGCCGACAGCAGCTTTGATTTGCCCGCCGTTGATAGCGGCAGTATCCAGCACCACACTATTGACCTTGCTATACATGGATATCAGCTTGTCCAACCGGGCTTCCAGCGAGGTGGTATTGACCTGTACCGCACCGTTAGATATAACACTGTCGAGGCGAGAACCGATGCCGGAGACGCTGGAATAGATACTTCTTGCCACACCAAGCAAGTTGAATTGAACATCGTAGGAATCATCCAAAATAGCATAAATCGCGCGCAGCTTAGTAATCGCGTTGTCCTTGAACGCAATGATATTCTTGTTAACGGCATCCAAAGCGGGAACTATATTTTTGTCCAAATGCTTAAATATGCTGGTCACATCTGCATCAATGAATTTTGCCCAGTCAGTCAAAATTGAGATATATTCACCGATATACCAGACCCGATAATACAAATCTTCCTGCAACTTACGGTCAGAAGTAGACGAGGACACATTGCCGCCATAGCCGGGCTTTGAACTCGGAGTACCAGACGGATTATTGATAATTGTCTGATTGTAATTATAGGTGTTATTTGTAGTACCGCCGGAGTCTTTACGTTCCGCAACGTAAACTTTTCCGTCCACACTACCCAATAGACCATGCAAGGAAGCCACACGGAATTTCTTTACATCAAGAGCACTATCACTTACAAAGCCGACATACACCGAAAGTGCAGTATTATACGCAAGAGTAGTAGACAAGCCATGTTCATTGCAATAGTAAACCAAATCCGCCAAACTGTCATAACTAATTGTGACAGATGCCAAAGATGAAGAACGAGGAGAAATATTCTCAGCAACATAGACAGACTTCTTATCAAAAAGAAAATTCGGAATAAGCCGCATGGAATACGCAGCGTAAGCACGAGTAGAGAGCGACAATGCAACTATAATACTAAGAATCGCGCCAATGAGGGGTTTACAATTCAATTTTTGTAAAGTATAATTCATAAAAACACCTCAAAGGAGAAATAATATGTTTATTCCGAATGACCCCTACCTAATAATTGATTTGGTCAGAGTTCTTGTAAAGATAGCCATAATAATATTGATAGCCAGCTTAAGTATCAAAGCCATCAAATACTTTAAGCGTAAGGAAGAACGGGAAACCCGCCGCGACTACCATTCAGCGCAGAACACCATAGATGAAATCGAACGAGAAATGAATAATTGGACAGACTAACCATCATCCCTCGCCGCAAGGCGGGGGATTAAGTGCGTTTAGGGGGCTTTTGAAAGTGTACTTTCAAAAAAGAGAACAACCACTTAACGTTGCCGAGGAAGTAATCAGCAATCAGCGCGCCAAAGCGAAGCAAGGCACCGAGCCCCATAATCGTACCAATACATTCACCGAAAGAGAGGTTATCAAACATGAATGAACTCCTGACCGCCACCAACGCAGCATGGCAATTTTTCTATGGCATTTGCATCAAAGGACTAATCAATTTTGACAATCCGTTGTTATCGTTGATGGACTACATACTATGGGTAGAGTTGGCAATATCAGGCTTAAAGCGGATAACACGCAAACATTGACAATATCTTTTTACCAATGGTAAAAACACCACAGAGACAGGCGCGGGGAATATACGGGGACGGGGTATTATACCTCGTCCTTTTCGCGCTTTTTACCGGGCTTGAACCTATGCGGGAACAGGGAGCGCAAAACCTTGACAACCACCCACAGCATACCAGAGCCGAGCAGCACAAGGATGAATACGAACACCAGCACGATAGCGGCGGTGATGAGAAACTGAATCATGGCAATACCTCGTTGTTTTAGAATTTTGGATGCGGGGGCAAGAATCGAACTTGCAGCGCCGGACAACGAAACCGGTATGTTACCCTTACACCACCCCGCAATGGAATCACATAAAAGCTTTCAGATAGTTGAACAGAAAGCGACCGAGCGCATAGGCAAAGCCGCCAATGACGCACCATTTGAAATGGTCAAAATGCTTCATAGCCATGTACTTTTTCCTCCTAAGCCGACACCACCAACGGCGAGCACGGCGGTACAGGTAGGCATAAATTTGAAAGTGCATATTCAAAAGATAGCTCCAAGGATAGCGCCCCGGAGGGCGCTTTCCTTATACACGCATGGTGGGCAGCGAAACAGAGAACTTCGGCTCACCCTTGCGGTTAGTGATAGTTACCTTAAAGTCAGCGCTGACGGGATAAGGGTATCCCATCATTTCCAACTGGTCTTTCACGGTCTGCAAGCCGTCAAGCAGGTCTTTCAGCCGATAAGTATCACTGCACACGGCGACCACCTCGCGAATAGCGCAGCGGGATAGACATAGACACCTTGCCGTTGCCGTCCTCGTCCATCTCAAAGATAACGGGGATTTCAGCAGCCACGTCCTCGGGAACGTTGAGAGCGTCCAGACGGTCAGCAAACTCGTCCGCGAAAGAAAGGAACTCACCGAAAGAAATTACAACTCTATTCATGCTTCAAACCTCACAATTCAACAGTTATATAGTCGTCGTCCGTGTCACGGTTTTTCAAGTACGCATCTACGCCGGGATACTCATAGATACGACCGCAATCGCCGTAACGCAGTACCTTGTGGATACGCCGGTAAAACGCTTGCCGCGATTCCCTGTCTACGTTCAAATACTGCTCATCAGGGGGAATATTGGTAATGATGAACACTTTGGTATAACACGCCTGACGGTTAAAATAGCGGCACGGGAGAAGCAGGGGATAGCCGTCCAGATAATTCAGCATATCGCCATGCTTTAGACCACCGCGAAATTCCTCGAAGATAATCACATCTTGACCGTCATAAGTATCGAACGGGTGCTTATAGTCGGTCACGCGATAGCAGTTGGAATAGCCGCACTTGTCCATGACGGAGCGGGTCTTGCCGCTGCCGGTCTTGCCGAATATGTAGGTCACTTCCAACTCGCGCCAAGTATCCTTGAATTGCGCGTCACGATACATGGAGCGGACACGTTCTATCTTTTCGAGGTCACGGTACGAGGATGCAACAGCATCCACGATTTCCTCATTGCTCGCGCCTGACTTGATAAGGTCAACGATTTTGTCAGCGTCGCGGCTCTTGCCCTGCCTTTCGTCGGGCAATTCACCGCCCTCCTCGAACGTATCAGAGAAGTTAATACCTTCGTGCAGGTGACCGCCAGTGTCCTTGTAGGAGTACGAGCCGTCAGCTTGCTTGTTGAACTTCTCGCCGTCCTTGAGAACGTAAGCGCGATTTTCAGAGGATTTGCCACGGGCTATATCGCGGTGGAACGAGGGGAAACGTGCGTCTACCTGTGTATTGCTAACAGCCTGTTCACAGACCACATAGATATGCGTATGGAGAGTTTCACACTCATCGCCCTGTTCATCACACATACACCAGTAGACCAAAGACGGCAAATCGAGAACAGCCGCCCTAATGCGGGCATGGTCAAAGCCATGCTCCAAGGGGTTATTGATGGTTATTAGCCATTTCCGCGAACGTACAGTTGCCATTAGGGACACCTACCGTAGATTGATAATTTTTGTCAAAGAATCACAAATTCACAGAAGTTGCAGGGGGGTAATACTGACCCCCCCTGCAACGGCCCGCCCTCGCGGGCGGGCAGATGCAAAAGGGGCATGGAAAGAAAGGAGAGACTTACTTTACAGGAGAGAAGCCGACCACATAGCCGCGATTGTCGAACTCCACGTCATACTCGCGGTTGACCTCGATACGGTCAATGGGGTAGTCGAACGGGTCAAGCGCCAGCGTCTGCGCTGCCAGACCCTCGACACCGCGAGCCTTGCCGAGGAAATGCACCTGATTGAAGTTGTAGGGATTGCCGGTTTTCTTGGCAATGCCCTCCAAATGTGCCTTGCCATAGACCTTGATACGCATCTTGAAATACCTCACTTAGTTAAATTTCGTGCAGAGCAACAGCGCTACACGTTTGCACTAAGAGTGTAAATCAAAAAGACAACCGTGCCGGAAACATTTTCTTGCAAACCGCACGGGTTTACGGTATACTGAGGCAAATATGTGCAGGAGGTCCTCCTATGTTCTGGGATATTCTTTTTTACGGCATCATCATTGTGGGCGCGATTCTGATGATCGCGCTGACGGCCTACCGCATCGACTGGGCCAGACATCCCGAGAAATATAAGGATCTGGAGGAGGATCCGGACAAGGTGGCTTACCGCCAGAAGAAGGAGGCGGACAAGAAGGCCGCCGCCAAGAAAGCCAAGGAGAAGGAAAAGGCGCTCAAGCAGCAGAAGCGGGTGGACAAGATCAACCACTACCGCGCCATCAGCGGACAGGCGCCTATCGGTCTGGACGGCAAGCCTAAGGATGGCAAGAACAAGAAAAAGAAGAAGTAACAGAAAAGCACCGCGGCAGCGCCGCGGTGCTTTTGCGTCTTTTTCGTATGGATATACAGACGTTTTACCGGCCACACAGCAGCTCGGTCAGCTGTGCGTACAGCTTCTCCGGCTCCTGCTGGAACCGCTGGGCCAGCTCATCCGCCGTGGCGTGATCCGCCACCATCAGCCGCAGCTCCATCAGCTCGTCCACGTCGTCACGCAGCGCCAGCGTCACCGTGTAGGTGCCGTTTTCTCGCTCCGTCACACGGCTCTGCACCTGTGCGCGGCGCAATGCCTCCTTGTTATACGCAGCAATATTCTTGTCGGAATGCTGCCGCACGGAGTACGGCAGGCTGGACTCGCAGATCTGGCTGTTCTTCAGCCCCTTCTCCGTGATAACGTACCGCCCATCCTCTGTGACGCGCAGATGCTCCGTCTTTACCAGATCGTTCAGGCATTCGGTGTAATCGAAATAGTCGATGCCGTCATCGCACATAGTCAGATCCTGCATAGCCGCCGGCTCCAGCGGCTCAGTGACCCGGGCGGCGATATATAAGATGAGGAATTTGATCTCCAGCTTGTCCTGGATGAAACCAATACCCATGGAAGAGCCCTCCCCTGCTTTTTTCTTTATTATACGCAAAAAACAGAGATTTGTAAAGAGCGGGAGCCGTACCGCTGCCGGTACGGCTCCCCTTTCTCAGTGGCAGGCGCAGTAATTGCGCGTGCTGGTGTAGTCGTTGGGCGTCTCCACCGTGTTGGGCGGGAAGAATTCGTTGACCGGGAAGGCCACGCTGCGGAACAGCCCGCAGGGATCCTCCTGCGCGTCGCAGGGACATTCGGATTGAGGGATGCAGTAGTCGTACACCGGGATCAGCAGCTGGGTGTCCCGCTCCAGCCGTACCAGCGTGAATTGTCCCAGCGTCACATAGAACCGCCGGTTGGCGCTGTCATCGAGCACCAGCGTCTGTCCGAAGCTCTGGGCGATAAAGGACGGGATCTCCGTCAAGCGCCCGCAGTCGCAGGCCGGTGCGGGCGGGCAGTCCGTCACCTTGGTATCCAGCACGATGGGATCCACCGCCTCCACCACGGCAATGGGCAGATCTGTCCGCATCCGTCCGGGGATATCCAACTCGTCAAGCGCTGTGTCGGAGGAGAAGATCTTGGCGTTCCCCTCACTGCCGAACAGGATGCAGCGCTTGTCAAAGACGCACAGCCCCTCCGCCTCGGTGTAGCGTGGCGTGCCGGTGCAGACCTGCAGGGTGACCCGGTAGAAAAACCGCATATCGATGGAGTAGAACCCACGGTTGAAGGTGACCGGCTCTACGTCCGTATAAATATACAGCAGCTCCGCCGTACCGCCCTTGATCATCTGGGATGTACGCAGCACCTCCTGTGCCGCTGCGGTGGGATAAAAGCGCAGATCCTCCACACAGTCCTTGTCGCGGCAGGAGTCAAAGATCTTCCGTGTATGGACGCAAACGGACTCGCGCACGCTGCTCAGATCGCAGACGGGGCCCGGCATCAGATTCTCAGGCATGGTATGACCTCCTAATAAGTACTGAAAGAATAGCTCTTTCAATACAGTGTATGCCCCGAACGCGCAAAGGTGCGGCGCTTTCGCGCCGCACCCGATACCCATTATTTCTTTCGTACCACCACATTGTCGCCGCCCAGCCAATCCCGGCACTCCTGCAGGAACGCCGGATGGTTCAGGCACGTGGTGCCCAGCATCTTGCCGGTGTCCGCGACCCGAACCTTCAGGGGCGTGTCCCCCTCAAACATGGTCATGACGCGGCTGATCTGCCGGAATTCCCGGCTGTCCATGCTGGGAACCTTCAGATAGATGACCGCCCGCTCCTCAGGCTGCCGCTGCTGTGTCTCCCCTGCCGGGACGCTCTGTTCCAGCGGGTAGATGCTGTCGCACATGATCTGGGGCGGCTTTTCATCCCGCACGGACAACCGCCCCTTTACCAGCACCGGCGTATTCACCGCCATGTAGCTGCCGCACTGGTCGATAGTACGGCTGAAGCACAGCAGCTCGATGGCCGCCGTCTCATCCTCCACCATGACATAGGCCATGAGGGTGTTGTTTTTGGTGGTGCGGGTCTTGCTGGCGGTGACGATGCCCGCCACGGTGACATTCTGTCCGTCGGCGAACCGTACAGGCCCGTCCTCCCCGGCAAAATCGTCCAGGATCTCGTGGATAGCCGCGGCGCCCAGCCTCCGTGCCAGCGGCCGCCGGTCGGTCATGGGATGGCCGGACAGGTACAGTCCCGTTGTCTCCTTCTCCATGTGCATCCGCTCGGTGGCGGAGTACTCCGGGATGTCCGGCAGCTGGATCTTGTTGGCGTCCTCTCCGCCGGAGACAGACGCCATACCGAACATATCCAGCTGTCCCTCTACATTCTGCCGCCGGGTGCTGCCGATGGTGTCGAGCACCATCTCGTACACGGCGATGAGCTGGGAGCGCCTGTCCCCCAGACTGTCGAAGGCGCCGCTGCGGATGAGATTCTCCACGGCGCGCTTGTTCATGTCGCCGCAGTCATACATCCGCTGGCAGAAGTCCTGGAAGGACTTGAACAGTCCTCCCTGCTCCCGCTCCTTGACCACGGACAGGATAAAGCCCCGCCCGATGTTCTTGATGGCCACCAGACCAAAGCGGATGCCCTCCGGTTCCACGGTGAACCGGTCGTAGGAGCGGTTCACATCCGGCGGCAGCAGCGTGATGCCGCAGTCCCGGCACTCGCCGATATAGCCCGCCACCTTGTCGGAGTTATCCAGCACGCTGGTCAGCAGCGCCGCCATATACTCCTTGGTGTAGTGGCATTTGAAGTACGCCGTCTGGTAGGCCACTACCGCATAGCTGACAGCGTGGGCTTTATTGAAGGCGTAGTTGGCGAAGTCGAAGATCTCGTCGTAAATGGCCTGCGCCGTGGCCTCCTCGATGCCGTTGGCGATACAGCCGGGGATGCCACGCTCCGGGTCTCCGTAGACAAAGGCGTGCCGCTCCTTTTCAATCTCCTTGGCCTTCTTCTTGCTGATGGCCCGGCGCACCATGTCTGCCTGTCCCAGCGAGAAGCCGCCCAGCTCCTGAAAAATACGGATGACCTGCTCCTGATAGACGATGCAGCCGTAGGTCACCGACAGAATGGGGATCAGCTTGGGGTGCTTGTATGTCACCAGCTTGGGGTCATGCTTGCAGGCGATAAAGCGTGGGATGGACTCCATGGGCCCCGGCCGGTACAGCGCAATGACGGCGGTGATATCCTCGATATTCTGGGGCTTCAGCCCCACGCAAACGCCGGTCATGCCGGTGGATTCGATCTGGAACACGCCGGACGTCCGGCCCTGTGAGATCATCTCGTAGGTCTCCGGGTCGTCGTCGGGGATGCCGGCCAGCGTGAAGTCCGGTTTGTACCGCTGTACCATCTTCACCGCGTCGTCCAGCACCGTCAGGTTCCGCAGACCCAGAAAGTCCATTTTCAGCAGGCCCAGCTCCTCCAGCGTGGTCATGACATACTGGCACACCACAGCGTCGTCGTTCCGCGCCAGCGGCACATATTCGTACACCGGCCGCTTGGTGATGACCACGCCTGCTGCATGGGTAGAAGCGTGGCGGGGCATCCCCTCCAGCGCCATGGCGGTGTCGATAAGCTTCTTTACCCGTGGATCGTCCCGGTATAGGTCAGCCAGCTGCTTGCTGAGCTTCAGCGCATCCTGCAGCGTGATATGCAGCGCGCCCGGCCCCGCCGGTACCAGCTTGGCCACCACGTCCACCTCGGCGTAGGTCATGTTCAGGGCGCGGCCCACATCCCGGATGGCGGCGCGAGCCGCCATGGTGCCGAAGGTAACGATCTGTGCCACATGGTCGTCGCCGTACTTCCGGCGAACGTAGTCTACCACCTCGCCCCGGCGGGTGTCGCCGAAGTCCATATCAATATCGGGCATGGATACCCGCTCCGGGTTGAGAAAACGCTCGAAGTACAGGTCGTACTTCATGGGGTCGATATCCGTGATCTCCAAACAGTAGGACACCATGGAGCCTGCGGCGGAGCCGCGCCCCGGCCCTACGGGGATATCCACGCTTTTCGCGTAGCGCACAAAGTCGGACACGATGAGAAAGTAATCGGTGAACCCCATCTTCTCGATCATGTCCAGCTCATAGTCCAGCTGCCTGCGGTAGTCCGGCCTGCTGCCGCCGTACCGCTTGACAAACCCCTCGTCACACAGCTTCCGCAGATACGAGGGCGAATCGTAGCCTTCCGGCAGCTGGAACTCCGGCAGGTGGTATTTGCCAAACGTAAATTCCAGCTGGCACATATCCGCGATGCGCTGGGTGTTGGCCACCGCCTCCGGATACCCGGCGAACAGCGCCTCCATCTCCTCCGTGGAACGCAGATAGAAATTCTGCGGCTCGTAGCGCATCCGGTTGGCGTCGTCCACGGTCTTGCCCGTCTGGATGCACAGCAGCACGTCGTGGCTCTCGGCATCCTCCCTGCGCAGGTAGTGGGCGTCGTTGGTACACACCAGCGGGATGTCCGTCTCGGTGTGGAGGCGCAAAAGCTGCCGGTTCACCTCAGTCTGGTCGGCGATGCCGTGATCCTGCAATTCCAGATAGAAGCTGTCCTCCCCAAAGATATCCCGCATGGTCAGGGCATACGCCTTCGCCCCATCGTAGTCGCCGTTCACCAGCCGGCGGGGGATCTCGCCTGCCAGACAGGCCGACAGTGCGATCAGTCCCTCGGAATGCTGGCGCAGCAGCTCCATGTCGATACGGGGCTTGATGTAGAAGCCCTCGGTAAACGCCTGACTGACCATATAGGACAGGTTGCGATAGCCCGTCTCGTTTTTGCACAGCAGCACCAGATGGCGGGACTCCGCATCGAACTCATGCTGCTTATCGAAGCGCGTGCGCCGCGCCACATAGACCTCGCAGCCGATGATGGGATGAATGCCCTCCTTTTTACAGGCGCGGTAAAAGTCGATGGCGCCATACATCACGCCGTGGTCCGTAATGGCCACCGCGTTCTGCCCCATCTCCTTGACCAGCGCCGGAAGATCCCGTATCCGGCAGGCACCATCCAGCAGACTGTACTCCGTATGGACGTGCAGATGTACGAATCCCATGCTATCCCCTATCCCTCTGTGTTATTTACAAAGCTCGTCCAGCATATCGCACAGCAGCTCTGTGCCGGATACCACCAGCATCCGGCAGTGGTGCGTCACACCCAGCTCCCGCGCCATATCCGTGGCGTCCAGTTCCTTCTCCGCCAGCAGCTCGCGGCAGTCCAGCTTGTGGAACCGTGCCGTGAACCGCCGCTGAAAATCCTGTGTCAACTCTGTGGAGCGCTTTTTCCCCGCAGGGCCATTCTCCAGCGTGCTGGGATACACCATACCCAGTACCACAGCTGCCGCATTGACCACGCCGCACACGCCGCCATAGCGCAGTCCGCCGCCGAAGCCGCTGGCCACCGCCGTGCTCTGCGCCTCCGTCAGACCTGTTACGTCCGTAAAGGCCAGCAGCACGCTTTGTCCGCAGTTCAGGCCCTTTTCGTGGCATTCCTTGGCCCGCAGGCACCGTTCTCTTTTTGTCATAGCTCGTTTGCCTCCTCCATGAGTTTACGCATCCGATGATTGATGCAGGATTTTGTCACCGGCGGGTCGCATCGCTCCGCCAGCTGTGTCAGCGACAGCTCCGGATATGCCAGACGCAGCTCCGCTGTCTGCCGCAATTTCTCAGGCAGCAGCTCCCACCGCCGGCTCTCCCGCAGCCTTTCGATGGCGGATACCTGCTCCTGTGCCGCGTCCAGCGTTTTATTCACATTGGCCATGTCGCAGTTCATGGCGCGGTTGGCGCCGTTGCGGATCTCCTTGTCTACCTTGGCGGTCATGATATCCATGGCAGCCGCCGGTGCGCCGATCTTCGTCAGCAGATCCTCGATATGCTCCGACTGCTTGAAATAGATGAGATAGTTCACGCCGCGCTGTACCGAGCGGGGCAAAAAGCCCATCTCCTCCAATAGGCGGGACACCTCGCGGCTGGCCTGCTTGTGGTTGGTGGCCAGCTCCATGTGGTACCGTTTTTCCGGATCAGTTACACTGCCGCCTGCCAAAAATGCCCCCCGCAGGAACGCCGTCCGGCAGCAGTCGTCCTCCAACAACCCGAAGTTGACGTGCAGCACCATGATCTGACGGGGGTCGTACCCCAGCGTATTGATGATCCGCGCCAGCTTGTCCCGGTCGGTGATGCGGAAGATCAGCTTTCCCCGCCCGTCCTTCTCCGGCAGTTGGTCGAATTTCAGGGAAAATGCCTTGTGGAACAGCTTGGGCAGCCGTGCGGCAAACTCCGGATTCTCTGTGATGATCCGTACCTCCGACGGCGTGAACGTATTGCAGTACAGCAGCACGCCGTAGGCCTCCGCCCGGGCGCAGCACTGCCGGGATAGCTGTGTCCGGCATATCTCGTTTTTTGCCTTGTACGCAAATGAGCTCATCGTCGCCCCTCCATTATAACTTATAACTTCCCCGGTAGGGCACAACCATCCGTTCTCTCATAGGCAGATTTTCCACTGTTATGTACATGGATTAATATCTTCGACTGAATCGCCCTTACCAAGGTTGCATCTATCACAAAGAGTTCGCAGGTTCCCCATATCACTTGTTCCACCTTTGGATACAGGGTTAATATGATCTATATGTAAACGTGCACCATCCTCCGCCCGTGCTCCACAAAGTTGGCAGCGGAATTGATCACGACGCATTACTTGGTAACGTATTTTTGCTGTAATTCGGCTGCGCTCCAGTTTCCGTCTGCATTCCTCAGAGGCGCGATATGCCTCATATTCCCGTGTATTTTTAAGCATTTCACGAATTTCACTGTCATGATAAGTTTTTCCACACTCATAGTGGTTTCGGCCCGCAGGACTTGTATATTCTTTCCAACAATATACTTCAATTTCAAGAATGGGTTTTTTTGTAATTTCTTCGACTAATGCCTGTTCTGTCTTAAGATACCAATCGTATCGAACCTTATATGCCTTGCATTCTTCCACCGTTATTTCAGAGTGGAGGTTTTCGAATTCAGCACAGTATTTTCTATACTCATCTTTGTTTTTATCTACATCCTTGATAGCCTGTTCAAATACTTGTAGTTTTTCTTGCAGAAGGGCATTCATGACCTCATTTACGCTGTAATGGTCATATTTTTGCTTAGTATCAAACACATACGTGTAATCGAAACATCCATCATCAAAAATATCTTCCTGAAAACTGTACCTGTCGTTTAAAGATTCTACTTTGTGATAATAAGCACTGCTTTCCAGTACAAAGGCTTTTTTTCGCTTTAAGATGCGGTGAGAAAGTAAAACTACAAAAAGAACGACTATAAAAACGGCAAATATAGCAGGAAAGATTTGTACCGCATGTTTTTCAAAGAACATCAGAATTCCCTGGAATATGGATATTAGTTCCTCCATATCGTCGCCTCTCCTTACCGTGAAATGTCCCGGTGGCTCTCGGACACCGGATACCCTAAGCCGCCGATATAGTTGGCCAGATGGTGCGCCATCGCCGTAGAACGATGCCGCCCGCCGGTGCAGCCTACGGCGATGACCAATTCCGTCCGTCCCTCCTGGAAGTACTGGGGCAGCAGAAACGCCAGCAGCGGCTCCAGCCGCTCCAGAAACCGCCCCGCCGCCTCCGACGCGAACACATACTCCCGCACCGGCTCGTCCAGCCCCGTCAGGGCCTTCAGCTCCGGCACATAGTAGGGGTTGGGCAGGAACCGCACGTCGAATACCAGATCCGCCTCCAGGGGCAGACCGTTCTTAAAGCCAAAGGACATGACGCTGACATTCAGCGCCTGCCGGGTGTCGCCGCCGCCGAACAGCGTCAAAAGCTCGCTGCGCAGCTTGGAGGTGGAAAATGCTGTGGTGTCCAGCACAAAATCCGCATACTCCCGCACCGGCGCCAGCAGCTCCCGCTCGCGCCGGACGGCCTCCTCGATGGTAATGCCCTCCGCGCACAGCGGATGGCTGCGCCGTGTCTCCTTGTAGCGGCTGATAATGACCCGCGTATCCGCCTCCAGAAAAAGCATACGGCACCGGACACCGTCCCGGCGGCGCAGCTTGTCCAGCACGTCGATGAGCCGCTGGAACGGCTCGCCCGCCCGGACATCGTACACCAGCGCTACCCGGTCATAGCGACCGCCGGAGGCCGTGCAGAAATTGGCAAATTTCAGCATCATCTCCGCGGGCAGATTGTCCACGATATAGTAGCCGATATCCTCCAGAAAAGTGGCGGCACGGGATTTTCCGCTGCCGGAAAGTCCTGAAATAATGAGTATCTCCACGTTTCGCTCCTCAGTGTATCACCTTGACCTCCGGCTCCAGCCGGATGCCCTTTTCCTCCCATACGCGCTGCTGCACCTGGGCCATCAGCGCCAAGACGTCTGCACAGGTAGCACCGCCGCGGTTGATGACGAAGCCCGCGTGCTTCTCCGATACCTGCGCGCCGCCTATCGTCAGCCCCTTTAGACCGCACTGGTCGATGAGTGCGGCGGCAAAATACCCCTCCGGGCGCTTGAAGGTGCTCCCCGCGCTGGGATATTCCAAGGGCTGTGAAGTCTTCCTCCTTGCCATCAGTTCGTCCATTTTTTCCCGGATCGCGGCGCTCTCGCCGGTCTCCAGGGTGAAAACAGCCCGCAGCACCACCGCGTCGGGACGGTCTGTCAGCAGGCTGTGCCGGTACGAGAAGGTCAACTCCTCATTGGTAAGCGTCTGGATGCCCTCCTCCGGGAACAGCACCGTCGCCTTGCGCACCACCTGCCGCATCTCACCGCCGTAGGCGCCTGCGTTCATACACACCGCACCGCCCACGCTGCCGGGGATGCCGTGGGCAAACTCCAGCCCCGACAGACCGTGCTGCTGGGCGAATACCGCCACCCGCGACAGGGACGCGCCGGCCTCCGCTGCAACGCGGCCCTCCGCGTCCAGTGTCACACCGGACATATCCCGTGTGTTCACCACCAGACGGTCTACTCCCTCATCGGGAAACAGCAGGTTCGTGCCGTTGCCGATGACCAGCGGCCGCGCCCCGCAGGTGCGCGCCGCCTCGATCAGCAGCACCATCTGGCTGCCGTCCTTGGGAAACGCCATGCGCCGCGCCGGGCCGCCGATGCGGAACGACGTGTGCCTAAACAGCGGTGCGTCGTGCTCGTATGTCATATCCGGCAGGTAATCCGCCGTCCATTGATCCAATGCCTCGTACCAGCTCATAACTCCTCCTGAAAGATCCTCAGATCCGTTAGATCCGTTTGTTCTTCCCCAGCAGCGCCGCGCCGATGATGCCGGCCTGATTGCCCAGCTCCGCCTTGACGATGCGGGTGCGCCGGTTTTTGGCACAGGGGATGCTCTCCCGTGCCACACAGCGCTGTACCGGCAGCAGAAGCTGCTCGTCCGCCTCGTTGCTGACGCCGCCGCCGATGGCCAGCGCGTCCGGCTGGAACACATTGACCACGTTTACGATGCCGCAGGCCAGATAGCTTACATATTCGTCGCAGATACGCTGCCCCACAGGGTCGCCCTGCCGCGCCGCGATAAACGCGGACTGGCCGGACACATGGCCGTCGTTTTCCGCCACCACGCGTGCCAGAATACTATCCGGATAGGCGGCCACAGCCTCCGCTGTCATGCGCTTCAGCGCGGAGGCAGAGGCATACTGCTCCCAGCAGCCGTGCCGCCCGCAGGGACAGGGCAGGCCGTTCAGCTGGATCACCGTGTGTCCCACCTCGCCCGCCATGCCGTTGCCGCCGTGGTAGATCTTACCGTTATGGATGATGCCCGCGCCCACGCCGGTACCCAGCGTGATGGTCACAAAGCGCTTGCTGTCCCGGCCTGCGCCTACATAGTATTCCGCCAGCGCCGCGCAGTTAGCGTCGTTCTCGATATACAGCGGAATGGACAGGTAGTGATGGAACAGCTTCCGCAGCGGCACATTCCGCAGCGGCAGGTTGCAGGTGTAGCCAATAGAGCCGGAGCGGATCTCCACCGTTCCGGGCACGCCGACGCCCACGGAGGCGATCTCGTCCAGCGGTACGCCGGCGCTCTTGGCAAGCTCCTGCGTCATGGCCACAATGGTCCACGCCAGAGACTGCTGATCCGTGATGGACGCCACCTTCATTTTCTGTACGGCGAGAAGCTGTCCGTTTTCGTCCGCCAGTCCCGCCTTCAGGTTTGTGCCGCCGATATCTACACCCACATACTTCATTGCTTTGCCCTGTTCTCCTTTATCATCGCGTCCATCTTGCTGTCAAACTGCGTCACGAAATCCCGCGCTGAATTATACCCATACTTCATCTGCCGGTTCTTCATGGTGGCGATCTCTACGATGCCCGCCAGATTTCGGCCTGGCCGCACGGGGATGGTGACGATGGGCAGCTCCACCTCCAGCATCTCGTACTTCTCCTCGCCCAGCCCCAGCCGGTCGTAGAATTTACCGTCCACCCACTGCTCCAGTTGGATGACAAGGTCGATCTCCGTGTCAAACTGCACAGCGCCCATGCCGAACAGCTGCTGTACATCGATAACGCCTACGCCGCGGATCTCGATGTAGTGGCGGATCAGCTCCGGCGCTGTGCCAAACAGGTTGTTGGAGATGCGGCGGATCTCCACGGCGTCGTCCGCCACCAGACGGTGGCCGCGCTTGAGCAGCTCGATAGCCGTCTCGCTTTTGCCGATACCGGAATCACCCAAAATCAGGACGCCCTGACCGTAAATGTTCATCAGCACGCCGTGGCGGGCGATCTGAGGCGCCATGGCACGGTTCAGATAGTCGATGAGCTTACTGGTCACATCCACCGTGGACTCCGCCGAGCGCAGCAGCGTGCGGTCGTGCTTGTTTGCCATCTGCACCAGCTCCGGCGGCGCCTCCATATCTCTGGCGACGATCATGGCGGGGAACGGATAGCTCAGCAGCTTGTTGAACACCCGCGTCCGCTCAGCCTCTGTCATCCGCTCCAGAAACTGCATTTCGCCCCGGCCCAGAATTTGCAGGCGCTTATCGTCAAAATAATCGTAAAAACCCACCAGCTGCAAAGCCGGTCGGTTCACATCCGAAATGGTCACAACGGTGTTGTCAAAATCCCGGCCCTTGTGCAGGATCTCCATGCCGAAGGTCTCCACCATATTCTTCAGACTGGCCGGTGTGCGCTTGACTTTTTCCATAAAGCTTCCTCCTGTGAGGCGCCTGCCGCAGACGGCGGCAAATACGCGTAATTACCATTTCATATTATATCTTGTATCCCTTTGTTACGCAACACTTTCCCCTTCCAAAAAAATTTCGTTTTTTTGTCAAATAGTGCTTGCAATTCATGACATTATCTGTTATTATATCAACTGCTTGCGGTGCAAGCGACCCGTATGTTATGACAGCAAGGAGGTGCAACGGATGGCTAAGTGCGAATTTTGCGACAAGGGCGTGAGCTTTGGCATCAAGGTCTCTCACTCTCATCGGCGTTCCAATCGCCCCTGGAAGCCCAATGTCAAGCGCGTGAAGGCAGTGATCAACGGCACGCCTCGCCATGTATATGTTTGTACCCGGTGCCTGCGTTCCGGCAAAGTTACCCGCGCGATCTGAGTTTGATCAGCGCCTGAACTGTACAGACAAGCGCCCTGCGGAATTTTCCGCAGGGCGTTCTTCTTTTCTCAACCAACACAAGAAACAGCACAGCACGGCTAAAGAGCCGCGCTGTGCTGTTCCTATTTCTGCGTCTTTTACAGCTCTGGGTCCCAGCTGCGGCGCTTTCCGTCATCTGCCGCTGTTTTCCCCTCAGTTTCTTCGGTCGGCGTCGTTTCGGCCACACCCTGTCGGGCAAAGCCCAGATATCGTGTACCCTGAAACGTCAGCTCACCAAAGTCGCCCTCGGCCAGCATACCGTACTCCCGGCCGCCAACGTGCAGCTCCATCCGGTCGCCGCTGGCCACCTGAAAGGTGGCGTAATAGGTGGTGGAGGTGGTGGTGTGTATACCGTGGGCGCCGGTGGCGTCACCGGCATTGTTGTGGTGGTGTACGGAGGTATTCTGCCGCTTGGACACCACGGTGGCCTCCACCGTCAGGCGCGGCGAATGATTGTTCTTATTCCATGTGCTGATGCCCCGCACCGCTGTAACGATAAATAGCACCAGTATAACGCCGAACATCAGAACGAACATAACATCGAATGCGCTGAAACCAAACCCAAATCCCATCGCGTGTCTCCTTTCGTCGGTCAAACTGTCTTTCTATCCTGAATTATATCCCATCGCCGCCGGTATGTCCATCAACTTCAGGTTGCCTGTACAGGAACCGGCGCAACTTTAAGTTTACAAGGGCTTATTCCTTGGTCAGATGCCCCATGGCAGCCCGCAGCATCAGCTTTTTCGTACCCACGGTGTCGAAGGCTACCTCAATGAGCGCATCGTTGCCCATGACCCGGACGGACAGCACCATACCCTGTCCGAAGGCATCGTGGCGCACGCTCTCACCCGGCGCCAGCTGCATCAGCCCGCCGGAGGGCGCTGCCTTCCGGACGCCGCCTGTTGCTGTTTGCAGCGGCTTTGCGGTGGGGGCGGCAGATGCGTGGGACGTGGTGACCGGTGCGGCGCGGCGGCTCTGTCCGCTGCCGTATCCGCCGTAGCTGCCGTACTTCTCCCCGTATCCGCCGTATTGGCCCGCGTATCCGTCGCCAAAGCCGTCGCCCCAGCCGATATCGCTCTCCACGCTGCGGGGCTGCGGCTTGCTGAGCCACTCCATGTTCTCCTCCGGTATCTCCTTCAAGAAGCGGGAGGGCATAGCGGGGGCTGTACGGCCGAACAGCATGCGCTGCCGTGCGTTTGTCAGCGTCAGCGTCTCCTTGGCGCGGGTCATGGCCACGTAGCAAAGACGCCGCTCCTCCTCCATCTCCTCCGCGTCGCCCATGGCGCGATTTCCGGGGAAAAGTCCATCCTCCATGCCCACCACATAGACGTGGGGAAATTCCAGACCCTTGGCGGCGTGCATGGTCATCATGGTCACGCAGTTGTCGCTGTCGGACTGGCTGTCCAGATCGGTGTACAGCGCCACCTCATCCAGAAAGCCCGCCAGCGTCGGCTCACCCTCCGCATTTTCCAGATACCCCTGGATGCTGGATTTCAGCTCCTCCACGTTCTCCAGACGGCCGCGGCTCTCTACATCGTCCTTCTCCCGCAGGGCGGCGGTGTAGCCGCTCTTCTCGCAGACCAGATCGTAGAACGCCATGAGATCGGAGTCCGGCAGCTGCCGGCGCAGGGACTCGATCATATCTGTAAAGGCAAGGAGCTTGCCAGCCGCATTTTTCAATTCCGGATAGTCTGCCGCGTGGAGAAGCACCTCATAGAGGGAGCTTCCCTGCTCGGTGGCGAGGAGCTGCGCCTTGTCCACGGTGGTCTGCCCGATCTTGCGGGAGGGTACATTGATGATGCGCCGCAGACGCAGATCGTCGGTGGTGTTGCTGATGACGCACAGATACGCCAGCATATCCTTGACCTCAGCGCGGTCAAAGAACTTCATGCCGCCGTAGATCTTGTAGGGTACGCCGTTGCGCTTGAACGCATATTCCAGCGCGTTGGATTGTGCGTTCATCCGGTAGAGCACCGCGTTGTCCTTCCAGCTCTCGCCCCGGCGGTAGCCTGTCATCATCTGTCCCACCACATAATTGGCCTCATCGCTCTCGTTAAAAGCGGTTTTGACGGTGACCTTCTCCCCCGCCCCGTTCTCCGTCCACAGGGTCTTTCCCTTGCGCCCTTCATTGTGGCGGATGACGGCGTTGGCCGCGTCCAGAATGTTCTGCGTGGAGCGGTAATTCTGCTCCAGCCGGATGGTGCGGGCGCCCTTGTACTCCTTTTCAAAGCTGAGGATGTTGCTGATGTCCGCGCCGCGGAATCGGTAAATGCTCTGGTCGTCGTCGCCCACCACGCAGATATTATGCCGCTCGTTGGTCAGAAGGGTGGCCAGCAGGTATTGCAGGTGGTTGGTGTCCTGATACTCGTCGATGAGGATATAACGGAATTTGTTCTGGTAGTACGCCCGCACATCCGGACAGTCCTGCAGCAGCCGGACGGTGTGCAGAATGATGTCATCGAAGTCCAGCGCATTGGCGTCCCGCAGCTTTCTGTTGTAAAGCGCATAGACTTTACCGATCCTGATGCGCCGCCAATCGTTGATGGCCTGCCACTGCTGGATAAACGCCTCCGGCGACTGCATATCGTCCTTTGCGCGGGAAATAACGCTCAGGATCTCTCTGGGCGGAAACGCCTTCTCGTCCAGCGACAGTTCCTTGAGGATATCCTTGATGACCCGCTTGCTGTCGTCCGTATCGTAGATGGTGAAGCTGCGGTCAAAGCCGAGGCGGTCAATATCCCGGCGCAGAATACGCACACAGGCGGAGTGGAACGTGGATGCCCACACATCCTGCGCCACATTCTCCCCCAGCATACGGCCCAGCCGTTCCTTCAGCTCGTTGGCGGCCTTGTTGGTAAAGGTAATGGCCAGCACCTCCCACGGGCGGGCGGGCTCCACGGCGCAGAGATACTGCATCAGCGGACGCTGCTCCTCGTCGGGCGCTTTGGCGTATTCCTCCAGAAACGCCGCCACATCCTCTGTCACGGGGATGGGGATATCCGTACTGTCACTGCCCCGCCCATAGCGCAGCAGATTGGCCACACGGTTGATAAGCACCGTGGTCTTGCCGGACCCGGCGCCTGCCAGCAGCAGCAGCGGCCCCTCTGTAGTCAGCACGCCCTCCCGCTGGCGTGGGTTCAGCTTTTGAAAGTCGGCGGCAATGGCAGCACGCCGCGCCTCGATAAATCGTCTCTCCAGTTCCGTCATGCAGAAGCCTCGCTTTTCTCTTTCTTGCCCTCTATTTTAATACAGCTTTAGCCCGCGGTCAACCGTTACCGAAAAATAAGTAGAATTTTTGTTCGATTTATGTTGACAAGAACGCCTGTTCGATTTATAATACAAATAGAACATAAGTTTGATATGGAGGTAACTCTTATGACGACGATCGGATTGCTCATCACTCTGCTGGGCGCAGGTTCCATTGCTGCCAACGTGATGCGTCTCATCGACTGCATCGACCATCCGGCCCCCCGCCGCAGACACCGCACGGCGTAATGACATGGATGTTCTGGAGAAGCTGTCGATCCTGACGGACGCCGCCAAGTACGATGCGGCCTGCACCTCCAGCGGTGTGCAGCGCGGGTCCAGCCCCGGCATGATCGGCAACACCACCTCCTCCATCGCCGGATGCTGCCACAGCTTTTCGGCGGACGGCCGCTGCATCACGCTGCTGAAGGTGCTGATGACCAATGTCTGCACCTTCGACTGCAAATATTGTATCAATCGGCGCAGCAACGACACGCGGCGGGCGGCGTTCACGCCGCGGGAGCTGGCAGAGCTGACCATCGGCTTTTACCGGCGGAATTACATCGAAGGGTTGTTTCTCTCCAGCGGTGTACTGCGCAGCCCGGACTATACTACCGAGCAGATGATACGGGCGCTTCGCATCCTGCGGGAGGAGTACCGGTTCAACGGCTACATCCACGCCAAGGCCATTCCCGGCACGTCCCCGGAGCTGGTGGAACAGTTGGGCCTGCTGGCGGACCGTCTCAGCGTCAACATCGAGCTGCCGTCGCAAACCGGCCTGCAGACGCTGGCGCCGGATAAGACGAAGGACGCGATCCTGCGGCCCATGGGACAGATACGGGACGGCGTGCGCCAAAGTAAGGCGGAGCTTGCCAAGTACAGGCACGCACCGGTGTTTGCCCCGGCCGGGCAAAGCACGCAGCTCATCGTGGGCGCCACCGGCGACGATGACCGGCACATCCTCCGATTGACGGAGTCGCTGTACGAGAAGTACCGGCTCAAGCGGGTGTTTTACTCGGCATATGTGCCGGTGGTGGAGAACCGCCTCCTCCCTGCTCTCGACACAAAGCCGCCGCTGCTGCGGGAGCATCGGCTGTATCAGGCGGACTGGCTGCTGCGCTTCTACGGCTTCCGCGCCGCGGAGCTGCTGGACGATGCGCACCCTAACTTCGACTGTCGGCTCGATCCGAAATCCAGTTGGGCAGTGGCACATCTGGAGCAGTTCCCGGTGGAGATCATGCGGGCGGATCTGGAGACGCTGCTGCGGGTGCCGGGCATCGGCCCGGTCAGTGCGCGGCGCATCCTGTCAGCCCGGCGGCAGAGCCATCTCCGCTTCGAGGATCTGAAAAGGCTGGGCGTCGTTGTGAAGCGGGCACAGTTTTTTATCACCTGCGGCGGCAGAATGCGGCAGGGACTGCACTTCTCACCGGACACGCTGCCGGTACAGCTGGCGCAGATGGAACGGGGCTTTCTTCCAGAGAACTGCACAGAACAGCTGTCACTATTTGACGATGCGGGGTGAACGACTTGGATGTGATCTATCAATACGACGGGACGTTCGCGGGGTTTTTGTGCTGTGTTTACGATAGCTATGTCTATAAGGAATCCCCCGTCGGCTTTTCTTCCGACGAGGGATTCTTGTCTCTGTACGAGGTGCGCACTGTACCCACCAGCGCCGCACACAGCAAGCGGGTGTATCAGGGGATCTTTTCCCGGTCGGCGCAGGCGGCGAAGGTGCTGCGGAGAGCTTTCCTGACCTGCATGGAGGACAAGGAGCTGCATCTCTACGCATTCGCCTGCAAGGTGCTGCGGGAGGGCAGCGGCTTCATGGGGGATCTGTCCGATCCGGTGTACTATCCGCTGCACAAGTCTCTCCGGCACATGAGCGGCGAGCTGGAAAAGCTCCGGGGTTTTGTGCGTTTTTCGGACTATCACGGTGTGCTTGGCGCGGTGATTGAGCCGAAAAACCGCGTTCTGCCGCTGCTGCGCTACCATTTCTGTGAACGCTATGCAAACGAGACATTTTTCATTTTTGACAAAACCAACCGCGAGGTTCTGTTCCACGCGCAGGGGCGCGCCCGCATCGTGCCGATGGAACATTTGGAGCTGGCGGCGCCGGATGAGGCGGAGCTCCAGTACAGACAGCTCTGGAAAACCTTCTTCGAAACGGTAGCCATCAAGGAACGGCGAAACCCGCGCTGCCAGAACACGTTTCTCCCCAAGCGCTATCGCGGCGTCATGACGGAGTTTTTGCCGCTGGACGACGGCGGCGCCATGCCCTCCCGACCGGAGCAGCCACGGCTGCGGCCCTGAACGTGTCCTGCCGATCAATCGCTCAGCAGCTCCCGCAGCTTCTGCAAGCTGCGGCGCTCCATGCGGGATACCTGCACCTGTGAAACGTGGAGCAGCCGGGCAGTCTGCTCCTGCGTCAAGCCCTTGAAAAACCGGAGAAGGATGGTCTTTTTCTCCTGCTCCGGCAGGTGGTCGATGGCCTCCCGCAGGGCGAGCCGCTCCACCATGCCCGCCTCCGGCTCCTCCGTACCCAGCAGGGATTCCAGCGTCAGTCCCTCCGCCGTCTCCTGCTGTAAGGATTCCGGCGCCACAACCGCCAGTTCGATGTGGGCGATCTCCTCCACGGTGAGGCCGGTCTCCTCCGCCAATTCGGAGAGCCGCGGCGCGCAGCCCAGACGGTTTTGCAGGCGCTCCTTGGCCGCCCAGAGCATCTGCCCCTTCTCCCGTAGGGTGCGTCCAACTTTTATTGGGCCGTCATCCCGCAGAAAGCGGCGTATCTCCCCTGCGATCTTGGGTACGGCGTAGGTGGAAAACTGCGTTCCATATGTGAGGTCAAACCCCTTTACAGCCTTGATAAATCCAATACATCCCAGCTGATACAGGTCATCCGTCTCCACACCGCAGCCGCGATAGCGCTTGACGATCGACCAGATCAGGCCGGTATTTTCCAGGAGCATCTGCTGGCAGGCGTCATCGTCCCCCTGCTGCGCCCGCTCCAACAGTGCCATGCGATCCTCCGCCGTCATCGCGACACCAGACGCGGCGCGATGCGCTTTCGCATCTGGACAGTGGTACCCTTGCCTGCTATCGAACGAACGATGAGCTTGTCCATGAAGCTCTCCATGATGGTGAAGCCCATCCCGCTCCGCTCGCTGCCACCGGTGGTAAACAGCGGGCGGCGTGCCTCCTCTACATCGGCGATACCGCGGCCCCAGTCGCGAACGGTGATCTCCAGCACATTTCCCTTGAGCAGCTTCATCTTCATGACGATCTTTCCCAACGTATCCGGATAGGCGTGGACGATGGCGTTTGTCACCGCTTCGCTGACGGCGGTCTTGATGTCGCCCATCTCGTCCAACGTCGGGTCAAGCTGCAGCGCAAAGCCCGCCGCGGCGGAGCGTGCAAAGCTCTCGTTGCTGCTGCGGCTGAGAAATTCGATGGTCACATAGTTTTCGGCGCGTGTCATATGTACTCTCCTCCTATCTTTTCAGGCGATGGTCATCATTCGCCCAATACCCGCCGCCTCGAACACCTTCCGGGGCTGCGGCGCTACATGGCGCAGCGTCACGCTGCCCCCCAGCTCCCGCATACGCTGCCAGCCCCGCAGCGCCACGGCGATGCCGGAGCTGTCCATAAACGTGACGTCCGTGAAATTCAGGATCAGCACCATCGGCAGCGTCTTCTGTATGTCCTGCTCCAAGCGGAGCAGCAGTCCCTGTGCGCCGTGATGATCCAGCTCCCCCTTCAGAAAGAACTCCAAACAGTTCCCCTCATGTCTGGTCAACACTTCCATATCCAATGCTCCTTCGTAAAAAAATAATCACCGCAGATCATTGATCTACGGTGATTATAGTGTATTTATGCAGTTTTTACTGTCGAATCACGCCTGTCAGGTCAGGAAATTCAGATCTGCATGGCAGTGGCGGACTCATCCAGCTTGGCAATGAGGGCGCGGGCCTTCTCCGCCTTTTCACGCTCGGCGTTGACGACATTCTCCGGCGCACGGGAGGTGAAGGACTCGTTAGCCAGCTTTGCCTCGATACGCTGGAGATTCTCCTCCGCCTTCTTACGCTCGGCGGCGATGCGCGCCAGCTCCTTGGCGATATCCACCAACTCCGCCATGGGCATATAGATGGTGGCGTCGTGGGTCGCCACCGTCACCATACCGGTCAGGTCGGCGGGCGCGGCGGTCTGTACCGTCAGCTCGCTGGCGTAGGCCATGCGGGTGATGAAATGCGCACCCAGCCGGTAGTTTTCCGGCTCGGCTGCCACGATGACCACCTGTGCCTTGCGGCTGGGCGGCACGTTCATCTCAGCGCGGCGGGCGCGGATAGCGGAGATGGCGTCCTTCACCGCCTCCATGGCGGCTTCCGCCTCCGGGAAGTGCAGCGCGTCCTGATACTCCGGCCACTTGGCGGTGATCAGATAGTTGCCCTCGTGGGGCAGCGCCTGCCAGATCTCCTCGGTGATGAAGGGCATGAACGGATGCAGCAGCTCCATGATCCGCAGCAGCACATAGCACAGCACGTTCTCGGCGGCCAGCTTAGCAGCCTCATCCTCGCCGTTGAGACGGGTCTTGGTCAGCTCGATATACCAGTCGCAGTAGGTGTCCCAGATGAAATCGTAGATCTTGGCGGAGGCCACACCCAGCTCATACGCCTCCAGATTGTCTGTGACCTCGCGGATCAGCGTATTCAGACGGCTGAGCACCCACTTGTCCTCCAGCTCCAGCTTCTCCGGCAGCTGCACCTTGTCAATGGACAGGTTCATCATCACGAAGCGGCTGGCATTCCAGATCTTATTGGCGAAGTTGCGCATAGCCTCGCACTTCTCCACAAAGAAACGCATATCATTGCCGGGGCTGTTGCCGGTGATGAGGTTGAAGCGCAGGGCGTCGGCGCCGTACTTCTCCGCCATCTCCAGCGGGTCAATGCCGTTGCCCAGGGACTTGGACATCTTGCGGCCCTTGTCGTCGCGGACAAGACCGTGGATGAACACCGTCTTGAACGGCTCCTTCTTCATCTGCTCCATGCCGGAGAAGATCATGCGCGCCACCCAGAAGAAGATGATGTCGTAGCCGGTGACCATAACGGAGGTAGGGTACCAATAGTTCAGGTCAGTGGCATCCAGATCGGGCCAGCCCATGGTGGAGAAGGGCCACAGAGCCGAGCTGAACCAAGTATCCAGCACATCCTCCTCGCGGGTCAGATGGGTGCAGCCGCACTTCTCGCACTTGGTGGGGTCGGTACGGCTCACGTTGATGTGGCCGCACTCGTCGCAGTACCAGGCGGGGATCTGGTGACCCCACCAGAGCTGACGGGAGATGCACCAGTCGTGGACATTCTCCATCCAATTGATATAGGTCTTGGTGAAGCGCTCCGGCACGAAGTTGATGGTGCCGTCCTCCACCACGCGGATGGCCTCCTTGGCCAGCGGCGCCATCTTCACGAACCACTGGGCAGAGATCAGCGGCTCCACGTCGTTGTGGCAGCGGTAGCAGGTGCCCACGTTGTGGGAGTAGGGCTCGGCCTTGACCAGATAGCCCTCGGCCTCCAGATCGGCCACGATGGCCTTGCGGCACTCGTAGCGGTCCATGCCCTCGTACTTGCCGCCGTTCTCGTTGATCTTACCGTCGTCGGCGATGCAGCGGATGACCTCCAGATGGTGGCGCAGGCCCACCTCAAAGTCGTTGGGGTCGTGAGCCGGGGTCATCTTCACGGCGCCGGTGCCGAAGCCGATCTCGCAGTACTCGTCGCCCACAATGGGGATCTCGCGGCCCACCAGCGGCAGGATGCAGGTCTTGCCGATGAGGTGCTTGAACTTCTCATCCTCCGGGTTGACCGCTACACCGGTGTCGCCCAGCATGGTCTCCGGACGGGTGGTGGCGATAATGATATCGCCGCTGCCGTCGCTCAGCGGGTAGCGAACGTACCACAGGTGGCCAGGCTTGTCCACATACTCCACCTCGGCGTCAGACAGCGCCGTCAGGCAGTTGGGGCACCAGTTGATGATGCGGCTGCCCTTGTAGATCAGGCCCTTGTCGTACAACTCGCAGAACGTCTCGCGGACAGCGCGGGAGCAGCCCTCGTCCATGGTGAAGCGGCTGCGGTCCCAATCGCAGGACGCACCCATCTTCTTCTGCTGCTCCACAATACGGTCGCCGTACTTCTCCTTCCACGCCCAGACGCGCTCCAAAAACTTCTCGCGGCCCAGATCGTAGCGGGTCAGACCCTCCTTGGTACGCAGCTCCTCCTCCACTTTGATCTGGGTGGCGATGCCGGCGTGGTCTGTACCGGGGAGCCACAGCGCCTCATAGCCCTGCATCCGCTTAAAGCGGGTCAGGATGTCCTGCAGTGTGCAGTCCAGCGCGTGCCCCATGTGGAGCTGGCCGGTGACGTTGGGGGGCGGCATGACGATGGAAAACGGCTTCTTGTCGGGATCGGGCTTGGCCTTGAAGCAGCCGCCGTCCATCCACATCTGGTAGATCCGGGACTCCACGTCCCGCGGATCGTACACCTTCGGCAGTTCTTTCATATGCTTTCTCCTTTTTGAGTATTTGGCAAAACAAAAAGTCCGCTCCGTTTTGCCATAGCAAAACAGGGCGAACATATACGTCCGTGGTACCACCTGTATTCGGGAAAGCTCCCGCACTCATGGGTGCAGCTACACCCCGTCCCGATAACGGTGGACATCCGTCGCGGCCTACTGCTCGTTCAGCCCGAAGCTCCGAGACGACTTGGGCGGGGCGTCACGGGCGCTTACACCTGCCGCGCCCTCTCTTGGCATCCGCTGACCGCTTACTGCTTCTCATCATCGCTGTTTTCGTATGGTGGGAGTATACTATATCCGCGAAAAAATGTCAAGACCGTTCTCTTTATCGGAAAACGGGGAGCGGATGACCGCTCCCCGTTCGTATTTGCTCTGCGTTGTATCACCGCTTGTTGGAGCGGATCCAGATACCCTGCTTCTCCGCGTTGGCGATCAGCTCATCGCGGAACATGGGGTGGGCGATGCTGACCAGCTTCTCCGCACGCTCCCACGTGGAGCAGCCCACCAGATTGACGCCGCCGTACTCGGTGACGATGTAGTACGCCAAGCTGCGGGGGTCGGTGACGATATCGCCGGGGGACAGCAGAGGGTTGATGCGGGACTTGACATTGCCCTGCTTATCCGTGAAGGACGAGGTCAGGCAGATAAACGCCTTGCCGCCGTTGGACAGCGCCGCGCCCTCCAGAAAGTCCAGTTGGCCGCCAGTGCCGCTGATCTGGCGGATACCGGAGCTTTCGGCGCAGATCTGACCATACAGATCCACGGAAATGCAGTTGTTGATGGACACAAAGTTGTCCTGCTTGCCCACGTTGGCGGGGTCGTTGCAGTAGCTGATGGGGTATGTGACCACGCCGGGGTTTTCCCGGATCCAGTCGTACAGGTCAGGAGAGCCAATGGCGAGACCGAAGATGCTCTTGTAGCGATCCAGCCGCTTGTGGGTATTGGTGATCTTGCCGGCCTTGTACATATCCAGATAGCTGTCACACAGCATCTCCGTATGGATGCCCAGACCCTTCAGGTCGCTCTTGGCGATCATCTGCCCCACGGCGTTGGGCAGCGAGCCGATACCCAGCTGGAGCGTGGAGCCGTCCACCATGTTCTGCACCACATACTCGGCGATCTTCATCTCCGCCTCGGAGGCGGGAGGCGACTTGACACTGGGCAGTGCGCCGTGGGGCCCCTCCACAATCATATCCACGTCGCTGATGTGGATGCACTCGTCCAGACCGCCGTAGACCCAGGGCAGGTTCTCATTGACCTCCAGGATCACGATGTCCGCCTTGTCCAGCGTGGCGCGGGCGGAGGCGGTGGAGGCGGCGAAGTTGAAGTAGCCGTGCTCATTCATGGGGGTGACGCACATCATGGCCACGTTCACCGTCAGGAACTGGGTGTAGTACCAGCCCAGATTGCGGAACACCATGGGGTTGAAGTTGCACAATCCCTTGTCGCAGAGCTTGCGTTCGTAGCCGGACATATGCCAGCTGTTGTAGACAAAGTGCTGGCGGGTGGGGTCGCACTCCACCATCTGAATAGGTTCAAAGATCAGATAACCGCGGATCTTCACGTCCCGCAGCTCCTCCTTACGGCGGGCCACGGCGGCGTCCATCAACGAGGGAAAGCCCGCGCCCATGCCAATGTCGATCCAGTCACCGCTCTTAACGACCTTGGCGGCTTCATCCGGTGTACAGAGCTTGCGTCTGTATTCTGATGTGTAGTCAAACGGTACTGCCATAGTGTTCTCCCTTTCCCCTCATGAAATCGGATTTACTTTGTTAATTTTATCACTCTCCCCGCTGTATGTCAACAAATTAACGGATATTTATCACCGCAATAAAAAATAATCTGCGCCGAAACACAAGAAAAAGAAGATAGAGCCACCCCAAAGGCGGCTCTATCTTCTTTTGTCACAAATTCGCGAAGAAGTTTACCGTAGAGAAACTTTATTACTTCTCCGCACGGCGCTTGTAGGCGTCGTACTTCTCCTTGGCGGCCTCCTCGGCCTCGGCGAACAGCACCTTGGCGTTCTCAGGGAAGCTCAGCTCCAAAGAGGCATAGCGCACCTCACCCTTCATGAAGTCGTACAGCGGCATGGTGGGCTCCTTGCTGTCCAGCGTGAAGGTCTTGGTCTCCGGGCTGTACCGGTACAGATTCCAGTAACCGGAGTTGACAGCGTCCTTCATCTCCTGCTGGACGTTGTTCATGCCCTTCTTGATGCCGTGGTTGATGCAGGGCGCGTAGCAGATGACGATGGACGGGCCCTTGTGAGCCTCGGCCTCCTTGATGGCCTTGATGAGCTGGTTGGGATTGGCGCCCATGGAGCACTGGGCCACATAGACGTTGTCGTAGGTCATCATCAGCATACCAAGGTCTTTCTTCTTGGTCTTTTTGCCGCTGGCCTGGAACTGGGCAACAGCGCCCACAGGCGTGGCCTTGGAGGACTGTCCGCCGGTGTTGGAGTAGACCTCGGTGTCCACCAGCAGGACGTTGACGTCCTCGCCCATGGCGAACACGTGATCCAGACCGCCGTAGCCGATGTCGTACGCCCAGCCGTCGCCGCCGTACATCCACATGGTCTTCTTGGACAGATCCTTTCTGCGCTTGAGGATCTCGTCCACCAGCTTCTGCTCCTCGGCGGAGAACTTGCCGCTCTCCAGCAGCTTCACCAGCTCCTCGGTAGCGGGCGTGGACGCATCCAGATCGTCGTAGGTCTCCAGCCACTTGGCGATGGCGGCCTTGACGGCCTCGTCCTTGGTCAGAGCGTCCAGCTCCTTGACGTAGCCGGTGACGCAGTCGCGCAGCTGCTTGACAGCCAGGCACATACCGTAGGAGAACTCGGCGTTGTTCTCAAACAGGGAGTTGGACCAGGCAACACCCTTGCCCTCGGCGTTCTTGCAATACGGGACGCAGGGCATGGCCGCGCCCCAGGCCTGGGTGCAGCCGGTGGCGTTGGCCAGATACATCTTGTCGCCGAACATCTGGGTCAGCAGCTTGATATAGGGCGTCTCGCCGCAGCCGGCGCAGGCGCCGTTGAACTCCACCAGAGGCTGCTTGAACTGGCTGCCCTTCAGGGTGAACTTGTCCACGCGGGAGGTCTTTTCCTTCACGCCGGTCAGGTAGTTCCAGCCGGTCTGATCCAGAGACACCTCGTGGGCGGGCACCATCTTCAGCGCCTTACCGCTCTTGGGGCAGGAGGCCACGCAGCTGCCGCAGCTGGTGCAGTCCAGCGTGGACACGCCCATGGTATACTTCAAACCGTCCAGACCGGGGCCCTTGGCGTCCACCAGCGTCATATCCACGGGAGCCGCCTTGACCTCGCCCTCGTCCAGCAGGAACGGGCGGATAACGGCGTGGGGGCAGACGAAGGAGCACATATTGCACTGGAGGCACTCAGCGGCATCCCACACAGGCAGATGGGTGGCGATGCCGCGCTTCTCATAGCGGGAGGTACCCAGCGGCATGGTGCCGTCCTCCATGCCCTTGAAGGCGGAGACAGGCAGATCGTCGCCCTTCTGGGCGTTGATGGGCACCAGAATGTTCTTGATGACGTAGGGCAGGCTCTCATCGGCGGGCTTCAGCGCCTTGTCGGTGAGGTTCGTCCACTCGGGCTTCACCTTGACCTCCACCAGTGCATTGAGGCCGGCGTCCACGGCGGCGATATTCATGTTGACGATCTTCTCACCCTTGAGGCCGTAGGTCTTCTTGACGGCGTCCTTCATGTGGGCCACGGCGTCCTCCACGGGGATGACATTGGCCAGCTTGAAGAAGGCAGCCTGCAGCACCATGTTGGAGCGGTTGCCCAGTCCCAGCGCCTGCGACTCCTTGTTGGCGTCGATGATATAGAACTTGATATCGTTGTCGGCGATATACTTAAGGATCTCACCGGGGACATGCTGCTCCAGCTCGTTCTCCGTCCACTCGCAGTTCAGCAGGAAGCTGCCATGGGGCTTCAGCTCATGGATGATGTCGTACTTGGTCAGGTACGTCTGGTTGTGGCAGGCGATGAAGTCCGCGTTGGACACATAGTAGGTGGAGCTGATGGGGTGCTTGCCGAAGCGCAGGTGGCTCTTGGTGATGCCGAAGGACTTCTTGGTGTCGTACTCGAAGTACGCCTGGCAGTACATATCCGTCGTCTCGCCGATGATCTTGATGGAGTTCTTGTTGGCGCCCACCGTGCCGTCGGAGCCGAGGCCCCAGAACTTGCAGGAGATGGTACCCTCCGGCTCGGTGAGCAGAGGTGCGCCCACAGGCAGGGACAGATGGGTCACATCGTCCACGATGCCGATGGTGAAGTGGTTCTTCGGCTCATCCAGCAGCAGGTTGTCGAATACAGCCTTGATCTGGGCGGGGGTGGTGTCCTTGCTGCTCAGACCGTAGCGGCCGGCGTAGATGGCAGGACGGTCACTCTCGTTGATATAGGCAGCACAGATATCCTCGTACAGAGGCTCACCGATGGAGCCAATCTCCTTGACGCGGTCGAGAACGGCGATCTTCTTCACCGTCTTGGGCATGGCGGCCATCAGGTGCTTGCGGGAGAAGGGGCGGAACAGGTGCACCTGCAGGAAGCCCACCTTCTCGCCCTTGGCGTTCAGATGGTTGACGACCTCCTGTGCGCAGCCGCCCACGGAGCCCATGGCCACGATGACGCGCTCGGCATCGGGTGCGCCATAGTAGTTGAACAGGTGGTACTCACGGCCGGTCAGCTTGCTGATCTGGGCCATGTAGTCCTCCACGATGTCGGGCAGCTCGGCATAGGCCGTGTTGTTGGACTCGCGGAGCTGGAAGTAGATGTCGGGGTTATCCACCAGAGAACGCATCCGGGGATCCTCCGGGTTCAGGGCGTTGGCGCGGAAGGCGGCCAGCGCGTTGCGGTCCACCAGCTTGGCGTACTCGTCGTAGCTCAGCACGTCGATCTTCTGGATCTCGTGGCTGGTACGGAAACCGTCGAAGAAGTGCAGGAACGGGATGCGTGCCTTGATGGCGCTCAGGTGCGCCACAGCAGCCAGATCGGCGGACTCCTGTACGCTGCCGCTGGACAGCAGGGCAAAGCCTGTCTGACGGCAGTTCATCACGTCGGAGTGGTCGCCGAAGATGGAGAACGCGTGGGTACCCACGGTGCGGGACGCCACGTGCAGCACGCCGGGCAGACGCTCGCCGGAGATACGGTGCAGGGTGGGGATCATCAGCATCAGGCCCTGAGAGGCGGTGAAGCTGGTGGCCAGTGCACCGGCCTCCAGTGCGCCGTGGCACGCGCCGCAGGCGCCGGCCTCGGACTGCATCTCCACCAGACGAACCGGCTGGCCGAAGATGTTCTTCTTGCCGTTGGCCGACCACGCGTCGGCGTGCTCCGCCATGGGGCTGGAGGGTGTGATGGGGTAGATGGCTGCGACCTCGGAGAACGCATAGGCGACGTATGCCGCCGCCTCGTTGCCGTCGCAGATCTTCATGATCTTGCTCATAAGGTTCTTTCCTCCTCTTTTCTATCAGTCCCTCCCTGCTTTGGCACAGGAAAGGACTTAGATATACCATGTAAGAGTATAGCATTTCGGATGCCGCAGGTCAATGAACAAAAGAGATTCTGTGACATACGTCACAGAATCTCTTTTCACTTTGTATAAAAAACCAATAGCGGCGGCCCGCATCAGATCACTACGGGGTATTCACCCAGCGGCAGCCCGCCGTCCCGGACGGTGACCTCCCCGCCCAGACGGTTCCGGTACACGCCGTCCGGCAGACTTACAGACACCTCACCGCCCCGGCCGCGCAGGTCAAAGACGCCCAACGCCTGCCCCTCCGGCCCGTCGTAGTGACCCAGCACCACGCTGTCGTCCGCCGTCTCCCACCAGAAGCCGCCGCCCAGCGGCAGCGTCTGCTTCATGGCCTTGCAGCGTCCCAGATACAGCTGCACATCCAACCGCATATCGCCGTAGCAGTCATCAGCATCGAACAGGCCCACCTGCTTTTTCGGCGCGTACTCCATGCCGCTGTACAGCATGGCGGCACCCCGCTGGAAGTAGAGGAAGCCCAGCCAGTGGTATAGTTGGCGGTCGCTGTCCAGCCACGAGGCCGCCCGGGGCGTATCGTGGTTTTCCAGACAGCGTGCCTTGATGTAGCCGGTGGGGTATGTCAGCTCCTGATAGTTCAGGATATCCGTATAGGCGCGCAGGGACAGCTCCCCCTTCAAAAACCCCTCATAGAAGGGCCACACGTCGTAATCGTAGGTCATGTCGAAGGCGCGGTACAGCTCGGTGTCTGTGGCACAGGCCGCACCCATGCGGCGCAGCCCCAGCACATGGGCGCCGTGGACGCTCTCCGCCAGCCAGATGCAGCCGGGGCGTACCGTCTCTACCTGACGGCGCGCCTCACACCAGAAATCCAGCGGCACGCTGCTGGCCACATCGCAGCGGAAGCCGTCCACAATGGCGGCCCACTGCTTCAGCGTGTCGATCTGGTATGTCCACAGTTCTCGATTGGTGTAGTCCAGATCCACCACGTCCCACCAGTCCGCCACCTTGCGGGTGGGACGCCCCTCGCTGTCGCGGAGGAAGTACGCCGGATGGGTCTGCGCCAGCACAGAGTCCGGCGAGGTGTGGTTGTACACCACGTCGATGATGCACTTCATGCCGCGGTCGTGGATAGCGTCCACCAGATGGACAAAGTCCTCCCTTGTGCCGTATTCCGGGTTAATACCGCGGTAATCCCGGATGGCGTAGGGACTGCCCAGCGTCCCCTTGCGTCCCTCCACGCCGATGGGATGGATCGGCATGAGCCAGATGATGTCCGCACCAAGCCCGCGCAGACGATCCAAATCGCCCTCCAACGCCCGGAATGTACCCTCCCTCGTGTGGTTGCGTACAAAAACGCTGTAGATGACCTGATGCAGCAGGTTCCTGTCGGTGTTCTCCGCCATATCATTTACCTCCCTATTTCAGAAGCGCCAAAAATTCGTCCTCGGTCAGCACGGGGATACCCAGCTGCTGCGCCTTTTGCAGCTTGCTGCCGGCATTCGCGCCCGCCACCACATAGGTGGTCTTTTTCGATACGGAGCCGGATGCCTTGCCGCCCCGCTTTTCGATCATCTCCCCCGCCTCGTCGCGGGTAAACTTCTCCAGCGCACCGGTGAGCACGAAAGTCATTCCGGTAAAACGATTGTCAACCATTTCCTCTTTACAGGTCATATTCAGTCCAGCCGCCTCCAGCCGTGCCAGCAGATCCTTCGACTGGGGACTGTCCATCCACTGCCGGATGTATTTCGCCGTGATGGGTCCCACATCGTCAATGGCGGTCAGCTCCTCCTCTGTGGCGGCAGCCAGCGCACCCATGGTGCCGAACCGTGCAGCCAGCACCTTGGCGGCTTTCTCTCCCACCTGCCGGATACCCAATGCGAAGATGAGGCGCCACAGGTCGTCCTCCTTGCTCTTTGCGATGGCGTCCACCGCGTTCTGAGCGGATTTTCGACCCATGCGGTCCAGCACCTCGATCTGCTCCGGCCGGAGGGCGTACAGATCGGCGGCGGTCTTGACAAGCCCGCTGTCCACCAGCTGCTGTATAACGGCGGGGCCGAGGCCATCAATGTCCATGGCGTTCCGGCTGGCAAAGTGGGTCAGGTTCCGCAACAGCTGGGCGGGACACTCTGCACCGGTGCAGCGCAGCGCCGCGCCATCCTCGTCCCGCACCACCTCCGCGCCGCAGACGGGGCAGCGCTCCGGCAGTGTGTAGGGCTGTGCGTCCGCCGGACGCTTGTCCGGCACCACCGCCACGATCTCGGGAATGATCTCTCCCGCCTTGCGAACCAGCACCGTGTCGCCGATGCGGATATCCTTCTGGGTGATATAGTCCTGATTGTGCAGGGTGGCGTAGGTCACGGTGGTGCCCGCCAGACGCACCGGCTCCAGCTCCGCCTTTGGCGTCAGCACACCGGTGCGGCCCACCTGCACCACGATATCCCGCAGCACCGTTTCCTTCGTCTCCGGCGGGTACTTGTAGGCGATGGCCCAGCGGGGACACTTGGCGGTGCTGCCCAGCACATCCCGCTCCGCCAGCTCGTCCAGCTTGATGACCGCGCCGTCGATGTCGAAGGGGAAATCCTCCCGCCGGTCGCCCAGCCGTGCGATCTCCGCCAGAATGTCGGCGGGCCTTGACAGCGTCTTGTGGGGGATGACCTTGAAATGCTGGGACGCCAGATAGTCGATGGTCTCCGTATGGGTGGCAAACGTCCGTCCCTCCGCCAGCTGGAGGTTGAAAACGGCGATGTCCAGACGGCGCTGCGCCGCGATCTTCGGATCCAGCTGCCGCAGAGAGCCGGCGGCGGCGTTGCGGGGGTTGGCCATCAGGGGCTTCCCCTCCAGCTCCCGGCGTGCGTTGATCTCCTCAAATACGCTGCGGGCCATATAGACCTCGCCCCGCACAATGAGACGGGGCAGCTTCTCCGGCAGCGTCATGGGAATGGAACGGATGGTGCGGAGATTCTCGGTCACGTCCTCCCCTACCCGTCCGTCGCCCCGGGTAGCGCCCCGGACGAACACGCCGTCCCGGTACTCCAGCGCCACCGACAGGCCGTCTACCTTGGGCTCCACGCTCCACACCGGCGCGTCCAGCGGGATCTTTTCCAGAAACTGGCACACCTCGTCGTCGTTAAAGACGTCCTGCAAGCTCTCCAGCGGGACGGGATGGGTCACCTGCTCAAATTCGGACAGCGTACGTCCGCCGACGCGCTGGGTGGGCGAATCCGGCGTAATTTCCTCCGGATGCGCGGCCTCCAGCTCCTCCAGCCGACGCAGCATATGGTCATATTCGTAGTCGGAGATGGTCGGCTCATCCAAAACATAGTAGCGGTAGCCGTGGGCGTTCAGGGTGTCCCGCAGCCCCTTCATTTCTTCACGGTAGTTCATTGTGTGACCTCTCAAGCGTTGTTGATAATGTATTCGTTGGCATAGTTCTCGATCTCGTCCGGCGTGGTGCTGAAATAGGTATACGTCTCCGGTACGCCGCCGACGATGACCGTCTCCGCCACGGATATCTCGTTGGACACCTTGGTATAGGTGGTCAGTCCCGGCAGCAGGATGCTGACATGGACGTCCACATTCAGGATGATACGGTGGCGGGTCTGATTGATCCCGGCAGAGGAGAACTGGTTATCGAACCGGGCGGTGGCCGTCCCCACGGACTGCATCCGCACACGGAGGCACGGCCCTCGTCCCGCCAGCAGCGGCGAGCCGGTCAGCGTGCCGATGGGGATGGCCAGATCGGTGGACGACACCTCCGCCATACGCTGTAAAATATCATCGGCGATGGATGCCTGCAAGCGGTTGAATGCCGCCATGTTGCTTCTCAACGCCGTGACGTGGCCGTCGGCGTCTTTGTCAAAGTCCACCAGCTGCTCGTAGTCGATGCGTCCGCTGTCCACCGCGTCGTTGACGGCGGCCACCACGATGCGGTTCACCGCGTTGGATGTGCGGGCCGTAGCCAGATCCACCACAACGGGCTTCATGTGCAGCACGACCGCCACAGTCAGTGCCAGCAGCAGCGCAAAAATAACGGTCAGCCAGAACAGCACTCTCTGCCGCCCTGTGAGCCGCAGATAGCGGAGCCTTCCCATGGCGCTCACCCCCTTGCAGGGAGTCTATGACGCCACAGCTTTTCCTCATTCCTCCGGCCAGCCGTTGACGATCTCCTTGAAGGTCTTGCCACGCTCGGCAAAGTTCTTGAACTGGTCAAAGGCGGCGCAGGCCGGGGACAGCGTCACCACGTCGCCGGATATGGCGCGGTCGCGGGCTGCCTCCACCGCGGCGCGGAAGGGTGTGACCTCCAGGATCTCCGGGTGGCCGGGACGGTAGTCCGGCGCGGCCTCCACCGCGGCGCGGATCTTCTCCGCCGTGGCGCCGCACAGCACCAGCAGCTTGACGTGCGCCGTTACCTCCGGCCCAAGCACATCGAAGGGGATGTGCTTGTCGTAGCCTCCGGCGATGAGAATGACCTTCTCCTGAAAGGAGCGCAGTCCGGCGATGGTGCGGGAGGGGCTGGACGCGATGGAATCGTTATAATACCGAACGCCCTTGTAGGTGCGTACCAGCTCGATGCGATGCTCCACGCCGCCGAAGCTGCGGGCAAAATCGCGGATGATATCGTCCGGCACAAGGCCGTCCACGGCGGCAATAGCCGCCATGTAGTTCTCTACGTTATGGACGCCGGGGATCTTGATATCCGACGTGGTCATGATGACCCGCTCCCCCGCCGCACTGCGGCAGACGATATCCTCCCCCCGCAGGAACACGCCATCCCGCTGCTCAGACTGCCTGCTGAACAGGCGGCTGCGTCCCACAGCACGGGACGACTGCTCCGCCGTGATAGCGTTGTCGGCGTTGAACACCGCGATATCGCCGGGGCGCTGGTGCCGGAAGATGTTCTCCTTGGCGGCCACATATTCCGCCATATCCCGGTGCATATCCAGATGGTTGGGCGCCAGATTGGTCACCACGGCAATGTGGGGGCTGCGCTCCATGGTCATCAGCTGGAAGCTGGACAGCTCCAGCACCGCATAGTCCTCCGGCTCCATCCGGTCCGCGTCGCACAGCAGCGGGTGGCCAATGTTGCCGCCCAGCCACACCGTCTTGCCGGCGGCCTTCAGCAGCTCGGCAATGATCGTGGTGGTCGTGGTCTTACCGTCAGAGCCGGTAACGGCGATAATGGGACACGGGCAGACCTGAAAAAACGCCTCCATCTCGCTGGTCAGCACGCTGCCGCCGGATACAGCGGCGGCGATCTGAGGCATATCGGGCCGCAGACCCGGTGTGCGGAAGATCACGTCTTCGTGCAGTCCCTCCAGATAGTCGGGCCCAAGGCGCAGCGTACAGCCGCCGTGCTCCAACTCATCTGCCAGCGCACCCATCTGCTGCCTCGTCCGCTTATCACAGACGGCGACGGAGATGCCGTTTTGCAGCAGCAGCCGCACCAGCGGCGTGTTGCTGACACCGACGCCCAGCACCGCCACCGTTTTATTTCGTAAGGAATCCACATATTCCCGCAGAGTCATAGGGTCATTCCCCTCCCTGAATTGATTTGATGATCCTATATTATACTGCACCGGCATCATTTCTTCAATGCGTTTTCCAGTTTCCGCAGGAAACTTTTCCGGGCATCGTATGCCATTCCGCCCGCATCAGAATGCTGTACCGGCAGTTTTGGATAGCCTGCACAAAAGTTTGCCGGTTACTTTCCCTACAATCGGCGGAATTACTTCTTTACATTATCGCGCTAAAGTGTTAGTATGTTAGCGTAATGAATGAGCGGTGCAGCACAGACCGTACCGCAGGCACACCGGACCGGGCGAAACGCCCCAATATTAAAATGGAGGTACTTCCTATGAAAAAGCTTCTTGCAATGCTGCTGGCGCTGGGCATGATGATGAGCCTTGCGGCCTGCGGCGAACAAAAGGACGACACAGACACACCGGATGACGCAGATACCCAGACGGAGATCACCTACGCCGTGGAGGCTGGCTCCGCCGGCGAGGAGGTCGCGCTGGCCAACGGCTTCAAGACCGTTTCCGTCGGCTCTCAGGCCAATGCACTGATGGAGGTGGACGCCGGTACGGCGGACGCCGCGATCATCGACCTGCTGATGGCGGGCGCCATGGTGGGTGAAAACACCAGCTATCCCGACCTGAAGGTCACCGACCAGAAGCTGAACTCCGAGCTGTACGGCGTGGGCTGCCGCAAGGGCAGCGATCTGGCCTCCTTCATCAACAGCGTTATGGCTGACGCCTATGCCGACGGCACCATGGTGGAGCTGGCCAAGACCTACGGCGTGCAGGAGGCTCTGGTGGAGCAGCCCGCCAGCGAGTTCACCGCCTCCGCATCCGGCAGCGATGTGCAGTACATCAAGGACAAGGGCAAGCTGGTGGTAGGCATCACCGAGTTTGAGCCTATGGACTATAAGGATGCAAACGGCGAGTGGATCGGCTTCGATGCCGACATGGCCAAGCTGGTCGCCGAGAAGCTTGGCGTCGCGGTGGAGTTCCAGATCATCAACTGGGATATGAAGGTGGAGGAGCTGGACGTCAAGCAGATCGACTGCGTGTGGAACGGCATGACCCTGACCGACGGCGTACAGGCGGCTATGGAATGCACCAACGCCTACTGTGAGAACGCACAGGTAGTCGTCACCAAGTAAAACCAAATACTATTCGATTCCCGCGGCGGAGGGCGCAACGGCGTCCCCCGCCGTGGGACAGCGTATCCCCTCTCCCGCGCAAGTAACCACGAAGGAGCTTTTTTCATGTTTTGGACTGTCACACTCTCCCTGCTGGCCGGTATGGGACAGCTTTTGAAGCTGTTCTTCCTGACGCTGCTTTTCTCCCTGCCGCTGGGACTTCTCATCGCCTTCGCCCTGCGCAGCCGGTGCAAGCCGGTGAGCTGGCTATTCAACGTGATCGTCTGGATCATCCGCGGTACGCCGCTGATGCTCCAGCTCATCATCATCTTTTACGGCCCCGGTAAGTGGTTTCACTTTAACCTGTGGGGGCAGTTCGCCGACGGGCGCATGGCGGCCTGCGTCATCGCCTTCGTCATCAACTACGCCTGCTATTTCGCTGTGATCTACAAGGGCGGCATTGAGAGTGTGCCGGTGGGGCAGCAGGAGGCCGGGCAGGTGCTGGGCATGACCAAGTGGCAGATCTTCTTCAAGGTCACGCTGCTGCAAATGGTCAAACGCATCGTCCCCCCCATGTCCAATGAGGTCATTACGCTGGTGAAGGATACCTCCCTTGCCAAGACCATCTCCATCATGGAGCTGATCATGACCGGCGAGTCCTATATGAAATCTGCCGGCATCGTCTGGCCCCTGTTTTACACGGCGGTGTTCTATCTGGCCTTTGTGGGCATTTTGACGCTGCTGTTCAACTACACGGAGCGCAAGCTCAGCTATTTCCGCTAAGGAGGAGGTGCCGCACATGGCAATTTTGGACGTACAGCACATCGAAAAGCACTTTGGCGACACCCCGGTGCTGAAGGACATCAGCTTCTCTCTGGAGGAGGGACAGGCGCTGAGCATCATCGGCTCCTCCGGCAGCGGCAAGACCACGCTGCTGCGGTGCCTGAATTTCCTGGAGACGCCGGACAAGGGCGTCATCTCCGTCCGGGGCGAAAAGCTGTTTGACGCGGCGGAGCACGCCTCCCGCTCCGAAAGCGATATCCGCAAAAAACGGCTGCACTTCGGGCTGGTGTTCCAGAGCTTCAATCTGTTCCCGCAGTACACGGCGCTGCAAAATGTGACGCTGGCCCGGGAGCTGATGGCCAAGTCGGAGAAAACCGGCGAGAGCCACGAGAGCATCGTCGCCGAGGGACGTCGGCTCCTGGAGGATATCGGGCTGGGGCAGCGGATGGACAACTACCCCCACCAGCTATCCGGCGGTCAGCAGCAGCGGGTAGCCATCGCACGGGCACTGGCTATGAAGCCTGATATCCTGTGCTTCGACGAGCCCACCAGCGCGCTGGACCCCGAATTGACCGGTGAGGTGCTGCGGGTCATCCGCGACCTTGCCGACCAGCACACCACCATGGTCATCGTCACCCATGAGATGGCCTTCGCCCGGGACGTAGCCGATCAGGTGATCTTCATGGACGGCGGCGTGATCGTGGAGCAGGGCCCCGCCAAGGCGGTCATCGACCATCCCGCGCAGGAGCGCACCCGCCAATTTCTGGCGCGGTACAGTGAGATGTAAACAACGAAAAAAGGGGAAGCCCACCGCATAAGCGGAGGGCTTCCCTTTTTCTGGTGCGAGCAGGCCTATAAGCCGGGTTCTGTTTCGACAGTCATCTATCTAGGCGCACCGTTGCCGGTACGCTCAAGCCACCCCGGGAGCGGCCGGGCCGGCCATGCGCTCCCATACCGGTGTTGCTCCGAATAGAGTTTACAGCGACGGACGCTTTCACACGCCGTCGGGTGAGCTCTTACCTCACCTTTCCACCCTTACCCCGCGCCTCCTTGCGGAGGCGGACGAGGCGGTATATCTCTGTTGCACTTTTCCTGAAGTCGCCTTCGGCGGGCGTTACCCGTTATTCTTGCCCTGTGGAGCCCGGACTTTCCTCATGAACAGGCTTTCGCCTTGTCCCCGCGACTGTCCAGCCTACTCGCATCCGTTATTCTACCCCACAGGCACCGGGAAAGTCAATGCACATTTCAACGAACACGGGGGATCAGCAGCATTTTATCCGGCAGTTCCTCTCCCTCCAGCCGGTTGACGGCACGCAGCAGGTCCTCATCGGTGCGGTACTGCTTGGCTGCGTCCCACAGAGTCTCACCCGGCAGCAGACGGCGCAGCACCAGAGACGGCGTCTGTTCCTGCTCCTCCGGCTCCAGCAGCTCGCCGCCGCAGACGGTGACCAGCGGCTCCTGACGCACATCCTCTGCCAGGAACTCCACCACCTGCCGTACGTCGCAGCCGCCGGTGCCAAGCTGTACCCCCGGCCCGCCGGACAGGCCGCAGCACAGCCCCTGCACCGCCTCCTTCACAGGCAGCACCACCTCCGAGGTGCGCTCGGTCACGGCGGGCGAGTCGTTCTCATCCAGATACAGCAGCCTCGTCCGTACCGTGGTACGCAGCGCCGTCCGCCCCTCCTCCGTCGTAACGGCGGCGTTGGCGCAGTCCGTCTCGGTGATGAAGAAAAACGGCTTGTTCCCGCCAAAATCCAGATGCTCCACTGTCTCCTCCCGCAGAACGCGGTCAGGACGTGCGACTGGGAGGGTCACCGTCTCCTGCTCCAGACGCACCGGCTGGCGGATGCTGTACAGATCCTCCACGCAGATGCAGCGCTCCGTGCGGTAGGCGCACAGCAGCAGCCGCAGCTCTACGGTGACGGAGAGCCCGCCGCCATTGTCGGAGCGCAGCACCCGCGCCTCGCCGCCGGTGAGGCAGAGCCGAACCGCGTATTCGCCGTCCTCCGGCAGACCGCCGCCGTCCAGGATCTGGGACAGGGGCAGCTCCGTGTCGTATGTATGCAGCTGCTGATCCTGTCCACGGTACAGCGCGGACAACGCGGCCTCCCCCTTTACCACCAGCTTATTTCCCACCGTGCGGCAGCTGGTAAGCCGGGGATACAGCCGGTACAGCAGCAGCTCCTCCGGCACCGGTGACACCTGCACCTCCTGGGTCACGGTGATATCCCGCTCCACGACTGCGTCCAGCAGACTGCACACATGGTCCCGGCACCGGACACGCAGGGCGGCGTTCTCCTCCGTCCCGCTGCAAACGCGGCGAACGGCGCGGACATAGCCGGTCATGGTCACCTCCGGCAAAAGGCGTATGTACAGCTTCCGGGCCGTAACAGCCTGTGCCTCTACCCGAAGCAGCCGCCCCGTGGCCCAGATGAGCTGCGCGGATGCCAGCTCCCGATCCTCTGCCGCGCAGGAAAAGGGTACGGATACCGTCAGACTGCGAAGACCGGTGCTTTCCTCCGACGTATACAGCACGGTGACACGGATCATACCGGACACCGTGACCCGCTCCTCCGAGGCAGTTTTCTCCCGGATATACAGCTGCCCGCAGGCGGTGACGATCCGCGTCATGTCGGGGCAGTATTCCGCGATGGCGGTCTCCATTGTCTCCTCATGGCTGACCGCCGTGTGACCTGTCTTTTCCCAGCAGGTCAGATCTGTAAACTGTAAGCCTAATTCCATGGTCTTGCCCTCTCATTTCTCCATGATACTTCATGGTATGAGCAGGCGGTCTCCGTTATTCCCGCATCCCGAAAAGGCTCCGCAACAGACCGCGCAGGATGCGCGGCGACTTCCAGACAACGATCTTCATACAACTTACCTCCTATTTCTCAGACAGACGATCCCGCAGGCGATCAGCAGAAATGCCACCAGAAACATCAGAACCCCCACAGGAAAAACAGCCGCGATCAGGATGCCCAGTCCCAATGCCAGCGCACAGACGCCGATGATCATTCCACCGCAGTTCCACCCTCTCATAGCAGGACCCCCTCTGCTCCAGTATATGGACGCAGAAAAAGCGGAGTGCATCGCACTCCGCTTTTTTATTTCTTTTCCCACGCCTTCAGATCCTTCAGTTCCTCGTACAGACGGACGTAGCTGCGGTGACGGCTGGGATGGATGTCCCCGTCCTTCACCGCCTGCAAAATGCGGCAGCCCTTTTCCTTGGTGTGGCTGCACCCCACAAAGCGGCACTGCCCCAGATAGGGTGCAAACTCCGGAAACGTCTCCGGCAGATGTGCCTTCAGCTCCAGATCCATCTCCTGTGTGTCGAAGGAAGAAAAGCCCGGTGTATCAATGACCCATGTGTCGCCGCCCAGGGAGAACATCTCCACATGGCGTGTGGTATGGCGTCCACGGCCCAGCGCCTTGCTGACCTCGCCCACCGGCAGCGTCAGTTCCGGCAGCAGAGCATTCAGGATGCTGGACTTTCCTACGCCGGAATTTCCTGTAAAGGCATTCAGCTTACCAGCTATTGCAGCACGCAGCGCATCCATGCCCTCCCCTGTTGCGGCGCTGAGACGCAGCACCTGTATGGCGGAATGGCAATAGATATCGTACAGCTCCTCCGCCGGGTCGAGGTCGCACTTATTCAGGCACAGCAGCACCCGGCAGCCCTTCAGCGATGCGATGGCAGCTATGCGGTCAATGAGGTACGGCTCTGTCACCGGAATGGCGGCGCTGGCGATGATGACCAGCTGGTCGATGTTGGCCGCAGCGGGTCGTAGGAACAGGTTCCGCCGAGGCTCCACCGCCTCCACGAAACCCTCGCCGCCGCCCAGCTCGCGCACCTGCACCCAGTCGCCCACCAGCGGGCTCAGTCCCTCGCGCCGGAATTTGCCGCGGGCGCGGCATTGCAGCACCTCCGCGCCGGTGTTCACGTAATAGAAGCCGCTGAGGGCCTTCTCAATGCGCCCCCGGCTCAAAAGGTGATCTCCTGTGAGGGGGAGGACGCCACCGTGTTGTCATTGATACAGGTGAAGTAGGCGCGGACCAGAGAGCCCCGGCCCACCTGGCCGGTAAAGGTATAGCTGGTCTTCTTCAGGTTGGAGCTGAGGTACTGACTGTCCACGATCGCGCCGTCCTGCTCGAACTCCACCTTGATCATGCCGTCCATATCCTCCGGCAGTGAAAATTCCACCGTCTTGGTACGGGTCACGATATCCTCCTCACCGGTGCCGCTGACGGTAAAGACGATCTGCGTACCGCCATCCACCACCTCGCCGGGCTGGATGCTCTGGTCGGTGATCCGTCCCGTCTCCACCTCTGTGTATGGGTCGAACGCCGGCTGCCCCACAGTCAGTCCCATGTCCTGGGCGTCCTTGATGGCGATGGCAATATCCTCTCCCACAAAGCTGGGAACGGTCACCGACTTGGGGCCGGTGCTGATGTAAAGCGTGATCTTCTGTCCCTTTTTCAGCTGCTCACCGGCCTCCGGCACGGTGGAGATCACGGTATCCTTGGCGCGGGTATCGGAGTTCTGGCTCAGGAACTCTAATTGCAGATCCAGGTTCAGCTCCTGCAGCTCGATACGCGCCTGCCGGTATTCCTTACCGGTCATATCCGGCATAGGTACCTTTTCCTCCTCCGCCGCCACATAGACCTCAATGACGAAGTTGCTCTTGCGGCTGCGTCCTGCCTCCGGAGACTGCTCAACGATCTGCCCCGCCGCGTAGGCATCCGAGCGCAGCGCACCCTTGACGACGATCTCGAAAACATCCTTTACGCCGTCCGCGAGCTGGGCCTCCTCCACGGTCATACCGCGCACATCAGGGACCTCATAGCTCTTGTTGTTGCCGGCGGGGCCGAAATCGCCCAAGATCAGCTTGAACAGCAGGAACACCAGCACCAGCGCCGCCGCAAAGATGCCCGCCATAATGGCGATGGACTTCTTATCCCGGAAGCGGACATCCTCCTCCGGCTCATCGCGGCGCACCTGCTCCGTCCGCTTTTTTACCGCGGTAGCCACCTGCGCCGTAGGCAGAGGCATGGTCGGTTCGCTGTCCGGCTGCACCGCTGTCAATTCCTTGCGGATATAGTCCATATCCACGGTGGGATCCTTGCGGAATTTCTCCAGATCCTCCAGCATGGCGTCCGCCGTCGGATAGCGCTTGTCCGGATCGCTGTTCATCGCCTTCATGCAGATCAGCTCCAGCGGCTCCGGAATGTCCGGGTCTATATCCCGGGGCGCCAGCGGCACGGAGCTGAGGTGCTGGATGGCCACGGACACGGCGGAATCCCCCTCAAAGGGCAGCCGCCCGGTCAGCATCTCATACAGCACCACACCGGCGGAGTAGATGTCGGAGCGGGCGTCGATCCGGTCGCCCCGGGCCTGCTCCGGCGAGATATAGTGGACGGAGCCGAGGGCCTCCTGTGTCAGGGTCTGGCTGGCGTTGGCCAGACAGGCGATGCCGAAGTCGGCCACCTTCACGCTGCCGTCCCGCAGCACCATAATGTTCTGGGGCTTGATGTCCCGGTGGATGATGCCCCGGCTGTGGGCGTGGCTCAGCCCGCGCATGATCTGGGTGATAAAGTGCAGGGACTCCCGCCAGTCCATGCGGCCCCGCCGCTCCATGTACTGCTTCAGCGTGATGCCGTCGATCAGCTCCATGACGATATATTCCGTCTCGCCGCTGGTGGACACGTCGTACACCGACACGATGTTGGCGTGGGACAGCTGTGCCACGGCGCGGGATTCATCCCGGAAGCGGCGGCGGAAATCGGCGTTATCCGCCAGATCACTCTTCAATATCTTGACGGCCACCAGACGGTTCAGGCGATGACATCTGGCCTTATATACATTTGCCATGCCGCCGGAACCGATCAACTCCAGAATTTCATAGCGATCGTCCAGCATACGTCCTATGTATTGATCCATGTTGTCATCTCCTTCATTCGTTCATCAGCAGCACCGCCGTGATATTGTCCGGTGCGCCGCGCCGCAGCGATATCTGCAGCAGGTGATCCAGACAGCTCTCAATATCGCCGTCATGAAGCACCTCAAAAAGCATCTCCTGATCGGAGACGGTGTTGACCAGTCCGTCTGTGCACAGCAGGATGAAATCCCCCTGCCTCCAGGGCACGGAGAAGCTGTCGGCCTGCGCCTGTGCATCCGGTCCCAGTGCGCGGGTGATGAGATTGCGGCTGGGGTGACGGCGCGCCTCCTGCGGCGTGATATCGCCCTTCTCCACCATATTCTCCACCACGGAGTGATCCCGCGAGATCTGCCGGATATCCTCCGCCGTAATGTAGTAGGCGCGGCTGTCGCCGATGTTGCCCACCATCACAAGATCCTCCCGCGCCAGTGCGCAGACCAGTGTGGTGCCCATGTGCTGGTAGTCCGCATTCTTGGCAGCCTCGCGGCGGATGGCATCGTTGGCCAAGGAAATGGCGTACAGCATCGCCTGCCGCATCTGCTCCTCCTCGGCGCTCTCCTGCAAAACCGCCCGCAGCTCCTTTTCGAACTGCTCCACAGCGATGCCGCTGGCAATGCGGCCCCCGTTGGTGCCGCCCATACCGTCGCAAACCACCGCTGCGCTGTAGCTGCCCACTGTAAACGCCGCATAGGCGTCCTGATTCTCACTGCGCACCAATCCGGTGTTGGTAATGCCCCACATTTTCATCACAGGCCGCTCCTTCCCTGCTCCTCCATGGCCTTGCGCCGCAGCTGGCCGCAGGAGGCGTCGATATCGCCGCCGAGACTGCGCCGCACCGTGGCGGTGATGCCATGGGATTCCAGACGCTTCTGAAACGCGGCAATGCGGCGGCTGGGCTTGTAGGGGCTCTCCACCACATCGTTCAGCGGGATCAGATTTACATGGCCCGGCATACCCCGCAGCTTTTTGGCGATCAGGTCTGCCTGCCAGTCGTTGTCATTGACGCCGTCGATCATGGCGTACTCAAAGCTGATGCGCCGTCCCGTCCGCTGGAAATAGCGGTGGCAGGCGTCGAACAGCAGCTCCACGTCATAGGCCCGGTTCACCGGCATGATGCGGCTGCGGGTCTCGCTGTCCGGCGCGTGCAGCGACACGGACAGCGTTAACTGCAATTCCTTCTCCGCCAGCGCGTCGATGCCCGGCACCACGCCGCAGGTGGACAGGCTGATATGCCGCATACCGATGTTCATGCCGTCGGGGTGATTCACCAGTTCCAGAAAACGCAGCACGTTTTCCATATTATCCAGCGGCTCACCGATGCCCATCAGCACGATATTCGATACCTCCCGCCCGGAATCCAACTGGGTGAACAGTACCTGATCCAGCATCTCCGAGGGGCGCAGATCCCGCACCTTACCGGCGATGGTGCTGGCGCAGAACGCACAGCCCATGCGGCAGCCCACCTGCGACGAGATGCACACGGTGTTGCCGTGGTGGTACTGCATCAGCACCGTTTCGATGCAGTTGCCGTCGGACAGCTCCCACAGGTACTTGATGGTGCCGTCCAGCCGTGACTCCTGCTTCCGCGCCACCGTGGGCGCCGTGATAAAGCAGCCCGCCGCCAGCTTTTCCCGCAGCGGCTTGGAGAGATTCGTCATGTCCTCAAAGGACGTGACGCCCCGGTGCAGCCATGCAAAGACCTGCTTGGCGCGGAATGCCGGCTCCCCCAGTTCCTTGAGGAACCGGGCAAGCTCCTGCTGGGTCATGGATTTGATATCGGTCATAAAAGCTCCTTGCTTATTTCTTGCGCATCCGGCAGATGTAGAACCCGTCTGTACCGTAGCGCTGAGGCCACAGCGTCAGCTGTCCGCAGCAGCCGCCGATGGGCTGCGGCAGGGAAAAGGGTTCCATCTCAAAGTCCGGGTGCGTATCCAAAAACGCCGTGGTGACGCCCTCGTTTTCCTCCGGCAGCACCGTACAGGTGGAGTACACCAGCACACCGCCGGGCCGCACATAGGCGGCTGCGTTGTCCAGAATGGCACTTTGGATGGCCGGCAGCTCCGCCAGCTCCTTGGGGTCCTTGTAGCGGATATCCGGCTTCTTCCGAATGATGCCAAGCCCTGAGCAGGGTACATCCGCCACCACAAGGTCGGCGGCGTTTTCCCACGCTGCGTGGCGCTCCCGCCCGTCGGCCAGCGCCGTCCGGACGGAGTGGATGCCAAGGCGCTCCGCGCCCCGCTCAATGAGCGACAGCTTGTGGGGGTGGACATCGCAGGAGAGGATATCTCCCCTGTCCTTCTGATCAATGGCCAGCGCAAAGGATTTGCCGCCCGGTGCGGCGCACATATCCAGCACCCGATCTGTCTCCCCCGGCGCCGCCACCGTCGCCACCAGACGGGCGGCGGCGTCCTGCACGGTGAAGTGTCCCTCCGTAAAGGCAGGCAGGCGCTCTAAGTCACCGGTGGCGGACACCTCAAAGCAGCCCGCCAGCCACGGGTGGGCGCGTACCGTCACACCGGCAGCCCGCAGCTCCTTTTCCAGCTCCTCCGCCGTGATCTTCAGCGTGTTGGTCTGGATGGTGGTGGGGACGATCTCGTTGTTCATCCGGAGATAGTCCTCCGCCTCCTCCGCGCCCACCACGTCGATGAGGCGGCGCACCAGCCACTTGGGATGGCTGTACCGCACGGACAGATAGTCCGCCGTCGTGCCCTGGGGCAGCGCCGGCATATCCATCCAGTTGGCGACGAACTTCCGCAGCACCGCGTTGACCATACCGGCGGCCTTGGGGCGGCCCCACCGCTTGGTCATCTCCACCGCCTCGTTGACGGCGGCGCGGTGGGGGATCTTGTCCATAAATAAGATCTGATACCCGCCGATCCGCAGAATGTTCAGGATCACCGGCTCCAGCCGGTGGGGCTTCTGGCTGCACCAGCAGCCGATATAGTAGTCCAGCAGACCGCGGTTCTGAATGACACCGTAGGCAAGGCGCGTGCAAAGCGCCGCCTCCCGGCTGTCCAGTCCGTTTTTCGCAATGGTGCGCTTCAGGCTGCCGTCCGACCACGCATTGGCGCGGCTGACCTGCATCAGCACCTCCAACGCCGTGTCACGGGCGCTGCTTCGCTGCATCTCGCTCATGCGTCCACCTGCACGGGATGACCCCGCAGATAGTCGGCCGCCGCCATGCGCTTGCCGCCCTCCGCCTGCAGCTCCAGAATGCGGAGCAGCCGCCCGTCGCCGCAGGCGATGGCGAGCCCCTGCTTTCCGGCCTCGGCGATCTTACCGGCGGCCAGCGCCGTCTCGCCGCCCACGGCGGTGCGGTAGACCTTCACGCTTTTTCCATCCAGCGTCATGGACGCGCAGGGCCACGGGATGAGACCCCGCACCTGATCGTGGAGCTGCCGGGCGCTCCTGGAGAAGTCCAGCGGCGACAAGCTGCGGTCCAGCATAGGCGCGTAGGTGTAGGCGCTGTGATCCTGCGGCGTCCGGACGGCGGTGCCGTCATGCAGCCGCTCCACTGCCTCGGCCAACGCATCCGCGCCCAGCACGGCCAGCCGCATCGTCAGCGTTTGCGCGTCCTCATCGGGGTCGATGGCCGTCTCGCGGCAGAGGATCACATCCCCGGCGTCCAGCTCCTTGGCCATATACATGATGGTGACACCGGTGACGCTGTCCCCATTGAGGATCGCCCAGTTGATGGGCGCCGCGCCCCGGTATTTCGGCAAAATAGAGGAGTGAACGTTGATAGAGCCATAGGGCGGCGTGTTCAAAATATCCTCCGGCAGTATCCTGCCGTAGGCCGCCACCACGATCAGCTCCGGCGCCAGCTCCTCCACGAGGCGCAGCGCCTCGCCGTCCCGCAGCTTCACCGGCTGGTACACGGGGATGCCAACCGTCAGGGCATATTCCTTTACAGGAGAAAACGCCATTTTATGTCCACGGTTTTTGGGCTTGTCCGGCTGGGTGAACACGCCGCACACGTCGTGGCCGTCTTCCACCAGCCGTTTCAGGGACGCCACGGCAAAGTCGGGCGTCCCCATAAACAGTATTCTCATTCGTCCTCGTCTCCGTTCTCCGCCTCGCACTGGCGGATGTACGCCTCCAGCTCCTCCTCGGTCAGCAGGTGATCCGTATGCTCCACGAACAGATGGCCGTCCAGATGCTCGATCTCGTGGCAGAAGCAGCGGGCGGTCAGTCCCTCGTCCTCCACCTCGAACCAGTCACCGTTCCGATCCTGCGCCCGGACGCGCACGATCTCCGGGCGGGTGACCTCGCCGTATTTCCCGGGAACGCTGAGGCAGCCCTCCAGACCGGTCTGCTCACCCTCGGTGCGGATGATCTCCGGGTTCACCAGCTCGATGAGCTGCTCCTCCTCGTCCAGCACCACGCAGACACGGCGCAGCACGCCGACCTGCGGGGCGGCCAGACCCACGCCGCCGGAATCCGCCAGCGTATCCGCCAGATCGTCCAGCAGCGTATGCAGACGGCCGTTAAAGTCCGTCACCGGACGGCATACCTTGGTCAGGCAAGGCTCTCCTTGTAAAGCAATTTTCCTTAACGCCATTGTTCTTACCTCGCTTTTTCAGAGTCAATCCATCAGATTGCAGTCGGTATAGATGTGCAGGCGGCGGTTCTCACCCCGCTGCGCGAACTCTCTCATAAATGCGCTCAGAAGCTGTCGAAGCTGCCGGTCGTTGCGGCCCAACACCATGGTGCGGTAGCGGTAGCTGCCGTTCACCTTGACCACCGGCGCCGGCGCCGGCCCCAGTATTTGCAGCTCCATGGCGCTGTACGGCGGCTTCTGCGCCGCCTGCCGCAAACTACGTGTCAGCAGGTCAAGCGCCTGCCGCACGGCGTTTTCCTCCTGCCCCGTCACCGTCACGGTGAACTGGTCGGCAAAGGGCGGGTCACGCCGCAGCTTCCGAAGCTGGATCTCCGCGTCATAGAACCGCTGATAATCCTGCTGCGCCGCCGCTTGGATCACATCGTTCTGGGGCGTGTAGGTCTGGATCACGGCTCGTCCGGCCTTACTGCCCCGTCCGGCCCGTCCGATCACCTGCGTCAGCAGATTGAAGGTACGCTCCGCCGCCCGGTAGTGATCCACATACAGCGACGTGTCCGCGCCGAGGACGCCCACCAGCGTCACGTTTTCAAAATCCAGTCCCTTGGCCACCATCTGCGTTCCCAGCAGGATAGGCACTCGCTTCTCCTCAAACTCCCGCAGGATGGCCTCGTGTCCCACAGATACGGTGTCCGCGTCCATCCGCAGCAGCACCGTGCCGGGGAAGATCCTGTGCAGCTCTTCCTCCACCCGCTGGGTACCCACGCCGATGTGCTTGAATTGTCCGCCGCATTCGGGGCAGACCTCCGGCGCTTTTTCGGAATAGCCGCAGTAGTGGCACATCAGCCGTCCGTTGGCGCTGTGGTAGGTAAGGTACACGCTGCACCGCGGGCATTTTGGTACATAGGTACACTGGGGACACAGCAGCTGGCGGCTGCTGCCCCGCCGGTTGAGGAACAGAATACTCTGCTCCCCAGCCGCCAGATTCTTTTGTAATTCCTCGTAGAGCGGCCAGCTGATAATGCCATTCCGCCCCTCCCGCAGCTCCTGCCGCAGATCCGCTATAATGACCTGGGGCAATGCCTGCCGGTTGTAGCGCTGCCGCAGCAGCGCCTTCTGATAGTCGCCCTTTTCCGCCCAGTACGCCGTCTCCACCGTAGGGGTAGCGGAGCCCAGCAGCAGCCGCGCACCCTCTTGCAGACAACGGTACTTGGCGATGTCCCGGGCGTGGTAGCAGGGTGACGTCTCCGACTCATAGGAGCCCTCCTGCTCCTCATCCATCACGATGAGGCCGATGTCCCGCAGCGGCGCGAACACCGCCGACCGGGTTCCAAGCACGATGTGCGCCTCGCCCCGGTGGATGCGCTTAAATTGATCGTACCGCTCCGTCAGGCGCAGACCACTGTGCAGCAGTGCCACCTCGTCCCCAAAGTACACAGTAAAGCGCGCCATCATCTGGGGCGTCAGCGCGATCTCCGGCACCAGGATCATCACGGACTTGCCGCGGTGCAGCAGCTCCTGCGCCAGCCGGATATAGACCAGCGTTTTGCCGCTGCCGGTCACACCTTGCAGCAGTGTGACGCCCGCTTTCCCGGACAGTGCCTGCTGTAAAATATCCTCATAGACCTGCTGCTGCTCGTCGTTTAATGTAATGGTTTCCGCCTTTACAGCACACTGTTTTTCAGTAATACGGTACGCTTCCTGCTCCCGCAGGGATACGGCGCCGTTCAGCGCCAGCAGCTCCACCGTCTTGCGGGCCGCGCCGGTGAAATAGCACAGGTCGTGCATCCCTGTTTCGCCGTTTTGCGCCAGAAACGCCACCACCTCGCGCTGGCGGCGGGCGTTCTTACCCACCAGCTCCAGCGCCTGCTCCGCCGGCACCGCCAGCTTTGCAAACACGTCCACCTTGTCCCGCACCTTGCGGCGGGACTCCGTCTCGCGGCGGAGCGTCCCCGCCTTTTCCATACGCCGCAGCAGCAGCGTCGTATCATCGCCAAGTGCCTGCTTCAGAGCCTCCGTCTCCATCGGCCCATCCAGCAAGAGGCGGCATACCGCCGCCTCCTTTTCCGGCAGCGTCTCCGGCAGTACATCCCTTGCCAGTCGCCACATCTCCCGGTAACGATACCATACCGCCGCCGGCAGGATGGTGTGCAGGGCATCGTAGAACGTGCAGAAATACCGCTGCCGCATCCACAGCGCCAGCCGTATCTCCTTCTCCGACACCACCGGCTCCGCGTCCAGCAGGGTGCGTACCGTTTTCAAAGGCTTGTCCGGTACGCCCTCCCCCGTTGCCAGGATCACCGCCTCGCTGAGACGGTTTCCCCTGCCAAAGGGTACCAGCACACGACAGCCCACCTGCCCGCCCACATCGCGGGGCAGCAGGTAGTCGTATACCTTGTCGATGGCGTAGGGCGCCGCCTGCACGGCCACCTTGGCGATCACAGCCATGTCAGATGTTCTCTTCCTCGATGACGGGATTGGCCACGAACTTCCCCTCCGCCACCTCGTTGATGGCCTCGGTCACGGGCTTTTCCTCCAGATGCTCGCCCTTGGCCTCGGCCTCGGCGGCGATCTGGCGGGCGCGGCGCGCCACCACATTCACCATCATATAGCGGTTTGGGATATACTCCGTCAGTTTGTTCATTGCAGGATACAGCATCATAATCGTCACATTTCCTTTCCGTTGAGAATGTATTCCATACGCTCGGCGGGCTTGCAGTGCTCGGCGCACAGGATCGCGCGCAGCTCCTCCACTGCCTGCTCCACCGTGTCGTTGATGACAAAATAGTTGTAGTCGCTGGCGTTTTTCAGTTCCACCTGCGCCCGGAGCAGACGCTTCTGCACCTTCTCCGGCGTGTCCGTACCGCGGGCGGTAAGGCGGCGCTCCAGTTCCCCCCAGCTGGGGGGTGCGATGAAGATCCGTACCGTCTCCGGTCGCTTGGCGCAGACCTGTGCCGCGCCCTGGATCTCAATGTCGAGGATCACGTCCTTGCCCTGTTCCATGGCCTCGTCCACATATTTTTTCGGTGTGCCGTAGAAGTTGCCCACATACTCGGCATACTCCAGAAACGCATCGCCCTCGATCATCTCGCGGAAGCGATCCGCATGGATGAAGTGATAGTCCACGCCGTCCCGCTCCCCCTCACGAGGTGCGCGGGTGGTGGCGGATACGGAAAAATACAGATCGTCCCGTCCCTCGAACAGGGCGTGGAGCACCGTGCTCTTACCCACACCGGAGGGCCCGGAAATAATGAAGGTTTTTCCTCTTTTATTCAATACTTATTCCTCCTCTGCCAGATCTTTCACCGTCAGACCGAGACGGGGCGCCATCTTTTCCGTGCTGAGCGCCGACAGCACCACATGGTCGCTGTCCATGATAAACACGGACGCCGTTTTACGCCCGAATGTGGCGTCGATGAGCATACCGCGGTCCCGTGCCTCCTGCACCAGGCGCTTGACCGGCGCGGAGTCGGGGCTGACCACGGCGATGAGCCGTTCGGCAGAGATCAGGCTGCCGAAGCCGATGTTGACAAGCTGCATGGCTCAGCCCTCACTCGATGTTCTGGATCTGCTCGCGGATCTTCTCCACCTCGGCCTTCATGTTCACCACGTCCTGCGCGATAGTCAGGTCGTTGCACTTGGAGCCGATGGTGTTGCACTCGCGGTTGATCTCCTGCACCAGAAAGTCCAGCTTCCGGCCGACCGGGATATCCCCCGCCAGCATGGTGCGCAGCTGGGCCATGTGACTGTGCAGCCGCACCGTCTCCTCGTCCACCGCCACCTTGTCGGCAAAGATCGCTGCCTCGGTGAGGATGCGGGACTCGTCGATGGTGGCGGATTGCAGCACCTCCATCATCTTGGTCTCCAGCCGCTGGCGGTAAGCCGACACCGTCTCCGGGGAGCGCTGCTCCACGCGGCACACCGTCTCCTCGATGGTACCGGCGCGGCTGCCCACGTCCTCGGCCAGCTTTGCGCCCTCCACGGCGCGCATCTCGTTGTAGGATGCCAGCGCGCTGTCCAGCACGGCGCAGATATCGGCGGCGATGGCGTCCACATCCTCCTCCGCCTTGGTGACGGTCAGCACATCGGGGAACTTGGCCAGCATATCCGGCGTGATGCTCCCCTCCAGGCCAAAGGACTCCTTCAGGCGCGTCAGCGCCTCATAGTAGCCGCGAGCCAGTGCTTCGTTGACGGAAACCACCGTCTCATCGGCACCGGTGGCGTCGATGGTGACGAACACATCCACCTTGCCCCGGGACACCGCCTTCTGCACGCGGGTCTTGATGGCATCCTCCGCAAAAATATAGGCGCGGGGCATCTTCACGGTGCAGTCCAGATAGCGGTTGTTGACGGAGCGTACCTCCACCGTGATATCGCGGCCGCCGCGCATCTCGCGGGCGCGGCCGTAACCGGTCATACTTCTGACCACTCGATCATCTCCTTCGTTTTATTGGGAAAAGAGAGGCCGCGCCTCTCCTGTGTCAGCAAAAGCAAACGGGTACGCCCAGTGCGTTGCAGCACAGGCTGATGCCGCACAACCGCAGGCAGTCGGTGTTGTCGCAGCCGCCGGTGGTGACGCTGCCGTAGCCGGCAGGGCGGTAGGTGCTCTGACGCCCCTCCGCCATGTCCAGTGCCTGCTGGTACTCCGGATCGTCGGGATCCATCTGCACCGCCGTCTGAAAATACCGCCGCGCCTCGTCCAGCCAGCCCCGGCGGGTGCAGATCACCCCCTTGAGGAAGTTCCACTCCGCATCGTGGTCGGTCTGGGCGTTCAACAGCTCCTCCGCAAGGTTCAGATTCCCCTGTGAGATGGCCATTCGCACACGCTGGAGCCGCGTGGCGCCGGTGCCGTAGGGAGAGGAATAGCCCGTGCCGTAGCCCGGTCTATACCCGCCGTAGCCCGCTGCGCCCGCCGTACCGCTGTATCCGCCGCCGTTCCGGGCGGCCTTGCGCTGGCTCTGGATGCTCTCGTAGGCCTCGTTGATCTCCTTCATACGCTCCTGCGCCAGATCCGCCAGCGGGTTATCGTGGTAATTGTCCGGGTGGTATTTCCGTGCCAGATCTCGATAGGCTTTCTTCACTTCATCGTCCGTCGCAGTGCTGGGTACACCCAGCACCTGATAGGGATCACGCATCGTCGGTGTCCGCCTTTCGTATAGCTTGTCTCTCTCGTCTCCGTCGGTGGAACGTGCCGTTCAGCACGGCGGCGCCCACCAGATATAGTCCCTCATAGACGGTGGCGCGGATCACCGGCGTATACACGCCGAAGTCCGCCAGCTCAAACGCCGCCGCCATAGCCCGTACCGAGCCGTCCAGCGTGGCGGCAAACTGCTGCCGTCCCTCCGCCGTCAGCGCGCCGTCTTTCAGGGAAAATCGCAGTGCCAGCGGGTTATAGCTGCCGGTGCGCAGGTCGTCTGCCAGATCGTCCGCCGCGTCCACCAGATAGACCCAGCGGCCCAGATGGTACAGGAGCTGCTCCGTTACACGGCGCTTCACCGGGTCTGCAATATGTTGGGCGGCGCCGGCCAGCAGCGCCGCAAACGTATCCGCCGGACGATCCAGAGACGGGCATTTTTCCTTTTCCAGCGCCGCCAGCGCCGTCAGGTGCCGCTGTGTCTTCCTGTCAAAATCCGGCTGCCGCTTCTGCGCCTTGCGATAGGCCCGACGCAGCAGCAGCGCGGCCGCCCTGTACTTCAAGCCCTTGAAAAAGCCATGGTCGGCAATGCCGTCTCGTATCTGCCACCACGTCAGGATCACGCTCATGTCAGCTGCCACATCCATGGCAGCGTCACCACAGGCACACCGCCGCTTCCGGATGGGGTGGACGGCGCACCGTCTCTCGCAGGTGCCGCCGCCCTCCGACAGGAGCATGGCCAGAAATGTCAGGTCATAGTTGAGGATCATCCGTCCCGCCGCGCCGTATCGCGCACCAAGCGTGTGGCACAGGCCGCAGTAGGCGGCTCGGAACGTCTGCCGCTCCTCCTCCGTCAGCCTGTCATTCGAGGGCCGTACATATCCGAACATTCGTCAGAACAGCCGCAGGATGGTGTAGGTCAGGCTCTCATTTTTCCTTGCATGGCGGTCATAGAACACGCTGGGCAGGAAGAACAGAGCCGCCGCCGCCAGCGCCGTGACGTAGCGCCAGTTCTCCGTCATCAGTCCCTCTGTCAGGAAGTATCCCAGCAGGAAGCCCACCACCGGCAGTAAATACACCAGCGCTACCACGCCCAGCAGCTTTTTGGTGCTGCTCTCCACCACGACCTTGTCACCCGGCTGGGCGTCGGCGTTATTCTTTGCCCGGGCGCGGATGGCCGCGCCCGTCATGCCGCATCCGGCGCATTCCTCGCAATCGTGTCCGCAGGCGGACTTGCGGGGTACGGAGATCTCCGCATACCCACCGGGCAGCAGCTTTTCCACTGTTGCGATCTGTGTCATTCTTTACCTCCGCGCCAGCCTTACGGTTTTTTCACCGGCTGGCTGTCTGTATCCGCAGGCGGCTCCGGCGCCACATCGGTGATATACACCGTCACCTCGTAGCTGCCCTTCACCGTCACATCCTTATAGCCGCTGACCGTCACCGTTACCGGCACACGGTAGCTGCCCGTCTCCGTCACCTCGCTGAGATCCGCCGTGGCCGTCAGCGCGGAGGCATCCAGCTTCTCCAGCTCCTCGCTGAGTCCCCATAGCCGCACATCCAGCTGCTCGCTGATCTCCGCGTACAGGCCATCCGGCACATTGGTGTAGCTGAAGCTGCCCACCGTGACGGTTTTTTCCTCGATACCCTCCATGGAGATCTCCACGGTGGCTACCTCGTTGCTGTTGGCCAGCCATGTGCCGTCTGGTGCCGTGACCACGTAGCTGTTCTGCTGCCAGATCTCAAGATCCTCGATATATAGGGTTGCCAGCACGATCTCATTGATATTCTCCAGCACATCCGCCTCACCGATGAGCCGCACGCTGGTGGGCGTAACGGTGGTCTTGATGCTCTGACTGGCTGCGCCCGGCACCCCGGACAGCTTCACCACCAGACTGACCTCCTTGGTGGTCAGCACAGGCACCTTGGCCTGGATCAGACTGGCATTGGTGCGGATGCTGCTGTTATCCACGGGGTTGTCGTCATTGTCGTAGAGCTGCACGCTCTCGGTCTTGATGACCGACCTTGTCGCGTCGGTGATATCCACCGTCAGCTTGGCGTAGGCCACGTTCAACAGGTCATCCCGCTGACCGCGCAGCACCAGCTTGACGGGGTCAAGCACCAGATCGCCGGTAAAGTAACCCTCGGCCACCTCACCTGTCACCGTGCAGTCGACCGGTACCTCCTTGGTGTACAACTCGCCCACTGTGACGGTCACCTTATACTTACTGGCCCAGTCAACCGACAGGGCGGATGCCTGCACGCCGTCAGGATAGACCACATCCCACCGCAGGGTGTGGACGCCCACGGAATCGATGCTGGACGTACTGGCGACCAGCCGCACATTGTCCTTGCCGATCTTGACAAGCTCCCGCTTGGGGCCCTTGATGGTCAGATCCACCGTGGTGTCGTAGCCAGACAGGAGCATCAGGTTCTTGTCCGCCAGCGTGGTGGATTCGCCGGAGAATTCTACCGGGATATCGCGGATGGTCTTCGTGCGGTCAGGTGCCTTCTCCACGTCCACATAGACCCACACGGCGATAGCGACCAGAATGGAGATGATGACCTGCAGCGCTTTCTTCTGGCTGAAGCCGGTTTTCTCATTGTTCTGTTCCATTGTCGCCCTCCTTCCTGCGCAGACCCAGCACCTCCGCCAGACTGCGGCGCGGCTTGTCCTCCGGTTCCTCCGGCTGCGGCATCAGTTCGTTGCGCAGCAGCTTGGACAGTGTCTCGGGCATCAGGTGGCGCTTGAGCATACCGCCCACCGCCACGGAGATGGAGCCTGTCTCCTCCGACACGATGACCACCACGGCGTCGGAGTTCTCGCTCATGCCGATACCGGCCCGGTGCCGCATTCCCAGATCGCGGCTGAGGTTTACGTTCTTGGACAGCGGCAGCATACAGCCCGCGCCCAGAATGCGTCCGTGCCGGATGATGACGGCGCCGTCATGCATGGGAGCCTTCACGAAGAAGATGTTCTTCAGCAGCTCGGAGGACACGGCGGCATCCAGCGTTGTGCCGCTGCGCACCATGTCGTCCAGCAGGATGTGCCGCTCGAACACGATGAGCACGCCCGTCTTGGTCTTGGCCATCTCGCTGCAGGCGATGACCGTCTGATCGATGGCTTTTTCCAGCTCCGTCTGCCGCTGTACCGGCGTAAACGTCTGCAGCAGCCGGATATTCCGGCTGCCCAGCTTTTCCAGGATCTGGCGGATCTCCGGCTGGAACAGGATGATGAGCGCCAGAATACCCACCTGTACCATGTTGCCCAGAATATAGGCGATGCCGTACAGGTGGAAGATCTCCGACAGCCACAGCGCCAGCAGGAAGATCACCACGCCCTTGAGGATATTCTCCGCCCGGGTGCTCCTCACCAGATCCAGCAGTTTATAGACAAGGAACGCAATGATGACCACGTCCAGAATGTCCGTAAACCGCACCAGTAATAAGTAATTCCCAATCTTTTCTAAAAATGCCAGCACTGTCTCCATACCGTCAACCTTCCTGTATCAGACAAAAACTTCGCATAAAAATAGATGCTATCATTATATAAAAAATATTGGGAAAATGCAACAAAAAAATATTGGTGAAACCTTGCAGTTTAACGAATTGCCCGCCGCAGTATGGCCGCAAAACGCTCCACCTCGCAGGGCGTGTTGAAAACGGACATACTCAGTCGGATGGTGCCGGTTTCCAGTGTCCCCGCCGTGCGGTGTGCAAGGGGCGCACAGTGCAGCCCCGCCCGCACGGCGGCTCCCTGCGCCGCCAGGCGCTCCCCCAGCTCCTCGCAGTCCCAGCCGTCGACGCGGAAGCTGAGAACGCCCGTTTGATGGGCAAAGTCCCTGTTCCGGAACAGCTCCACACCGTCGATCTCCTCCAGCAGCTCCGCCGCGTGCATGGCAAGATGCCTCTCGTGATCGCCAATGCGACGGATCCCCGTCTCCCGGACGAAGCGCAGTCCCTCCAACAGGCCGGCGATGCCGGGCATATTGTGGGTCCCTGCCTCCAGCCGGTCTGGCAGCGCCTCCGGCATATGCTGCAAAAGAGACTGGGAGCCGGTGCCGCCCTCCAGCAGCGGCGCGGCCTCGTCGTCGCCGCAGAGCAGCAGGCCCGTCCCCTGCGGGCCGTACAGTCCCTTGTGTCCCGGCATGGCAATAAACGCCGCACCCAATTCCCGCAGGGAAATGGGCAGCATCCCCGCCGACTGGGAAGCGTCCAGCACGAAGGGTACGCCTCTTTTTCGGCAGGCGGCGGCAATGCCCTCCGCCGGCAGGCGGTAGCCGAACACGTTGGACACGTGGGTGCAGACCACCGCGTCCGCACCGGCGTCCAGCGCCTGCTCAAACTCCGCCAGCATCGCCTCCGGCCGGAACAGCGGCGTGTCCACCACCGTCAGCTCCACGCCGGGGATGCCGTGGAGCGGTCTTGTCACCGCGTTGTGCTCATACCCAGAGATGACGACCCGGCTCCCCGGCTTTACCAGCGTTTTGATGGCGATGTTCAGCCCGTGGGTGGCGTTGGCGGTGAATACCACCCTTGCCGGGTCGTCTACGCCGAACAGCTCCGCCGCCAGAGCGCGGCACTGAAAATCCGTCTCCTCCGCCAGCCGTGTGGCGGGATAGCTGCCCCGCCCCGGCGAGCTCATGGCTGCCACCGCATTGTACATAGCACGGCGCACACGCTCCGGCTTTTGCAGCGTTGTCGCACCGGCATCCAGATAGATCATACCTCCACCTCACTATATCCATGCCCCTGCCGCTGAAACACGCGCAGGGGTGCAAATCCAAGACCGCGCAGCAGCGCCGCTGCCTCCTCCGCCGCCCGGCGTCCCTGCATACGCAGTACATAGCCGCAGCCGCTGCCGGTCAGTCCTACCGGCGAACGGCCCATGACAGCGTGATATCCGTTCTGTGCCAATACCTGCATCATGCGCTGGGCGTGCGTGACAGAACGGGCGGTCAGCAGATATTCCTCCATATCGCACCTCCTCACACGCCATTTTATGCGTCCCTCGACGACAGCGTGAAGGGCGGGGCCATCCCGTTCGGATAGCCCCGCCCTATATCGTATGCTCGTTTATTCTCTGCGTAACAGCGCCACGGCATGACACGCCATGCCCTCCCCCGCGCCGGTGAAGCCAAGATGCTCCTCGGTGGTAGCCTTTACAGACACCTGCGAGGCGTCCACACCCATGGCGGACGCCAGCTTTTGCCGCATCTCCGGGATGTAGGGTGCCAGCTTGGGTGCCTGCGCCAGCACTGTGGCGTCCACATTGCCGATCTCCCAGCCGTTTTCCGCCAGATGCGCTGTCACCTGCTCCAGAAGGCGCAGGCTGTCCGCTCCCCGCCAATGCTCGTCGCTGTCGGGAAAAAGCCCGCCGATGTCGCCCAGCGCCGCCGCGCCCAGCAGGGCGTCCATCACCGCGTGGGCCAGCACATCCGCGTCGGAATGCCCCAGCAGCCCCCGCTCATAGGGGATATGGACGCCGCCCAGTATCAAAGGCCGCCCCTCTATCAAACGGTGTACGTCGTACCCGTGTCCGATCCGTATGCCGATCATTGGTTCTCCCCTCTCCTGCGCAGGAACGCCTCCGCGACGGCCAGATCCTCCGGCGTGGTGATCTTGATATTCTCCCGCCAGCCAGGTGTCAAGTAGACTTCCTTGCCAAGCCGCTCCACAGCAGAGCAATCATCGGTGATAGGTGCCTCCGCGTCGATGGCGGATTGCAGCGCCGCCTTCAGGATGCTGGCCTGAAATACCTGCGGCGTCTGCACGGAAAACAGTGTGCTGCGATCCGGCGTGGACAGCACCAGCCCCGACAGATCCGCTACCTTCACCGTGTCCGTCACCGGCAGCGCAGGCGCCACCGCGTAGGTGCGCTGCCCCAGTCGGATCATCTCATCCACCTGCTCCGGCAAGATCAGCGGCCGCGCCCCGTCGTGGATCGCCAGAAACTCTGTGTCCTCGCTTGCCTCCAGCGCCGCCAGCAGCACCGACTCGGCGCGGTTGGCGCCGCCCTCCACCACCCGGATGGGCTTGCGGATACCGGTACGGCTGACCAGCGCCGCCACCTCCTCCAGCTTCTCCGGCTGGACAGCCACCACGATCTCGTCCACCAGCACGGCCTGATCCAGCGCGGTCAGTGTCCGTGCCAGTACCGGCACGCCGCACAGCTGGGAAAACATCTTGTCCTCGCCGCCCATGCGGGCGGACTTCCCCGCCGCCGGCACGATGGCCGCGCAGTGGGGATGCACCTTTTCCTTGACGCTTTTCCGCAGCTTTGCAAACAGCTTTCCCATAGGCGCTCGCTCCTGTCCTTTTCGTTTTATTCTCATCAGTATACCGCATTTTTGCAGCTTTTACAAGGACAATTCCCACCGCCTGCCCGTAAGAGGGTTCTCCTGCCGCATACACTGTGCAAAAGGAGGGTCGCCGTGCGACCCTCCTGCGTTCATCTTCTGTTGTGGGGGTACCAGATCTTCTGCTGCTCCGCCGCACGGATCAGCTCCTCCCGGAAGTCGGGATGGGCGATGGAGATCAGCTTCTCCGCACGCTCCCATACGCTCAGACCCTTGAGACAGACGCAGCCGTATTCCGTCACCACATACATGGTGTTCACACGGGTATCCGTTACCACGGAGCCGGGCTGGAGCGTGGGACGGATGCGGGACTTCATGGAGCCATCCTTATCCTTGAAGGTGGAGGACAGGCAGATGAAGCTCTTGCCGCCCTTGGACAGATACGCACCCAGTACAAAGTCCTGCTGACCGCCGGCGCCGCTGATCTGCTTGATGCCGGCCGTCTCGCCGTTGACCTGCCCATACAGATCCACGTCCACGGCGTTGTTGATGGAAACAAAGTTGTCGATGGACGCGATGGTACGGATATCGTTGGTGTAACTGATAGGCGCTGCCATACAAGCGGGGTTGTCGTCCAGATAGTCGTAGAGCTTCTGGGTACCGGCGGCGAAGGCAAAGACCTGACGGCCCCGGTCGATGTTCTTCCGGGCGCAGGTGACCTTCCCCGCCATGGCCAGATCCACATAGGCGTCCACGTACATCTCCGTATGCACGCCCAGATCCTTCAGATCGGACTCACAGAGCATAGCGCCCACGGTGTTGGGCATACCGCCGATGCCCAACTGGAGGCAGGCGCCGTCGGGGATCTGCTCCACGATGAGCTTCGCCACCGCCCTATCCACCTCCGTGGCTGCGCCGGAGGGCAGGATGCCCATGGGGTCGTTGCGGCCCTCCACCACCATATCCACCTCGCTGATGTGAATGCAGTTGTCGAAGCCGCCCAGACAGCGGGGCATATTCTCGTTGACCTCCACGATGACCACCTTGGACATCTGACACACCGCCTTCAGGTGGGACGCGGACAGGCCGAAGCTGAAATAGCCGTGCTTATCCATGGGTGCGACCTGGAACATGGCCACATCCGGCGGTGTGATATGGTCGTAGTAGTAGCGGGGCAGCTCGGAATAGCGCATCGGCTCGTGGAAGCACGCGCCGCTGGCGATATGGTGGCGCTCCACGCCGCTCATGTGGTGGGAGTTATAGATAATATGATGCACCGGATCCTCAATGTCGAAGATCGCCGGCTTCCACAGGCTGATGCCGCCTCGGACCTTCACATCCTCCAGTTCCGGTGCGCGGCGAGCCAACGCCTCGTCCAGCACGCGGGGGTGGATGGCACAAAATCCGTAGTCCACCCAGTCGCCGGACTTGATGATCTTGACCGCCTCATCCGCGGTGGTCAGCTTCTGACGATACATTTCCTGATAATCTGCAAATGGCATAGTGCAGTACCTCACTTTCCCTTTGATTTCCAATTGTTAATTTTACCACAAAGAGGCAAAAAGTGAAATTGACGAATCTTCCAATTATCACCTCCCAGGATTGTGCAGAAAACAACGAAGGTGACGCAAAAAAGCAACGGTGCTGTGCAGCACCGTTGCTTTCATCATTTTTCAGACAGGAGATTACTCGTCGTCGCCCTCGTCCTCAGCGGAGGGAGCCAGCAGCGCACGGATGGACAGGGAGATCTTCTGCTTCTCCTCGTCGATGGCCGTGATCTTGGCGTCCACGATGTCGCCCTCGGCCAGCACGTCGCCGGGCTTCTCAATGCGGCGATCCGCGATCTGGGAGATGTGGATCAGACCGTCCACGCCGGGCACGACCTCAGCGAAAGCGCCGAAGGTCATCAGCTTGACGATGCGGACACTGGCCACGTCGCCCACATGGTAGGTCTCCATGAACTTATCCCAGGGATTGCAGGAGCGATCCTTCACGCCCAGAGAGATCTTGCGCTTCTCGGGATCGAAGGAGATGACATACACATCCAGCGTGTCGCCCACGGAAACCACCTCAGCGGGGTTCTTGATGCGGGACCAGGACAGCTCGGAGATATGTACCATACCGTCCACGCCGCCGATGTCCACGAACACACCGTAGGAGGTCATGGACTTGACCGTACCGGTGTAGTGCTTGCCGACCTCGATGTTCTCCCAGATCTCAGCCTGTGCAGCCTGACGGGCCTCGTAGGTCACGGCCTTGATGGAGCCGACCACACGGCGGCGGGCACGGTTGACCTCGGTGATGCGCAGGGAGACGGTCTGGCCGATCATGGCGCTCAGCTCAGCGCCGCGGGGCTGACCGGACTGGGAAGCGGGCACAAACACGCGCACGCCCTTGACGTTGACGACGATGCCGCCCTTGTTCTCCTCGGTGACCTTGCCCTCCAGAGTGGTCTTCTCCTCGCGGGCCTTCTCGATGTCCTCCCAGACCTTGACAGCGTCCAGACGCTTCTTGGACAGCATGGCATAGCCCTCCACGTCGTTGACGCGGATGATGTAGGTCTCGATCTCGTCGCCGACCTTCACCACATCCTCAGGCTTCACGTTGGGATCGGCGGACAGCTCGTTGATGGAAATATAACCTGCCTGCTTGCAGCCCAGATCGACCTGTACCTCGGTGGGGCCAACGGCAGTCACGATACCGGTTACCTTCTCTCCTGTATTCAAAGTCTTAAAAGATTTTTCCAGCATTTCCTCGAAGCTCTCTTCGGTAGCTTCCATGTTCTTGATCTCGTCGCTCATTCTTGCATATACCTCCTTAATGATGCCCGCAGGCGTGGACGCGCCGGCTGTAAGCCCCGCCACAGAACATCCGTTAAGAAAGTCACCCTTGAGCTCATTCACCCGTTCGACCTGATAGACGACGGGGCATCTCGCGCTGCAAATCTCCGTTAAATGTTTGGTGTTGGCACTCTTACGATCTCCGACCACGACCATCACGTCCGACATAGCGGCAATTTCCGCCGCTTCCGACTGACGCTTATGCGTAGCATCACATATTGTATCAGAGATTTTCACATTTGTACACTGTTTTTTTAAAATTTTTACGCAGTCTTCCCAGAGAGTGCGGATATAGGTGGTCTGCGCCGCCGCCATCAGGGGCATCGTGCGCCGCGCAGGGTCCTCCGCCAGCCACGCTTTCAGCGCCGCCGGGCCGTCCACAATGACGGAATCCGTCGACCAGCTGGCCGCGCCCAGCACCTCCGGATGGTGCTGCTCGCCGATGATGAGAGGGGTTCGGCCCTCCTCTCCGGCGCCTGCCACCAGCCGCTGGATACGCCGCACATTGGGGCAGGTGGCATCCACCACGTCCGCACCTATGGCCTCCAAGTGCTGATAGACCTGCCGCGTCTCGCCGTGGGAGCGGATGATGACCGTCTCCCCCGGCCGCACCTGCGACACATCATCCACCTGCCGGGCGCCCAGTGCCTCCAGATCCTGCACCACGTGGGCATTGTGGATGATACTGCCCAGCATCACGCAGCCTCCCTTTTCGCGGGCGGTCTGCTCCGCCAGCCTCACCGCACGCTCCACGCCGTAGCAGAATCCGGCGGACTTTGCCAAAATCACAGGCATGACACACCACCCAGCTCATAGGCGCGGCGCATGACCTCGTCCGTGTTGGCCTGATACTCCTCCGCCGTTCCCTTGCGGCCCGTATAGGAGGGGGTAAAGGGCTTGCCGAAGATGATGACCGTCTTGCGGAACAGGCGCTTGGCTGTGCCGATAAATACCGGTACCATCTTCACTCCGGCGCGGATGGCCATCATCCCGGCGCCGCTCTTGGGCGTCACCTGCCCCGGCTTTTTCACCCGCGTTCCCTCCGGGAAGATCAGCAGGTTCCAGTCATCCCGCAGGCTGGAGATGGCGGTCTTCACCGCGCCGATATCGCTGTTGCCCCGATCCACCGGGAAGACCCCCATGTTCCGCAGGAACCAGCGCACCAGCGGAATGGAGAACAGCTGCTTCTTCGCCATAATCCGCAGATTGAAGCTCTGGGGCATGGCCAGTACCAGCAGAATGGGGTCCCACGCGCTGGAGTGGTTGGCGCACAGGATCGCCGCCTCATCCTCCAGATTCTCCGCACCCCGCAGTTCCACCGGCAGGAAGAACAGCACGATGGGACGCAGGATGCGCCACGCTCTGGCATAGAACTTGTTCCTCAATTCGTTACACTCCCCCGTATCACGTCCAGCAGCAGTGCAAGGCTGGCGTCAAAATCCATGGAGCTGGTGTCCACCATAATGGCGTCGTCCGCCGCCCGCAGGGGCGCCGCGGCGCGGTGTGTGTCGTTGTAGTCCCGCTCCTCCATCTCCCGCAGCACCTCCTCGTAGGGCTTGGGCGTGCCGCGCTGCTGCAGCTCCAGCTCACGGCGCTTGGCCCGCACCTCCACATCGGCGTAGAGGAAGATCTTCACGTCCGCGTCGGGCAGCACCACCGTGCCGATGTCGCGGCCGTCCATAATGACACTGCACTCCCGCGCCAGAGAGCGCTGCATCTCCATCAGGAAATCCCGCACGCCCTGAATGGCAGACACGGCGGAGGCGTACATGGAGATCTCCGGCAGACGGATGTCTGCCGTCACGTCCTCCCCGTTCAGGAGCATCCGCTGCATCCCATCGTCATCGTGATCCATGCCGATGCGGATATCCGGCAGCGCGGCCAGCACCGCCGCCGTGTCCTTGGGGTCGATGCCGCGGCGCTGCACATACAGGCCGATGGTGCGGTAGATGGCGCCGGTATCCACATACAGGATGCCCAGCCGCTCCGCCGCCGCCCTTGCCAGTGTGCTCTTACCTGCGCCGGAGGGCCCGTCAATGGCCACGGCGTATTGCTTTTTATTCATCATTCCATCCTCATTTCTCTGCGGCGGAAAGTCCCGCCAGATATCCCGTTGCCCACGCGATCTGGAGGTTGAAGCCGCCGGTGTAGGCGTCCACATCCAGCACCTCGCCGGCGAAGTACAAGCCCTCCACCAGCTTGGACGCCATGGTGTTGGGTACGACCTCCCCTACCTTTACGCCGCCGGCAGTGACAATGGCCTCCGCCACCGGGCGCGGCCCGGTGAGAGACACCGTAAAATGCTTCAGCTCCTGTACCAGACGGCGGCGCTGCTCTTTTGTCAGGCTGTTGGCCTTCTCTCCCTCGGGCAGCGCCAGACGGCGCAGCAGCACCGGCACCATGCTCCGGTGTACCAGTCCCGACAGGATGTTGGCCATGTCCCGGTTGGGGTTCTCCCCGACATCCCGCAGGATGCGGGCGTCCAGCTTCTGCTCGTCCAGCGCCGGCTTCAGGTCGATGGACAGGGTGTACTGCTCCTTATCCCAGCGGCGCAGATGGGCGCTGGCGGACAGCATCAGCGGCCCCGACACGCCGAAGTGGGTGAACAGCATCTCGCCGAACTCCCGGAACACCGGCTTATGCTTCCCATTGTATACTGTGGCCTCCACATTCCGCAGGCTCAGTCCCTGCATGGCGGCGCAGCCGGCATCATCACTCTCCAGCGGCACCAGCGAACCCCGTGGCGGCACGATGGTGTGTCCCAGTGCCGCCGCCATGGTGTAGCCGTCGCCGGTGGAGCCGGTGCCGGGATAGGACACGCCGCCGGTAGCCAGCACCACGGCGTCCGCCGGACGATGCTGCCTGTCGGTATCCACGCCGGTGACCACGCCGTTCGCCACGATGATCTCCGCCGCCCGCTCCCGGAGGAGGCGAACGTGCAGCCGCCGCAGCTCCCGCTCCAGCGCACCGGAGATGTCGAAGGAACGGTCAGACACCGGGAACACGCGATTTCCCCGCTCCACCTTCAGCGGCACGCCCAGCGCCTCGAAAAACGCCATGGTGTCCTGCGGTGTAAAGCGGGTCAGGGCGCTGTACAGGAACCGGCTGTTGCCGGGGATATTGGCCATCAGCGTCTCCTGATCGCAGTCATTGGTCACGTTGCACCGGCCCTTGCCGGTGATATTCAGTTTTTTGCCCAACCGCTCGTTGGGCTCCAGCAGCGTCACACCTGCGCCCTGCCGGGCGGCGGTGATGGCCGCCATCATACCGGCGGCTCCCCCGCCGATCACTATGATCTCACTCATCGTCCTCTTTCCCGAAGATGCTGTACTTCGACCACACCTGTTCCATATCCGCCAGCGTGGCGGACAGCTCGTCTCTGCGCTGGCGGCCCACGGCCAGGATCAGCGCGTTCAGCAGACTCAGCGGCGCCGCCATGGAGTCCACAAAGGAGATCATGTCGCTGGGCGCCAGCAGCGACAGCGACGCCATCTGATACATGGGCGACATGGGGCTGTCCGTGATGGCGATAACATCCGCCTGCCGGGAGCAGGCAAACTGCACCGCGTGGATCGCCATTTTGGAGTAGCGCGGAAAGCAGATGCTCAGCAGCACGTCCCCCGGCCCGATGTGTACCAGCTGCTCGTAGATCTCACCGGCGGCGCTGCTCTGCACCAGCGTCACATTCTCAAAGATCAGGTGCATATAAAAGTTGAGGTAGCCCGCCAGAAAGAAGGAGGAGCGGACGCCCAGAATATAGATGTGCTTGGCGTGGAGCAGCTTGTCCACCACCTGCTCAAAAATATCTCTGTCCAGCTCCTCGATGATGTCGTGGATGCTGTTCATATCCCGCTGCATCACGCTGCCCAAAATATCCCCGCCGCTGATCTGGTCGCGGGACACCTGAATGCGCTGGATGGATGTGAGCTTGCCGCGGATCAGTTCCTGCAAGGCCTTCTGCATATCCGGATACCCGGCATAGCCCAGTTCCGCCGCAAAGCGCACCACCGTGGACTCGCTGACCTGCGCCGTCTGTCCCAGCTTACTGGCGGTCATGAACGCCGCCTTGTCATAATTTTCCAGAATATATTGGGCGATACGCTTCTGCCCCTTGGAGAACGTATCCATCCCGCTGCGGATGGTCTGCAAAACGCTCTTATTCGCACTCACGCATCTCGCCTCCCTTGAGTCCTTGTAATTCTTTGTCTGTCAAGTATCTCCACTTGCCAGCAGGCAGGTCACCCAGCAGCAGGGAATCCTCCTGTATACGCTGCAATCTGACCACGTGCAGCCCGATCTGGCCGCACATCCGGCGCACCTGCCGGTTCTTCCCCTGATGGATGGTCACCCGCAGCACGGCTTGTCCCTCATGACGGCTGACCTCCGCCGCCTGCGCCGGCGCGATGGGCTCGCCATCCAGCTGCGTGATGGCCATGAGGCGCTCCGCCGCGCCCCGGATATCGCCCCGCACCGTTACCAGATAGACCTTGTCCACCTGATGGCGGGGGTGCAGCAGCCGCTGGGCCAGCTCACCGTCGTTGGTAAACAGCAGCAGCCCCTCGGAGTCCCGGTCCAGCCGTCCCACCGGGTACACCCGTACCCCGCAGTCCGCCACCAGCTCCGCCGCCGTCCGCCGTCCGTATTCGTCGGACAGGGTGGTCACATAGCCCCGGGGCTTATTGAGCATCAGATAGACCGCCCCCGGCTTTCCCGGCAGCGGCGCACCGTCCACCGTGACGGTATCCGTCTCCAGGTCGGCACGGTCACCCAGCGACGCCACTGCGCCGTTGACGCAGACACGTCCTGCGGCGATCCACTCCTCCGCCGTCCGGCGGGCGCACAGGCCGGCCGACGCTATCAATTTTTGCAGCCGCTCCTTCATGCGTCTCCACCTCCCTGCCGTATTGCTCCGTTCCACACCGCCGCCGCTGCGCGGCACAACCGTTCCAGCACCCGCTGCGCAGCCATCCGCGGCGCCGTCAGCCGGAACCCGTATTCGTACAGTGCCGCGTGGTCGGCCCAGTCATCGCCGTCCCGCAGCGTGACAACGATCAGGCGGCAGCCGTTCCGCTCCGCACAGGACACCAGCGTCCGGCCCGCCGCCTGCGTATAGCCCGTTTTCAGGCCGACACACCCCTCCACCTGCCGCAGCAGGCGGTTGTGGTTCTCCATGGTGCGCTGGCCGATGGTCACACGGCGGCTGGAGCAGAGCCGCCGGAACATGGGATCGTCCATAGCCGCGGCAGCCAGCGCCGCCATATCCCGGGCCGTGGAATAGTGTCCCTCGGCGTCCAGTCCGTTGGGATTGGCAAAGCTCGTATGCGCCATGCCCAGTGCCGCCGCCTTCTCGTTCATCAGCGCCACAAAGGGCGCCAATCCCCCGGCGCACTCCGTCAGTGCCAGCGCCGCATCGTTGCCGGAGCACAGCAGCAGGCCGTACAGCAGTTCCTCCACCCGTACCGTCTCGCCGGGCTTGAGGTACATGGATGAGCCCTCCGCCATGTGCGCCTGCGTCACGGTGATGGTATCATCCGGACTTGCCTGCTCCAGTACCACCAGTGCCGTCATGATTTTTGTCGTGCTGGCGATCAGCATCCGCTCGCCGCTGTTTTTTTCGTAGAGCACCTGCCCCGTGTCCGCGTCCAGCAGGACAGCAGCCGTGGCGGAGACCTCCACAGCCTCCGCCACAGCCGGTACGATACACAGGAGCAGGCACAGGCGCAGCAGCGCCCGCAGCACCTTGGCTGACATAGGATCACCCCGTCTTTTTAGGATCATCTCACTATATTCAGCCGCGTGTGAAAGTATTTTCCTTTAGAAATCCGCCTTTTCCCGCTTCTTGTCGATAAAGCCCTCCACGCGGTCCATGACCTGCGGCACCATCTCCACGATGCGGTCCACCGTGGTGATGGCGGGCGTACCCACCGGCAGCATACGGGTCACGCCGTCCTTGACCACAAGGAACGCCATAGGCTCCACCCGCACACCGGCCGCCGCGCCGGCGCCCAGCTTGTCCTGCTGCTTGCCGTAATCCCCGCCGCCGCAGCCGAAGCCGAAGCTCAGGCGGGACACGGGGATCAGTGTCACGCCATCCGCCGTAACGATGGGCTCGCCCACCACGGTGTTGGAGTCCACCATCTCACGGATCTTGCCCATAGAGGCTTCCATCATTGCGCTGATGGAGTTCTTCTTCTCGTTCATTTCCATGCTGTACGCTCCTTTTCTGTTTCGTTATGTGGTCGCGTCCGCACCGGCGGGCGCCTGTTCTTTCGTATTTTCCGGCGGCTTCTGTTCCTTTGCCGCTTTCTTCTCCTGTGCGCTCTTTTCCTTTCGGAAGCCCTTGTACCACCGCAGCGCCGGCCCGGCGAAGGCAAAGCCGATGGCCAGCAGATCGCCGATGCGGAAGCTCAGCCCCACCTCGCCGCTGATGCGTGTTTCCGAGGCGGTGAAATCCGTCTCCAGATGGATACGGGGATCCGGCATGCGGGTCAGCCGCTCCATCTCCGGCATCACCGTCCACATGGCGGTGTTGGCCCAGCCGTAAAGCTCCGCCACCTGCGCGGGATCGTCGCCGCCGAAGCACACGGACAGGCGCATGGGATCGATGCGCAGACGCTGCCGGGTCCTCCGCAATCCCCGCTTCAGGGACTCCCACAATGCGGGCAGGGCGCTGCGTATATCGTGGAAGGTCAGGCCGAGGGATTTCTTTTTCTCGCCGTCCTCCGGCGTTTTTTCTTTTTTCTTCTTTGGCGCCTTCTCCTTTTTCGGCTTATCCGGTTTTTTCTTCTCCGGTTCAGGCACCAATTGCAGCCGAATGGGACCCGCTATGGCCGTGACGCGCAGCTCCTCGCCAAATTGAAGGCGCACGCCCACCCGCAGGAGGAGCAGCACAAGTATCAACAGCAGCAGGATGCCCAATATCCACAGTGCGACCAACAGGGTCCCCCCTCTCTCTTTTTACGCTTCCTCCGTCGGAAGATTGCCCTCCTCGTCCAGACGCATCTGTCCGTCCGCCTCCATACCCGGCAGCTGGGGCAGATCCTCCAGCGAGTCCAGATGGAACGCCCGCAGGAACGCCTGCGTCGTCCGGTACAGCCGGGGGCGGCCCGGCACCTGTAGCCGCCCGCACTCCTCGATAAGGTGGCGATCCAGCAGCAGCCCCACGGTGTAGGAGCTGTCCACGCCCCGGATCTGATCTACATACGCCCTTGTGGTGGGCTGGTAGTAGGCGATGATGGTCAGCACCTCCAGCGCCGGCTGGCTCAGCTTGGCAGGCTTTCGGATCTCGAAGGCCCGGCGGATCTGGTCGCCGTACTCCGGCGCAGAGCAAAGCTGGTAGCTGTCGTCCATTTTCAAAAGGCGGATACCCCGCCGTTCATAGCTGTAATAGTCCTGAAGCCGCTGGAGCACCAGCTCCGCCGTGGGCTTGTCCAGATCCAGCGCCACGCAGACGCGGTCGATGCCCACCGGCTCGCCGGAGGCAAAGAGGATGCCCTCCACCGCGGCCTCGATCTCCTTCATTTCCCGTGTATCCATGGTTTTCCCCTTACATCATTTCTTCCGGTACGTCGCCCTCGCAGGTGACGGTGCAGTCGCTGGCAGAGCCCGCCAGCCGGATGAGATTGTTCCGGCACAGCTCCAGCACTGCCATGAAGGTGGCTACCAGCTCGCTGCGGCTCCTGCTGCCCCGGAACAGCAGCAGGAAACGGGTGATGCCGCCCCGCTTCAGGCGCTGGATGATCTCCCGTGCCTTCGTCTCCACCGGGTACGGCTCCCGCTTTACGATCTCATCGAACGCCTTCAGCGGCGGCGTCTCCTCCACCTGTCCCCGGCGGTCTGTGACCTCCTGCATGGCGAGGATCAGATCCGCCGGCTCCTGCTCGTACTCGTAGATCTTCCCGCGCTCCATCGGCTCCGGCGGGCGGGTCAGCACGTTGCGGCCAAACTCCCCCATGGGGCCTAGCTTCTCCGTGATATAGCGGATCTTGGCGTAGGCGTCGCCCCGCTTCCGCTCCTCCAGAGACTGGATGAGGGCGTCCATCTCGCTCTGGGCCTCCTCATCCTCCAGACTCAGCAGCATACGGGTCTTGATGTACATCAGGTGCGCGGCCATGGTGATGAATTCGCTGGCCACCTCCAGATCCATCTGCTTGCGCTTTTCCAGATAGTCCAGATATTGCTCCAGGATCAGGGCGATGGGGATGTCCTGTATCTCTATCTTATTCTTACTCAGCAGGAACAGGATCAGATCCAGCGGCCCCTCGAAATCCTCCAGCGGCTCGCTGGCCTTTGTCTGCACCACCTTTTCCAGCTTAAAAATCGGATTGTCCAACAGTGTTTACTCCTCAGAAGCCGACGATGCGGCAGAATAAGCCAAATACCCAATCGATGGCGGCGTTCAGCGCATTGCTGCCCACGCCAACGGAGATGATGACCACCAACAGCACCATACCCAGCTGCTCATAGCGCATCAGCCAGTTGTAGGCTCTGTCCGGCAGCAGCACCGCCACCACCTTGGAGCCGTCCAGCGGCGGCACCGGCACCAGATTGAAAAGCCCCAGACCCACCGACAGGCACGCGGTGTTCACCAAAAATGAGAACAGCGTCTCCGGCAGTGCGCCCGTCACCAGCGCACGGGCATAGACCAGCCGTGCGATCAGCAAAAGCAGCAGCGCCAGCAGGAAATTGGACGCGGGGCCTGCCAGCGCCGTGACCGCCATGCCCTCCTTTGGCTTTTTGAAGTAGTTGGGATTCACCGGCACGGGCTTGGCCCAGCCGAAGCCCGCCACGATCATCATTACGAAGCCGATCCAGTCGATATGCCGCAGGGGATTCAGGCTCAGCCGATGGGCGCGCTTGGCGGTAGGGTCGCCCAGCGCATAGGCCGCCAGCCCGTGGCACGATTCATGGATGGTCAGACACAAAAAAACGGATGCCAGACGCAGGACGATGCCCTCCAGAGAGCCAAGGTCCAGCGCCGCCCACAGATCTTTCAGATATTGCAATGGAAATTCCTCCCGGTAGAGCGCGTGCGCGGCCCGCACAGACGCGGCAAAAACGCACGTTTCGGATAGTTCCCTGTATTATAGCAAATATTCCCGTAAAACACAAGAAAAAATCAGGCGCACCATCTGCTCCTTGTCACTGAAATGACCCGAATGTAACCGTTTTGTATCCAACTTACCACCGCTTTGTCTCCTTCCTGTAAGGATGCGTACCGGAAACTCTGGTATTGTATAGTCAAGCAATCATACACCATACATTCGCTGTGAGAAAGGAGAACACAAAATATGGTAAAGATGAAGATGATCGCCGGTCTGGTCGTTCTGTGTCTGGCTTCTGCGGTAGCGGCATTCTTCCTGCCCAATACCCTTGGTACGCTGCTCTCCTTCGTGAGCATGGGAGCCGCTGCCGGCGTTGGCGTTCTGGCCATCGTGTCCTTCGTGCGGCTGCTCACACAGCGCCGTGCGTTTTGATACAGGCCCTTCCATCTGAGAGACCTGTCCCGCGTTATACCCTGAAAAGTGCAGGGAGCACCAAATGGTGCTCCCTGCACTTTTCTGTTGTGTCTCTGCTAAACGGCGGATATGCCGTGCAGCGCGAAAGCAGAGGGCTGCGCCATCGGCACAGCCCTCTGCGTATCACCGTCCCCGGATCATTTCCCGGATGAGGCCGACGACCGTCAGCAGCACGCCGCCCACCAGCATGGCGTCCGCCACGTTCCAAACCAGCTGCCGCAGCTTCTTCCCGGCGCGGGGAAGCTGTATGTAATCCGTCACGCTGCCCCGCCGCAGCCGGTCATACTGGTTGCTCAGTCCGCCGGCCAGCACCAGCAGGATACCCAGGCGCGCCGGACGCAGCCGCTGCGCCGCCTGCGGCAGCAGCAAAAGCGCCGCTGCGATCCAGACCACCAGCGGCCCCCACCGCAGGAATGCCCGGTGGCGGCTGCCCTTTCCCAGAAAGAAGCCGGGATTCTCCAGATTGGTCAGGCGCACGGCCTTCCCCTCATAGTGCAGCTTTCCCTTGCGGGACAGTACTTTCAGCACACGGTCGCTCACAAGCAGCGCCGCCGTGACCCCTATCGCCAGCCACATACCGTCACCTCCTGCCGCGGCGGACGGTGAAACCGAAGATCAGGCCGCACAGTCCGCCTACGATATGGGTGATCTGGGAGATGTTGTCCTTTTTGAAAAGGCCGTCCATGATCTCGCCGCCCAGATAGAAGATGACCACAAGGATCAGCGTGACGGGGATCTCCCCCCGGCGCATGGCGGTGAAGGAGGACAGCACGATCATCATGAACACCACGCCGCTGGCACCCAGCAGCGCCGAGCCGGGGAAAAACACGAAATGCACCAGCCCCGTGACCAGTGCGGTGACAAGGATCATCCAGACCATGGTACCGCTGCCGTACTTCTCCTCCAGTCCCGGCCCCACCAGCAAGAGCAGCAGCATATTGCCCATGTAATGCTCATAATCCGCGTGGCCCAGCACATGGCCGACAAAACGCACATAGGTCAGCGGATCGGACAGCGATGCGCGGTATACGGAGAAATATTGGTGCGTGGCGGCGCCGTTGGTCCAGTTCCCCAGCAGCAGCGCCAGCAGGCTCATCAGGGCGAAGGTCAGGATGACCGGCGCGTTGAAGCGTATCACGATTTTTTTCAAGCAGATTCCCTCTTTTCAAATGCAGTGAAATTTATTATACTATGCAGAGGAAAAATTGTAAACCGAAGGAGGCACATCCGTGTGAAAAAGTGGTTGAAGGTCGCGCTGTGTATCCTACTGGCTGTGGTGCTGCTGGTGGGTGGATATGTGGCGTATGTTTTCATCGATTACCACCGGCTGGGCGATATGACGCTGACGCCAGAGCATAATGCAGACGCCGCGGAGAGCGGCACCGTCTATACCATGATCTCCTATAACATCGGCTTCGGCGCCTACGAGTCCGATTACGGCTTCTTCATGGACGGCGGCACCGAGTCCCGTGCATGGAGCAAGGAGCGCCTGACGAAAAACCTCACGGCGATCAGCACGTTCCTGCAGGAGCAGGACGCCGACTTCTATCTGCTGCAGGAGGTGGACATCGGCGCCACCCGCACCTATCAGGTGGACGAGCGCGCCTATTTCACCGAGGCGCTCTCTGGCATGAGCTGGGTGTTCTGCCAGAACTACGACTCCCCCTACCTCATGTATCCGCTGCGCAAGCCCCACGGTGCGTCGCGCGCCGGTCTGATGACCTTCTCCACGGCGGATATCGCCGCGACCAGCCGTGTGGAGCTGCCGATCGAGGGCGGCTTTATGAAGCTGCTGGATCTGGATCGCTGCTATTCCGTCAGCCGTATCCCCGTATCAGGGGGTAAAGAGCTTGTCCTTTACAACCTCCATCTCTCCGCGTATACCAGCGACGGCACCATCGCCACCGAGCAGCTGAAGCTGCTGCTGGCAGATATGCAGGCCGAGTATGAGGCGGGCAACTGGTGCGTGGCAGGCGGCGACTTCAACAAGGATCTTCTGGGTGACTCCGCCGCGTGGTTCGGCGAGGCGGATCAGTCCTATTCCTGGGCGCAGCCCATTCCCGCCGAGACGTTTGCCGGTGTGGATGTCTCGCTGGCAGCACCGCTGGACGAGAACGCCCCCGTCCCCAGCTGCCGCAACGCGGACGGCCCCTATCACGAGGGGCAGTATGTACTGACGGTGGACGGCTTCCTGACCACGCCCAACGTAACGGTGTCGCAGGCCACCGTGCTGGATACCGGCTTTGCGTGGTCCGACCACAACCCGGTCAAGATGACCTTCACGCTGAGCTGAACAAAAAAGAACCGCCCCGGGCGGTTCTTTTTGCGTGCAGGGAAAGCTTGTCACTACGCGATCTCAAAGGCTCCCCGCGCATCACGCCCTTGCGAATACGCCCAGCGCGTCCGTCAGGCGATGTTCCCCGTCGTAGCCGATGCGCCAGACTGTCTTGCCGCTTTGCAGCACCAGCATTTGCCCGCCGTAGGGAACAGCGTCTGCGGCGTACCACGCGCACTCCCAGCCGGGGACGGTGATCGCCTCCGCGCCGGCTTCCTGCGCCTGCTCTCGGGCGTAGCCCTCCGCCAGCCATGTCCACGCGATCTGGTACACATCAGCATCATAGTACCAGCTGCTGCGATACTGGCCGATTTCCGGGTCGATCATATACGCGCCGTGCTGCCGCACATAGCGCAACTGGTATAGCAGCGACGGGGACTCCGACGCCCACGAGTTTTCGTTGTGCGGGCTGCCCGGATGCTGGCTGGGAGCGGGGGAGACGCCGAGGAATACCTCCGACACGGTGGGTACAGGCACATCGCTGACCGGGATATCTCTGCTACGGTCGAGGGTGATCCACAGAACGGCAATGATCACCAGCGCCAGCGCCAGCATAAAATTTGTTGCCCGATGAAGGCGCAGGTTCCGACGCACCGTTGCGGTGCAGTGATAGTCCCGCGTTAGCAGGATGCGCTGCTGCGTCGTCTCCGCGGCGCGTATGGCGGCGACGAGCCGTACCAGCCAGAAGCCGCCCAGCAACACCCAGCACAGCGCCACCAGCGCGTAGCCGCTCAGCAGAGAGCTGTACAGTCCGCCATCGATGCGCAGCGCTTCATACAGATTCCACCCGCACCAGACAACGGCAAACAGGATACCCGCGTAGCCCCGCCGGATATCCGACCGCAGCCGCCTGTCCAATACCTGATGGAGCGTCTCCTCGTCGGTGTTCAGCTCCGGGGCGGCGGGGTCGTCGCAGCGGTAGATGTCCAGATACGGTGTCAGGTCGCAGACGTACTCCCAGCCCATCTCCCGGTAGGCGGCGATGCGCGCCTTCTCGTCGGTGTACCCGATGCTCCGTTTTACATCGATGCGGTAGCGCACGGCGCGGGGCGTCTCCTTCCGGAAGGACATGGCGGTGCCGAGGCGTGTTTCCAGCAGGAAAAGCCCCTTCTGCGCCTGTTCGTCCAGCCAGCTCTCAATGGCGTCCACCTGATAGAAGTAGTAGGGGATGGTTTTCAGCATGGCGGCTCCTCCTCTCCGCGTACCGCGTCCGCGTCCCGCAGGCAGCGGCGCAGACGTGCGACCTCGTTGTCATACAGCCTGTTTCCGGCCTCCGTTGTCTCGTAGGTGCGGCGGCGTCCCTCTACCGCCGTTTCCCGGATCATCTGCTCGTCCGTCAGCTTGCCCAGTATGGTGTACAGCGTACCGGGACCCAGTATGATGCGCTTCTCCGTCCGCTCGGACACCCACTGGGCGATATCCGCCCCGCACAGGGGCTGCCTTTGCAGCGCCATCAGTACATAGAACATGGGTTCCGACAGGGTGTCCAGTGTTTTCCGCGGCATGGCCGTCACCACCTCATATATCGTTCTACGATATTTATAACATCGTTTTACGATGTTGTCAAGAGGTTCATGGATACAGCGTCCATTAAAATTTTGAAAAGGGGGTTGCCAAGCCGCACATTCTGTGGTAGCATACGTCCATCAATTTGATACACCCGATGAGACACCCGGAATGTACAGACCGGATGCGGAGGGTACTCTGGAGAATCCCATTCAATTGGGTGCCGAAGGTGCAAGGCGCTGCTGCGCTGAATCTCTCAGGCAAAAGGACGGAGCTGACAAGTGATCTTTGCTTGCCCCCCTGACTTTCTCCAGAGTCGCTGTTCTACAGCGGCTCTATTTTTATGTAAGGAGAAAAAAGCCATGATCGAATCCACACTGTTTCCCATCGTTTCCAAGATCAACGAGTACCTCAGCAACTACATCCTCATTTTTCTGCTGGTGGGCGTAGGCCTGTGGTACTCCATCCGCACCCGCTTTGTGCAGGTGCGCTGCTTCGGGGAGGGCATGAAGAAGTTTTTCGGTGAGCTGAACCTCCGCGGCGGCGCACAGAAAAGCGGTATGACCTCGTTTCAGGCGCTGGCCACCGCCATTGCCGCGCAGGTAGGCACCGGCAACATCGTGGGTGCCTCCGGCGCCATCCTCACCGGCGGCCCCGGTGCCATCTTCTGGATGTGGGTCATCGCCTTTTTCGGCATGGCCACCATCTACGCCGAGGCCACGCTGGCGCAGAAGACCCGCATCGTGGAACCGGACGGCAACATCAAGGGCGGCCCGGTGTACTACATCACCACCGCGTTTAAGGGCGGCTTCGGTAAGTTTTTGGCGGGCTTTTTCGCCGTGTCCATCATTCTGGCGCTGGGCTTCATGGGCTGCATGGTGCAGTCCAACTCCATCGGCTCCACCATGGAGACCGCCTTTGGCGTCCCCTCCTGGATCATGGGCATCGTGCTGGTGGTGATCTGCGCTGTCATTTTCCTGGGCGGCGTGCAGCGCCTTGCTGCCGTAACGGAGAAGATCGTCCCCATTATGGCCGGTATCTTCCTGCTGGGCGGCCTTGCCATTCTGATCTGCCGCATTCAATACGTCCCCGCCACCTTCGCCATGATCTTCAAGTATGCCTTCCAGCCCCAGGCCATCATCGGCGGCGGCTTCGGCTACGCCATCAAGACCGCCGTCAGTCAGGGCGCCAAGCGCGGTCTGTTCTCCAATGAGGCCGGTATGGGCTCCACGCCCCACGCCCACGCACAGGCCAACGTGGCCCGCGCCCACGATCAGGGCGTGGTGGCCATGATCGGCGTGTTTATCGACACCTTCGTGGTGCTGACCCTCAACGCGCTGGTCATCATCTGCACGCTGTACACTGCCGACGGCCCTCTGGCCAATGGCTACTTCGGGGATGTTACCGCATCGCTGGGCAAGACCAATCTGGCGCAGACCGCCTTTGGCTCCGTGTTCGGTGCCAGTCTGGGCGCGAAATTCGTGGCCATCTGCCTGCTGTTCTTCGCCTTCTCCACCATCCTGAGCTGGAACCTGTTCGGTAAGATCAATGCCAACTACCTGTTCGGCCGCAGAAACAGCAGGCTGTGCAGCGCCATCTATACGATTATCGCACTGGTTTTCATCTTCCTCGGCACTGTCTCCGGCAGCGACTTCGTGTGGGAGCTGACGGATATGTTCAATAACCTCATCGTCCTGCCCAACGTCATCGCCCTGTTCGCGCTGACCGGCATGGTGCTTGCCAGCCTCAAGGAGGTCAAAAAGGACCGTCTGAAGGCGTAAACGCCGCGTCCTCCTCCGGTGATACGGGAGCCGCTTCTGCGGCTCCCGTATCGCCCTTCGGTGTCGGGGAAAATTTCCTGAGAAATTTGCAAAATTAGGGGTTGACATTTTTCATGTTTATGCTATACTAAGCAAGTCGACAGCGAGCCGACAACAACATATGGGGGTATAGCTCAGCTGGGAGCCCGGTTGAAGCGGTAAACAACCCCCGCACTTAAAACTCAATATTTACACTCTCTTCCACATGGGGGTATAGCTCAGCTGGGAGAGCGCTTGAATGGCATTCAAGAGGTCAGCGGTTCGATCCCGCTTATCTCCACCATCACAGAGAGTGTGAAGAAAACCTCACTTCTTTGGAAGTGGGGTTTTTGCTTTATGCGGCGATTGCCGAAATGTCCAGCCCAGCGCTGAACTGCTCAAAGTCAATGTTGAAGTCGATATGCAGCCGATAGTCCCGATACACCTCCACGCGCCGGATCAGGCAGCTCACGATCATTTTCTTTGACTCCATGCTGGCGCTATCGTACATATCCGCCCATGAGATAATATCGTCGTACTGAGCGTTTAAGGTCTCCAGCATGGCCTGCCCCTCGTCATAGGCCACCTGCGCCGCCTCCATAGTATGCTGAACTTCGAGACATTTTGTCTCACAGTCAGAAATCAAAGAACCGAGCAAATCCTGCGAAAAAGCACTTTCGCCCCGGAGGGATTTAATGACCTCTGCCCGGAGCGTATCAAGCTCGGCGGCAGCTTTGGCGTAGTCTGATTTCGCACTTTTGAGAAGCGCCTTCCGTTCTTCCATCTTTTCACGATAGCGGATATTGACGATCTCGCTTTTGGGGATTGCTTTCATCCGTTCAAAGATCTGCCGCACCACCTTATCAATGACACCATCAAGAATATGTGCCGTGTAGCCCGTTTGCCCGTCACATTCGGTTTGCTTGCGTGTTTTGCCGTAGCAGATATACCGCACACGCTTTACAATGCGGTGAGCATCCTCCTTGCACGGATAAGCCTTGCCGTTGGTGGTGAGCGCCAGCCGGGAGCCACAATGCCCACAAAAGACATTCCCGGCCAGCAAGGACTGACCACGGGTATTCAGCGGTACACGCCGTTCCTGTTCGGCGGAGTTGGCGCGGGAGGTACGAATGTGCTGTGCGGCCTCAAACAGCTCCGGCGCTATGATCTGCAAGTGGGGCAGCGTTTGGGAGCGGCTTTCGCCGCTGCGAAGCACCCCGGTATATGTCAGATTGCAAATGATACCCCGGATGCTGGCGTGATGCCACATTTTACCCGTTCTCGCCCGATAGCCGAGGTTATTTAAGTAGGTGGCGATCCGTTGAGCACCGAAACCCTCATGCACATATTTGTCAAAGATAATCCGTACCACAGCAGCCTCGGCCTCGTTGACAGCCAGCTCAAAAACCTCGTGCTTGCGTTTATTGAAGCGCCCGCTCTTTACAAGGTCATACCCATAAGGAGCAAGACCGCCCTTGAAACCGCCGTCCTCGACGAGCTGGCCGAGAGCGGTTTTTGTGCGAATTGAAGTCTTTTCGCTTTCGCCGTCAGCCTGCCAGAAGCGGATGTAGTTGGTGAGCTTGTCCGTGTGATTATCAAAACGCTGCTCACCCTCCTGCGTACTCCAGACCCGGATGCCGTTCTTGACAAACCATTCCACCACAAAAGGCGTTTCGTCAGCGATACGCCCGATGCGGTCAAACATGAACACAAGCAGAATATCGAATTTCCCCTGCTTGGCGCGCTCCTTGATGATTTGCAGCTTGTCCCGGTTTTCGGCTCTAACCTTATGCCCGGACACGCCGTCCTCCTGCTCCTCGTGAACAATCGTCCAGCCCATTTTTTCACAGAAGCGATGGCACTCTCTGCGCTGCATGGGAATGTCGGCTTGGCTTTTGTCGTTGTAGTCCACCTGCTTGTCGGTGGACACGCGGTATAGGCAATCAACCCGATTACCTGTCATCATTCTGTTTTCTATCATATTGATCCGTCCTTTCATTTGTCGATGGGTCAATGAAAAAACGCAATCAATACGCGGGGAATATGAAGTTTTCAAGGTACATAGGGACTACCCCCACTATTATTATCCCTCTGTTCGGGAGGGATTGCAAGGATGTCGCCGGAGCTATTTTTTGCCGTATTGTTGGCAAAGGAAGATAGTAGAATCTGCTTTACATGATGGAGCGCTGCCGCATTTTTGCAGTCTGCGAAGCTGGCGGTGATGGCGTAGCCATCCACAGCAAATGCGGTATGTTGTTTTCTCTGCTGCATAAAGACCTCCTTTTCAATTCTCGGCAACAGGGAAAGGCCAGCGCCTCATAAAAGCGCTGGCCTGCGGCTTATGACCTTGGGACGAAATGTCCCAAGGTGTTTTTGAAAGGTGGGAGCGCCGCACCCGCTCCTGTTGGCCTGTCATAAGACAGCTCATATTCAATGCGGCGCTCCCTCACAGCGGACAGCGACGATCCGTGACGGAGCATCAACTACCTTGCTGCGGAGAGGTGAAAACTACCTCTCATATACCAAGGACAAAAATCGGGCAAATGGAGATACCCTTAGAGAAATTTTTTCAAATATTTTCTCATGGCCGCCTTGCCGCTTTTGACGGAATGGCGAACGGCGCTCTTGTCCACGCCTTGCTCCCGGGCAATCTGGCGGTAGCTCTTGCCGAGGATCAGATGTGCCTCCACCCGGACGCCCTGCACCTCCGGCAGAGAATTGAGGGCGTTCCACAGGTGGACGAACAGTTCCATGCGATCCAGAAGCTCCTGCGGCGTCGGCTCATGCAGGCAGGCCGAGTATTCGATCCCATCGTCACAGTCGAGGGAATACTGCGCCTTGTTGCGGGTCGTGCGCCGCTGATGGGCTGCCTCATACAGCTTGTCCGCCTTCAGCTCGGCGGCCACTTCGTCGGAAACTTCGATGTATTCATCATGGGTGTACCAAGCGTAAAAGTCCTTCAGATTGATGGTCGTCATTTGTATTTCCTCCATTCAGTTCATGTGTGGGTGGGTGAACAGAACGGAGGAACGGCGGGGATCGACAGCCTGGGCTGGCTGCTTTGGGACAAATTGTCCCAAGGTGCAGGCATATAAAAACGCCCGCACAGCATGACGCTATGCGGACGCAAGCAAATAAAATTCGTGTTACATGATGTTTAGTTTCACTTCCGAGGCCGGACTGCTCCGATGGAGGGGCTATGCTTTTTTTAGCTGGTGTAGATCATGGACGCTGCGAAAAAGAAAAATGGACACAGCGATACCTCCTCGGACACCGCCGTATCCTTAAAAAAGGGCGACTTTAACACACCCCCGTTAATCCATTTTTTCAAAAGGAAAACGGCAGCTTGAAATACAATATTTCAAAACCGCCGTTCTGCGCCGCAAGGCCGATTGCAACGGTCTTGTTTTGATACCAGCGCAGTTGCTATCAAAAGAAAAGAGCCGATAAACCGTGTGCCTGTTGGCTACGGGTTATCGGCTCTGCGTCTGTGCGTCTGGCTCCTTGATAACTATGATATTTAGTTGATAAGCTCGGATTAGATTTTCTTGTTTGCATTTTGGGCAATACAGAGGAAAGTTCTCAAGCACCGTATCACCCCGAATTTTGATGCGTGTCTTATTTCTGCATATTGGACATAGAATCCAGTTGTTTTCAATCATTAGGTGCCACCTTACTTCTTGCATGACGCCTTTTTCTGAAAATGCTGAGTGACGCACGATAGGACAGGTAAAGGAGTAATGCCATACCGATAATAAGCAGTGCGTAGGCAAAGAATGAGGATGCGGCGAAAAAGGCGGTATCAAGACCAGTAGACCGTATTACCGCACAGACCATGATGGCGGCGATCATTGCCCCGGTGCAGTTTGACTGTTTGAAAACAAAGCCCGAGGGGACACCCAAACAGATTGTAAGCACCGTACAACACATACCTAAAACAAGGTTTGGTACAACTGTGGTGAACGAAAAATGTCCTGTAAAAGCAGCAATGATACAAAGCAAGAAAGTCAACACAGAGAGACTAACAAACAGTATTCCGCTGAACAGGTAGCGCCCGACAACAATCTCCTTATCCGTGATAGGGAGAACCGGTAAGTAATTCTTCCAATCGCTCTTTTCCTCGATTTTAACCAACTCGGTCAGAAAAGCAACGCCCATCAGCGGGAGCAGCAGTGAAATATACGGGATTGCCGCTTTTGGAATGAAAATGCAGGCGCACAGTAATAGGATGATGCCTAACAGACGGTAAGCGGGTTTACATATCTTTTTGAATACGATAAGATCTTTTGCGACCAAACCAATCATAGCGACCCTCCCTTGATATACAAAAGCATGATGTCATCTAAGGTGGCCGGGTCGATTACGCAGCCCTTGTATTTCCGAGCAGCAGCTTCTCGCTCTGCCACCAAAATTTGATATTCATAATCCTGTTTTCTCCACGCCAATATATCGCCACGGTCAATTTCTCGAAATAGCTTTTCCCCACAATGGATCAGTCCATAGTGGTAGATCAATTCGTCCTTCGACTCAAAGAACAGCAGTCTACCCTCATGCAGAAAAGCTATATAATCCGCAATCTTAGAGAGGTCACTCATAATATGTGTAGAAAAGAGAACGCCGCGTTCCTCGCTCTGAACAAAGTCTAACAGCAGATCAAGCATATCATCCCGCATAACGGGATCAAGCCCGCTTGTTGCCTCGTCCAGCAATAACAATTCAGCATGATGGGCAAGGGCAATCGCAAAGTTCATCTTTACTTTCATACCCTTTGAAAATGAGCCGATTTCCTGTTTCACAGGTAAATCAAACCTATTCAATAGCTCCCAGTAGCGGTCGGTGTCCCATTGGGCATAGATTTGACGCATGATGGTTTCAATGTCTGCGGGAGAGAACATAAAGGGAAGATTACATTCGTCCTGCACAACGCCTATCCGCTGTTTGACCTCTTTTTCATGGGAAAGATTATCTTGCCCGAAAACAAGAATATCTCCGCTGTCCTTGGTAACAGCATTGAGGATCAGGTTCATGGTGGTTGTTTTTCCCGCACCGTTCTCCCCAATCAAACCGACAATGCTACCGCTTGGAACATTGAGGGTCAAATGGTCTAAGTAAAAATCGGGGTAGCGTTTTGTCAGGTCTGCAATTTGCAAAATGTTTTCCATCGTCAGCCCTCCTCTTTATAGAACATCGTCAGTATCTCAACCAATTTACTCAAAGGGATACCGCCGGAGCGCGCAATATCGGCAGCCTCTTGGAGATGTTCTTCCGCCCGGCGCTGTTGTTCCTCTTGAAAGAAATCTTTATTCTGTGCCGATACGAAACTGCCACGGCCTACTGTTGTTTCAATAAAGCCATCACGATGCAGATCTTCATAGGCTTTCTGCACTGTAATGACGCTGATATGAAGCGACTTTGCCAGTGCCCGCATAGACGGAATCGGGTCGCCGGTTTGAAGCTCACCGCTCATGATCATAGCTTTCATTTGAGAAGTGATCTGCTCATAAATAGGTTTGCTGGTGTTACTGCTGATAATGATTTCCATGAGGCTGCGCCTCCTGTCATATAATGTACTTGTTTGATAAGTACATTATATGCTACACCGCAGCCATTGTCAACTATGAGAATTTGCTCGGCAAATATATGAAATTAAATATGCAGAGGAATGAAATATAACATCGTTCAAATGCTATTACCCGAAATGTAAAATTACATTAGGTGGTGATGCTATGAAAATTGAACGGGACGAGCGCAAATTTGACTTTCACGGGATTGGACTTGCCATTAAGAAAGCCCGTGAGCGCGAGGGTATGACGCAGGAGCAGTTAGGATACATTGTTGACCGTGATCCGCGTACCATTATGTATCACGAAAATGACGGACAGCATCCGAGCCTCAATGCCTTTTACCAAATGGTAACAATGTTCGGTATCTCCGTAGATGAATACTTCTACCCCGATATGAGCGCCGATGAAGCCGCAAAGAAGCGGATCAACATTCAACTTAATTCTCTCAACGAAAGCGAACTGCGGCTCGTCGAGGGTATTATCAATGCAATCATAGAAAACCGTGAAACGGAGGGAGCGTAAGAAACGGCGCTGCCTCCGTTTTTTCGTGGGGTTTCCGGGGTACGCACTAACGGCAAGCAGGGCAAGTGTAGCCACACTTGCTATTTTTGCATCCCGGCGGGCTGCAAAAACGCTTGTTGGGGAGCCTCCCCAAACCCGGCTTTGGGACTCGTCAGCACAAACTCCGCTATGCTACTTTGGGACAAAATGTCCCAAAATCCGCCCGCTCCGTTGTGCCTCCTCTCCCCACAAAGTCTTGCGACTTTGCGGGGCACCCCATGCCCAAAGTAATTTGTCTGCGTCACCGTTCGCTATCGCTCCTGTTCCTTCTTGCGCTGGCCGTCCGTAACGCCCAGCAGATGGTCGATGTTGGCTTTGACTGCCACGGCCTGCCGCATTTCCTCCTGCACCGAGCGGTACTCGGTATAGAGCGCCTTTTTCCGCGCCGCCAGTTGGCGGCGTTTTTCTTTTAGCTCTGTCATCTTGGGCAGTTTCTCTCCGCCCAGCAGCTCTCCCATCGTGGCCTTGGCTGCCCGGTAGTCCGCCAGCTCCGCCTCATGCTCGGCAAGATATTTACGGCTATACTTTGCGGCCTTATACCCGTCAAAGACGGGGCGGGTCTTGGCGTACCGCACCACGGCTCCCATCAGCTCGGAGGTTGCGGACAGGTCAGCCTCCGTCCGCCGGAGCTGCTCGGTCAGAGCGTGAAAACGGGAAACGGCGTTCTCGGCCTTTGCGGAGAGCTGGTCATACTCGGTGATATTCTGCTCCTGCATGAATTGAAGCGCCGCCGCCATCTGTTTAAGGTTATAGACCTTTGCCCACCGTGCATAGGCCGTACCCTTGCCAGAGCGCAGGCGCTCCTGTATATCCACGATCAGATTGACACGGCGAGGAGGCGCAGGCACAGAAACAGGCTGCTCCGGGATCGGGTGCTCCCCGGCGATAACGGCCTTGATGTCCTCGGGATCGTAACCGTCCCCGAGGGTGGATGCCCGCAACCGGGTCGCCCGCTCCTGCCCCGGAACAAGAAAAGAGATCGTACCGCCGCGCCCACGCTTGACCATGAAGCCGGACGCCTCCATGAGCCGGAGGAAAGCGTCAAAATCGGCGGGGCGTTTGGCAAGAGTTTCATTGATGGCAAGCCGTAGCTGCTCCTTGTACGAGGGTTGCCGCTCCGCCCCCAGCCATGCCCCATAATGGAGAAAGCGCCCCTTGCTGTGCAGCTTGGGATTGGTGATGACGGACAGATCATTTTCAAGGCAAATGCGGTCAGAGAGCCGCCGCACCGCACGGCCAGAGCCGATGAAATCCCGAAACTTCCGGGTGCAGTCCAGCGAGGTCGAGTTGTAATAAATGTGATTGTGGATGTGCGCCTTGTCCGTGTGGGTAGCAACGAAAAAGGCGTAATTGCCCTTTGTCCAGCGCATCGCCGTTTCATAGCCGATGCGGTTTGCCTCCTCCGGCGTGATCTCCCCGGGCTTGAATGACTGGCGGATCTGATAGCAAAGCACATCCGCGTCCCGCCGCTGCTCCCGGCCTGTGGCGGCTTTGTACTTGGCCTTGCTCAAAAGGAACTCGGCATCGGCGGTCATGTGGTCGCAGCCGTAGGACGAGATCAACTCGCCGCCCTCGGTCTTGTCCGGGTTTTGCCCGTAGTCAAACCGCTCTTTCAAGGACTGCGCGATGGTTTCGCCCTTGCTGATTTTGTGCTTCTTGTAGTAGGTCGTGGCCGTAGGCAGCCCTCCTTCCGATATGACAAACGGCGGCTGTGGTCAGCCGCCGTCGTTTCAGCTTTGGGACATTTTGTCCCGAAGTATCAGCCGGTGATGAAATCCCGCAGGGTGAACTTGGCCGAGTGCAGCTTGTCCACCAGCCACTCAGCGATAGCGGGAACGCCAAAGGGAGAAACGAGGAACGCAAGGACGAGGAACACGATCCCGCCCACCGTCTGCCCGCCGATGAACAGGATCAGGGAGAGCAGCGTCAGCACGATGCAGCCCAGCTCGCACACGGCGGACGCCACGCAGAACAGGAATGTGACCATAGCGGCCAGCAGGGACAGCGCCACCATCACGGGGGCGGCAAGGATTTTGAGAACGATCATAGCAGCTACCTCCATTAAAAAATCGGGTTGGTTTGTCCTTCTACCCATATTATACCGCTGGGGAAATAGGCACACAAGGATGTCAAAAATACCTTGATTAGAAAATCTGGTTGACAAAAACTCTGGAATAATGTAAAATGAGCTCAAATAAAACTTGAGCGTGGAGGGCAGATATATGCATGACCAGTTTAGAGATATTTTCACACCCCGCGAACTGATGACCCTTGCGTCTATCGTTCAAGTCGGTGATGCTACTTACCGCGAGTTGATGGAGACTCAGCGTCCGATGTTTGGGCACCCTTACTTTGACGATACGCGAGGTCGTATAAGAACAAAAGTTGTGCAAATGCAGTGTGAAATTGAAAGTCACGATCCTAAATTTCCGTTTGAATTTGTGCAGCGTGAATTTCAATATAACCAACGGGTTCCCGAACTGAGAAATAAAAAAGTTATCCTCCATGTTGCACGCAGTGCATCTCCCAATGATTTGCCATATCCGTCTAAGTATAAGGTTAATCTGTCAAACAACAACCACGTCATACAGCGGCAAATGGTTATTGACGATGATTTGACGCCGCCTTATGGTGATGCGCCATACTACGGCATTTTGACCTTCGGTGGACGCGGACAGACCTTTGCTGTTGTCCAGTTTCCCGAACCCGGCTATACCGGAGTAGCTGAACAATTCTTCCTGCCGCAGATTACAGTAAATGGCGAGAGCGAAAATGCAAAGGTGTTCGAGCGCAAAAAAGCTGCGTTGAAAAAAGAGATACTGGCACACGGCATTCAGGAGGGTATTTCGTGATTAGTACAATTGTTCCCTCTCGAATAACAGAAGCGCGAGAGGCGCGGGCAATGTCAATGGAGGATTTAGCCGAAGACATTGGAGTTACCAGACAGTCCGTTTCAAAATATGAGAGGGGCATTGTTAGCCCCTCTCCCGAAATGCTTCAGGCCATTTCTTTTAGCCTTGGTTTTCCTGCGGAGTTCTTTTATAAAATAGAGGAAAACTCAAACGCAGGCAGCAGTCCCCTTTTTTTTCGTTCAAAATCTAATATTTCAAAAAAGGTTAAGACGGCTTGCCGGTATCAGATAAAGTGGACAGATGAGATTAAAAAGCAACTCGAAGAATATGTTGATTTTGTCGAGAGAGATTTGCCTACAATCGATGTGGAATATGAAGATTTAACTTCTGAAGACATCGAAGAGATGGCTCTGTCCATCAGAAAAAAGTGGGGCATAAATGATGACCCGATTGGTGACCTAATAGGCTTGTTGGAGAACCAAGGTGTCATTGTAACCCAATTTGCAACGAACAACTATTGTGCATTCAAGGGTATTGATGCTTTTTCTTGCTGGAAAGATGGAACTCCGTACATTCTGTATCATTCCACACAAAAAAGTGCTGTTCGTACACGGTTTAGCATTTTACATGAACTTGGTCATCTAATTATGCATAGTTCAATCGCAGATGATAATTCTGTAAAAAAAGAAGTTGTCGATTTAGCTGATGCACAAGCGGATCGGTTTGCGGCAGCTTTCTTACTACCTGCAACCTCTTTTCCAAAGGACATACGAAGCACTTCCTTGGTTTCACTGGAGTTAATTAAGCGAAAATGGGGAGCAGCTATGTCTACAATAATTAGGCGTTGCGAAACACTTGAACTATTGACCGAAAATCAAATTAACTATTTGAAGCGTCAGATGACGACTCAAAAATATTGGCACAAAGAGCCATTGGATGATATTTTGACTGTTGCTGATCCAGAAATGTTACGCGATGCAATCTATCTTTTGGTAGATAACAAGGTCATTACCAAATCTGCCTTTATAAACGCATCTGCATTACCGCTTCAAGACTTGAAATGTATCTGTGGATTACCAGATGAATTTTTCGATGATTTCAACCAGCGCAAGAAGCCCGCTCTACGGTTAATCAAGAATGAGGAAAGCTAATCAAAAGATAAGTGGCAAAGGTAAACCACCTTTGCCACTTATCTTTTACATACTCACCACCGCCGACAGCTTTTTCAGCAGCTCGGACAACGGCTCCCAAAGGTCGGCATAGTCCTTTTGGAGCGCCGCGATCTCCGAGGGATAGATGCCGTAGGTATTGGCATGGACGGCCACTTGGTTTAGGTTGTTGGCACACCGCCGCTGCAAGGCCACCAGCTCCCGGATGTCCGAGAGGTCAACATGGAGGACATAGCCGTTGAGCGCCATTTTCCGCATATAGGCTCCCATATTGGAGATCCCGGCCTCGGCCATGCGGCCAGCGATCAATGCCTGTTCCTCCGGCGTCACCATCACATGAAGATGGACAAAGCGCCGCCGCTTTTTCGTCAACGCTCCTCACGCTCCCGGCTGCGGCGCTTGGGTGGGTGTTCCCGCACCTTATCCAGCGGCTTCTCCTCCGGGGACGGCGCAGGCAGATTGTTGATGATGCCGTCAATCATGTTCCCATTCTGCTCCATCGCAAGCTCGGCGTTCTTGTTGGGATTGCGTTCCTGCTCCATAAATGTCCTCCTATCTGTCGCCCCGGTCAGGGGCATTTTTCTTTGGGGCGGCTTGCCCCCGGTCAGCCTCGACCTGTTTTACGGCGGTTTTCATCTGCTCCCGGATCGAACGGGGTCTGTCGGGATTGTCGGGCGCAGGCCGCAGCTCATAGTCAGACGCCTGCCGTTTCGTCAATGGCCGTGTGTAGGTCAAATGCCCCCACGCCAGAAACGATCCGTTTTCAACCGGGACGCGCTGATCGTAGTTGACGATCTCATCCGGGGCGTTGCGGGTCGGCTTGGGGAATGTCCCGATGTCCACAGGGCGCTGGGTGGAATAATACTTGTAACGGCCGGGCGCCTCGGTCTGCTTGACACCGACATTGTAAAGGCGTTGGTACTCCTGCACCCGCGCCGCAAAATCCTGTTCCAGAGCGGCACGGTCGCAGCCGTAATGCCCCCATTCATACTGCCGCTGGCCGTCCTTGTCATCATAGCAAGCCCATGTGACATAGGGCGAGGGCGCAGCGGGGTTATGCCCCAGTGCAAAGCCCCTGCCGTTTTCCAGCATGACGGCCTTGATGATCTCATAGCCTTGGTTTTTGTCCATATAACCTCCTCACCGTGATACATCTTTCTCCGCCCGTTTCGCAAAGGGCTGAAGCTGATAGGGGCTTTTGCCGTCCTCCGGGCGCAGAAAGTCCAGCCTTGCGGCGGCGCGGATGGCGTTCTGGTTGAGCTGCCGCTGCCATGCCCCTTGGCTGGGTGCCCACTTGAAGCCCTCGCTTTTGAGCGCCTGTCGGGTATCGGCGTCCGGCTTATCCGCAAAAATGAGCTGCAAGCGGTTCTCTGCCTCATTGACCTTGGCCTCCCCGCCGGGGAATGTCCAGCCGACAAATTCAGAGCGGTTACTCAGTTCTTCAATGCGCTGGCGCACCCGGCGGATGTTGGCGTTATTGTTGGTGAGCAGATAGGCCGGAAACGGAACGGGGTCTGTGCGCCAGTCTTGGGACATGGACGCCTTGACCTTTTCCACCTGCTCCGCCGTCAGCTCGGGGCAGCCCTCCAGCGTCTTATGCTTGCGGTAGTAGGCATTGACCGCCTTCATCATGGCCTGCTGGGACTCCATCCCCTCCAGTTTTTTTGTGAGCTTTTCCACAGCGAGGTCATCGTCGGCGCTGATACCGCCCCGGCCTGTGGAGCGGATCTTGTCCAGCAGCTTTTCAATTTCGGCATACTCGCCGTAGTTGCGATCCCGGGCGGCGTTCTGCTTGGCCTTTTTCGCCACGGGGAAATTGCCGCCCCCGGTGATCAGAATAGACGGCACACGGGCGTCAATGGCGTTGCGCTCATTGAGGTTTTCCGCCAGCCTGCGGGCGTAGCGGTCAACAAGGGCATCGATCTTATCATGGTACATGGGATCGACCTGCGCTTTCTGCTTCTCTGCCAGCGCATAGGCTTCATCCACCATCGCCCGGTAGCCCGCCGTGGCCGAGCCGGGGGCATAGTCGGAATAGCTGTTCATGTCCTTTGCCCGCTTTGCCGCCGCCTCGCTGATCTCATAATATTTAGGCATAATTCCTCCTTTCAGCCGGGACTTCGGGACAAAATGTCCCAAAGTCCTGTTGCTTGGATGTGGAAAGTATTTCTGCGAAAACAGGGACGGACGGGAAAACATACCGCCCACCCTGAAAGCGCCCCGGAAAAGCCTTGTAAATGCAGGCGTTTTCCGGGACTATTTTTCCACGCACTACCTCCGCTTGCGGCGCATATACGCCCGCTTCTGCTCCCGCAGGGCAGTCCCGGCGCAAGCCGGGGAGCAGTACCGCTGCCGCCCGTCCGGGAGAAATGCCCTACCGCACACCGGGCAAGGCCGGTTTTCCGTGATGCGCTCCACGGTCAGCGACTTTTCCAGCACAGGATCAAGGGGCAGCACCGCCGAACGGAAATAGCGGCAATAAGCGCCCGTCCAGCACTTGCCCAGCATATAGCAGGGACAGTCCAGCGGCAGGCAGCCAGCATCCTTGTCATAATTGGCACACCACCGCTTCACAAGGGAGCGGATCGCCGCCTTTTCCTGTCGGGTCAATTCACGGCTCATTTTTGCCCCCTGTCTTGGGCTTGAGCTGTTCCCGGTAGCAGAACACGCAGCCGATCCCATGCCAGTAGGAGCAGCCGTCACAGCGGGAGCCTTTGGGCGGCAGGTTGGGCGGAGCACCCTTGAAGTAGCTTTTTTCTTTCATAAAGTCCTCATAGGGGCTGTTGGTAAATCTCATTCCTCTCCCTCACTTTCCGTTTCGTCCTCGTCCTCCCAAGGCGGGGTATCGTCGTAATCGTCACCGTAGTCCTCCGCAGCGTCGGCGGCCTGCTGCTTTTTGGGGCGGTAGATCTTAAAATACCAGCCAGCCACGCCGCCGATGACCGCCACGGCCAGCACCAGCAGGATCGTCCCGCCGCTGTTCTTGGGCTGCTCCGGCTCGGGGTCAGGCTCCGGCTCTACCACAGGCACAGGCTCGGGAGCCTTGCCCTGGCACTCGCCCATATTCACGGCGCAGACGGTGCAATCTGTGTTGATAGCACCCACGGCGCATTTGTCCGCGCAGGCACACTCCGGCAGCTCACCGCCCGCAGCCTGCATCGCCGCCAGCAGGTCGGCCTCGTCCACCATGTTCAAAAAGTAGGTCTGGTACTGCTCGCCGTCCTCGTCGGTGGGCTTGTCATAGTCAATGACGATGTAAAAGGTGTTGCCGCCGCTGGTCTGCACCGTGATGAACTGCTTGTTGGTGGCCTTGTCGTAGAGCAGGTCACGGGTCACAAGGTTGCCGTCCTCGGTGAAGCCCTCGCCGGGGTCAACGGTTTCCGTGGGCAGCGGCTCCACCGGGTCAAGCCCATCCCATTCCTCACCGCCCCCGGCGTAGGCCGTGACCGCCATGCCGCACATCAAAACAGCGGCGCAGAGCGCCGCCGTCAGCTTCTTCATCCACTTGTTCATTCGCTGTCCTCCTTATCCGCAGACTTCGGGACATTCTGTCCCAAAGTGCCGCCGCTCTTGATGGTCTGAAGCAGCACGGGCAGGTCGGTGAGCGAAACGCTCATGCCGCGCACGATCTCCACGATCTCGCTGTTCTCGGCCTCCAGCTTTTTCTGTTCCAGCTCCTTGAGCCGTGCCTGCTGCTCGTTGATCTTGGCCGTGACCTTTTCGATCTCGGCCTGAATTTTCGCGCTTTTGGAGATAGCCATAAAAACCTCCTGTCAAAATAATTTTCCGTAGGCGTAGAAATGGGACTGCCAGTAGCTCGTGTTGAGGTTGGCGTAGCTGATGGGGTCGCCACAATGAAGCATCCAGCCGTCACCCACATAGATGCCCACATGGGAGATCCCCGGCGTGTCGTAAGTCCCCGTGAAAAATACCAAGTCACCGGGCTTGGGGCTGCTCGTCCGGGCGGAGATGTTGTATAGCCCCTGCGCCCCCAGCCGTCCGAAGTCCCAGCCGCATTGGTTGTAGACATAGCTGACGAAGCCGGAGCAGTCAAAGGATGTGGATGGGCTGCTGCCGCCCCAAACATAGGGGTATCCCACATACTTTTCCGCCTCTTTCAGAATGGCGGCAAAGGTTTCATCGGCAAGGTAGTCCTCCGGGATCTCATGTGCCGGGGGCTTGCTGGTGTACTTACCCACATAGGGCGAGGACGGGAACAGGTCGGGGCGGTTGCCCAGCGTTGCCATGTATAAGGCATACCGGGACAGGGTTTCCTCGCCCATGATGTAAACGGGCAGATGGGAGAGATTGAAGTTTTCCAGCGTGACATAGCAGATGTAATAGTTGTACGGAACTTCAACATCATAGTTGTTGCCGTCCTCGTCCGTCCAAGTGTCCGTTTCCAAGTAATACCGCTGTTCCACCACCACATCCTCGGTCAAAATGTACTGGCGGTCAAAGAGCATTTGGAGCGTCCCCCGCACCTCGTCCAGCGTCCACTCGCCCTCATGGAGCGCACAGACGATGGACAGCAGCACATAGGGATCGTGTTCGATGGTGTCGAGGTCAAAGTGATACTCGTCATAATCGTGGGTGCGGGTGTAGGTGTCGAGGTAGCGTTGCAGCTCGTCCTCCAAAGCGCAGTAGGCGGCCTCCGCCCCCAGCAGGTCAGCGTCCTCGGCGGCATAGGTGGACGCGCCGATGGCTCCGGCCACGCCGTTGCCCACCGTCACCAGCGAGGACATACACGATTGCAGCACCACCAGCAGAAGAAACGCCGCCAGCAGCAGGAGCAGCCCGCCGGGGTGTTCCTTGATGTAGGCGGACACCTTTTCCGTCAGCTTGCCCGTGACGGACGCCGTACCCTCGGCGGCCTTGGCGGTCTGTCTGGCAGCCTCCCGCGCCTGCTTTGCGTACTGGCGCTTGATCTTCTGCTTTTGCAGATACCGGGACACCGCGCCGCCCTCCTGCATTTCCGGGTGTTCCTCCACGGTCTTGCGGTAGTAATAATCCGCTGTGGCCTTGATATGCTTGCTTTCGGCACGCTCCACCGCCTTTGCGGGGTGTTCCCGGATGGCCTTGCGGAGCTTGCGCCTGCCGAAGCGGTACACGGACTCCGCCGCCAGCTCGGAACGGTGTGCGCCCTCCGTGCCGACATTTTCATGCTCGACCTCATAGAGCTTGCCATGCACAAAGCCGTGGACGCCGTGTCCGGCGGTATGGGCAAGGCGCTTGACCGCACCGGGCTTTTTCGGCGGCTTCTGCTTTGCCAGCTTCTCCCGGGCGGCGTCCAGCTTCTCGCCCCGGCGCTCCATCCGCAGCTTGGACGCCGCCGTTTGCTCCTGCCGGCTTTTCCGCCGAAACTTGGACTTCGGGACATTTTGTCCCGAAGTGGGGTTACTCGTCTGTTCGCTCATGGGCAAGATCCTCCGGGCGGGTCGTCAGCAGGTCATAGATCTCTCCACGGGGGAAACGGTCTACAAACGGGATGGTGACATTTCCATAGAACAGCAAGCCCTCGCCGGAATTGGAGTGCGTGATGTAGGAGAGCTGATGCTCGGAAATGCCGAGCTGCTTTGCCAAGATCGCACGGTCGCTCTGCGCCTGCGACAGCAGCACCATGAAATCCGTGTTGTCCAGAATGTTCTCGATCTCCCGGCTGGCCAGCAGGTCTTTCACATTCTGCGTCAGCGCCGAGGGGACGCAGCCCTTTTTGCGGAGCATTTTCCAGACCGCCACAAAGTAGCTGGCCGTCAGTGGATCACGGAGCAGGATGTGGAACTCGTCAAAATAGCACCAAGTTGCCACACCCTCGGCGTGGTTGGCGTTCACTGCCGCTGTGACAAACTCGTTGGTGGTGTGCATGGCGATCTTGCGGAGGTTTTCACCCAAGCCCTTTAGTACGATGCAGACCACACGGGAATTGAGGTCAACATTTGTGGGATGGTTAAAGAGATTGAGCGAGCCTGTGCAGTAAAGCTCCAGCGCCGTCGCCACCCGCCGCGCCTCCGGCTCGGGCTGGCGCAGCAGCTCCTCATACAGATCTTGCAGCAGCGGCGTTTTTGCCGTTTCCAGCCCCAGCGCCATTTCCCGGTAGACCAGCCGCACACAGCGGTCAATGACGGTTTTCTCGATGGGCTGCAAGCCCTCCTTGCCGCCCACGATCAGCTCACACAGGGACAGCAGAAAATCCGCCTTCATGGAAAGCGGACTGTCCTCGTCATTGATATTCATTTGCAAGTCCATAGGCGAAATGTGGTGTGGGCTGTCCGGGGCGATCTCAATGACCTGCCCGCCCAAGCGCCGCACCAGCGGGGCATATTCGCCCATCGGGTCAACCACGATGATGCGGTCGTTGGTGGCGAGGAACACATTGATCAGCTCCCGCTTGGCGGCAAAGCTCTTGCCGCTGCCCGTAGAGCCGAGGTACATTCCGTTTGCGGACTTGAGCTTTTTGCGGTCAGCCATGATGACATTGTTGGAAAGGGCGTTCATGCCGTAGTAGAGCGCCTGCCCGTCCATGCGAAGCTCCCGGGTCATAAAGGGGATAAAGATGGCGGTGGAGCTGGTGGTCATGCCCCGCTGGATCTCAATGCCGTTATAGCCCAGCGCCAGCGAGGACACAAAGCCCTGCTCCTGCTGCCAGTCCAGACGGCGCAGAGCGCAGTTGTATTTCTGCGCGATGCCGCTCACCGTGAACACATCGTTTTCAAGGCGCTGCCGGGTGGGAGCGAGGTTCACCACCGTAAAGGTCAGCAGGAACATTCGCTCGTTGCGGCTTTGCAGGTCGGAGAGCAGCTCGGCGGCGTCCTTGGA
>CAKTPV010000007.1 GCA_934591815.1 uncultured Oscillospiraceae bacterium
CTGGTACGCTACGGCACACGGGTCTATGAGGTGGAGCGGGACGACACCATCGAAAAGGTGGTTCCCAACAGCAGCGGTGAGGGCGGCATCCTCTACTTCAAGTCCGGCGACACCATGACCTACTCCAAAACCCTGACCTGCAGCTCCACTGCCTATTACAGCGGCGGTGAAAAGGGCGCGGCGTGGACCACCGCCGTCGGCGCCAAGGTGGGCATCGGCACCATCGCCGTGGATCCCAAAGTCATTCCCTACTACACCAAGATGTTCATCCAGACCACCAACGGCAGCCGTGTCTACGGTATGGGTACCGCACTGGACTGCGGCGGCGCCGTCAAGGGCAATATCGTCGACCTGTGGTTCCCCACCTATGGGGACTGCCGCAGCTGGGGCCGGCGCAATGTGACCGTATATATTCTGGATAAAAAGGCGTAACACACCGCCTCATCGCGTAAAAGGGGACGTCCTCCGCGGACGTCCCCTCTCTTATGCCTCGATCACGTCTCAATGACCGCGTTTTCCCGCAGCGGGCAGTCCCGCAGCAGCCGCTGCGCCGCCGGGAGGTACTCCACCACGGTCTTTGCCTTGCGGATGGCCTTCAGCTCCCGCTCCGTCCCCTCGAAGCTGCCGCTGAGATAGTTCCACAGCTCCCGCATCCGGTGCAGCACCGGCGTGTCGCCGGACAGCCGCTGCCGGTAGTCCGCCAGCAGCCGGTCGTGGAACGCCGTCAGCTCCTGCCGGGAGGCCGGGGCGCCGCCCCGCAGCCGCCTGCCCAGCGCCGGGTCGGCTATCAATCCCCGGCCCACCATCACCGCGCCTACCTGCGGATATTGGCGGCAGAATGCCGCCACATCCGCCGCCGTAAACAGGTCGCCGTTGTACACCGGCACCTCCTGTCGCCGTGCCAGCGCCGCGTCGAAGGCGTCCCGGTGTACCGCGCCCCGGTAGAACTCCTTCTGCAAGCGCGGATGGACGATCAGCTCCGCAACAGGATAGCGGGCGTAGATGTCCAGCAGCCGCGGCCACTCCGACGGATCGCTCTTTCCGATGCGGGTCTTGATGGACACCCGCATCTCCGGCAGCGCCCCGAAGATCTCGTCCAGACACCGCTCCAGCTCCTCCGGATAGGCCAGCAGCCCCGCCCCCTTATGCTTGGCGGTGACGGTACCGGAGGGACAGCCCAGATTGAAATTGACCTCCCTGTATCCCATGGCGTACAGCTCCTGGGCTGCCCACACAAAGTAGTCGCCCCGGTTGGTCAGCAGCTGCGGTACGGTGTCCCGCTCCCCCTGCGTCACCTCGTCCAGCTCCTTGCGCTGGAAGGTCAGGTTGCCGTTGGGGGAGAGAAACGGCGTGAAATACTTGTCCACGCCGCCGAACATCTCCCGCTGGGCGCGGCGCCAGATATAGCCGGTCAGCCCCTCCATGGGCGCGGCGTATAGCTTTATGTCAACCATTGTTGTCTCCTCCCGCTGCAATATGGGCTTTTACCGCCCCATCATACCCGATATTTCTTGCATTGGCAACCTCTGTATGGTAAGATATCACGTTGGAAAGCGAGGGATACTATGACCCTTTTTGACTACTATGCACAATACATGACCGAGCTCTGGGAGGGCAAACGCCCCGCCCCGGAGGGTATCACCCTGCCGGAGGACGGTGACGAGAGCGCCCGCATCCAATCACTGGGACAGCAGCTGCAAGCCATGGGCATGGCGGCCTTTGTCCGCGCCTGCGCCGCGCAGGACGGCACGGTGCTACCGGAGGAGCTGTTCAGTGAGCATATCGACCCCAACGGTCTTGCGTTCTTTCTGCGGGATCCGGATGCGCCGGAAGCCGCGCCGGAGCGGCCCGCAACTCCCGATCCCGATGCCAACAAGCACGCCTTCGAGGTGTTTCTGGACTGCATCGCCATGGACGACGGTCTTGTGCAGTACCTCATCGACGTGCTGAAGCGCATGGACCGCAAGGAGTTCTTCAAGCTCAGCCAGATCACCACCAAGCTGGATCTGGACCCGGAGGAATTCCTCTACTGGCTGGGCCGCCGGGAGCTGTACGCCGGTGAGGAGGAGCAGGCCTGCGCCGCCATGATGGATCACGCCCTGCTGCGTCTGGCAAATGAGGGACGGCTGGACGTGGTGGCCGCCCTGCTCAGCGGCGACCAAAAGACCTTCGAGGCCCTGCGCTGCGAAGCCCCGGAGCTGGTCCACGCCCCGGTGGCCACCTACGACTGGTACGCCCGGAACTATCTGGACCGGGACTACCCCATCCGGCTCATCATGCGCCTGAACGGCGTAAAATTTCCAGAGTGAGGTATAGATCATGACCGAACAGTACAAAGTCCTCGGCATCAGCGATGCCGTGCTCACCTTCGGCGAGAAGGTTCTCGCCGGTCTGGCAGAGCGCTTCTCCCAGATCGACGCCATTTCCGAGGCTAACCAGATGAAGGTCATCGCCGCCATGCAGAAGAACCGGCTGGCCGCCAACCACTTCAATCTCTCCTCCGGCTACGGCTACGACGACGAGGGCCGCGACAATCTGGAGCGGGTCTACGCCGACTGCTTCGGCACCGAGGCGGCGCTGGTACGTCCCCAGATCACCTGCGGCACCCACGCGCTGGCGCTGGCGCTGGGCGCCAACCTGCTGCCCGGCGACGAGCTGCTCAGCCCTGTGGGCGGCCCCTACGACACGCTGGAGGAGGTCATCGGCATCCGCCCCTCCGCCGGCTCTCTCAAGGAGTACGGCGTCTCCTACCGGCAGGTGGATCTGCTGCCCGGCGGTGTCTTTGACTACGACGGCATCCGCGCCGCCATCAACGAGAAGACCAAGCTGGTCACCATCCAGCGCTCCAAGGGCTACGCCACCCGTCCCAGCTTCTCCGTGGAGCAGATCGGTGAGCTGATCGCCTTCTGCAAGCAGTGCAAGCCGGATGTGATCTGCATGGTGGACAACTGCTACGGCGAGTTCACCGAGCTGCGGGAGCCGTCCAACGTAGGCGCGGACATGATCGTGGGCAGCCTCATCAAGAACCCCGGCGGCGGTCTGGCCCCCACCGGCGGCTATGTCTGCGGCCGGGCCGATCTCATCGACCGCTGCGCCCGCCGTCTGTCCGCCCCCGGCCTGGGCCGGGAGGTCGGCGCCAATCTGGGTCTGCTGACCCAGCTGTATCAGGGCTTCTTCCTGTCCCCCACCGTCACCGCCGCCGCTGTCAAGGGCGCGGTGTTCGCCGCCGCCTGCTATGAAAAGCTGGGCTTCCGCGTGGTGCCCGCCGCCGACGAGACCCGCCACGACATCATTCAGGCCGTGGAGCTGGGCAGCCGGGAGGGTATGGTGGCCTTCTGCAAGGGCATTCAGGCCGCCGCGCCGGTGGACAGCTATGTGACGCCGGAGCCGTGGGCCATGCCCGGCTACGACAGTGAGGTCATCATGGCTGCCGGCGCCTTCGTGCAGGGCAGCTCCATCGAGCTTTCCGCAGACGGCCCCATCCGCCCGCCCTACGCCGTGTATTTTCAGGGCGGCCTGACATGGTACCATGCCAAGCTGGGCATCCTGATGAGCCTTCAGAAAATGCTGGAGGCCGGCCTCATCTCACTCTAATTATGTAAACTTGCAGAGGTATCTATGCTCCTCCCTAACCACCCTTTTCGACGGCGTCCGCCACCCGCTGTATTCTCCCGGAATATAAATCTTATGTAAACTAAAAGGAGAATATTATGTGGTTTTGGTTTTCCCTTATCGCTCTGATCTGCTGGAGCGGCTCCGACCTGTTCAGCAAGATCGGCTGTCAGGATGCGGACGATAAGTACAGCCATCTCAAGATGGTCATGGCCGTGGGCCTTGTGATGGGTCTCCACGCGGCCTACGAAATTTTCATCAACGGCACAGAGATCAACGGCAGCATCATCCTCACTTATCTGCCGGTGTCCCTGCTGTACATCAGCTCCATGACCATCGGCTACATCGGCCTGCGGTACATCGAGCTGTCCATCTCCTCCCCCATCTGCAACTCCTCCGGCGCGCTGGTGGCGGTACTGGCGCTGGCCACCGGCGGTCTGGGTGATCTGGTACCCGCCCAGCTGGTCGCCACGGCGCTGGTCTGCGTGGGCGTCATCGGCCTTGGTATCGTGGAAGCCCGGGAGGACGACGACCTGCGGGCTGCCCGTCAGGAGGCCAGCAACCATCGCTACGCCAAGTCCGTGCTGGCGCTGGCGCTGCCGGTGGTCTACTGTCTGCTGGACGCGCTGGGCACCTTTGCCGACAGCCGCGTGCTGGAGACGCTGAACGAGGACAGCGCCAACTGCGCCTATGAGCTGACGTTCCTGCTGGCCGCTATCGTGTGCTTCATCTATGTGGTGCTCATCAAAAAGAGCAAGCTCGTCCCCAAGCGGGAGGGTCCCAAGTACGTGGGCGCCATCTGCGAAACAGCCGGTCAGTTCGCCTACATCTACGCACTGGCAGACACGGCCCATGTGGCGCTGGCCGCCCCCATCATCTCCGCCTACTGCGTGGCCTCCGTCCTGTGGAGCCGCCTGTTCCTCAAGGAGAAGCTGAGCTGGAAGCACTACGCCATGATCGCGCTGGTGGTGGCCGGTATCGTGATCCTCGGCCTGTACGACGCGTAACGCAATATGAAAACGGCATCTGCGGGCACCGCAGACCACTGAAAAAACAAAGCAAAACACGGCGCTGCCCCCGATACAGGGGCAGCGCCGTGTTCTCTTTTTACTTGCTATGCTCCCACGCCAGCAGCTTTGCCTTTCGATCCAGCCCGCCGGCGTATCCGGTCAGGCTGCCGTCTGCACCGATCACGCGGTGGCAGGGTATGATGAGGGAGATCCGATTGCGTCCCACCGCGCCGCCCACAGCCTGCGCGGACATCCGGGCAAGCCCCCGCTCCGCCGCCAGACGCGCTGCCAGCTGTCCGTAGGTCACGGTCTGCCCGTAGGGGATCTGCAAGAGCAGCGCCCACACCGCCTGTTGGAACGGGGAACCGACGGGATGCAGCGGCGGCAGGAAGTCCGGCTCTCTGCCGGTAAAGTAGCTATCCAGCCAGCGCCTGGTCTCCGCCAAAATCGGTGTTTCCTGCCGGAGCTGCGCCGCCGGAAGTCCCTCGGCAAAGTACCTCCCACCGTCGAACCAGAGGCCTGTCAAACCGCTCTCATCCGCCGCCAGCAGCATGCCGCCCAGCGGAGAGTCATAGTTCTGTGTGCATATCACGGCGCATCCCTCCTTTTTATCAGTCTATCACACCATCGTCGGTTTGACAACCAGCACATCGCGCATATACACCGGCGCTGTGGCACATTTCCAAAAAGAACACCCACAGGTTTTGTTGTCTGCACTCCCACCCACCGCAAGGAAGGGGGAGTGTGAGGGGGGAACCTTTGACGGGTTCCCCCCACTCGCGTTCAATCACCCGCCCGCAGGCGACCACTTTTGCGTAGCAAAAGTGCTGCTCCAAAAAAGAAAGACACCCATGTGGGTGTCTTTCTTTTTTGGAGCGGGCGACGAGGAAAGCGCCGAAGCGCCGCCTGCGGCGGATGAAGCGAGGCGCTTTCGAGGAAGTGTCCCGGCTGTCGGCTGCGTCAGCCGCCGTCAGCCGGCTGACGCGACGGTGAGCGCCGAGGCGCACACGAAAAAACACCACCCGATAGGGTGGTGTTTTGGAGCGGGCGACGAGGCTCGAACTCGCTTCCCGGCATCCCACGAATGGCTGTCGCCATTCGCAGGAGCCCTGCCTCACCTCTTGATTTGACGCGCTTCGCGCAGGTCGAGGCAGCGAGTTCTCCGGTGCTGCGGCACATTTCCAAAAAGAAATACCCCATCCTGTCGGATGGGGTATTTCTTTTTGGAGCGGGCGACGAGGCTCGAACTCGCTACCTCGACCTTGGCAAGGTCGCGCTCTACCAGATGAGCTACGCCCGCAAACGGCACCGCTATTGCGGCACCTTGGTGCCTCCGGTCGGAGTCGAACCAACGACACGCGGATTTTCAGTCCGCTGCTCTACCAACTGAGCTACAGAGGCATATGGCGACCAAGAAGGGGCTCGAACCCTCGACCTCCAGCGTGACAGGCTGGCGTTCTAACCAACTGAACTACTTGGCCATTTGGATGGTGGGAACAACTGGACTCGAACCAGTGACCCCCTGCTTGTAAGGCAGGTGCTCTAACCAGCTGAGCTATGCTCCCGTACCTGTCGTTCTCTCAAGCGACATTGGTTATTATACTAAACCCATCCAGATATGTCAATAACTAATTTTCAAAATTCGCATTTTTTCTTACAGAGTCGCCAGAAGCCCCTCCAGATCCTCCTTGGAGAAGTCGTACACCGTGTCGCAGAACTGGCAGCTCAGCTGGCAGCCGCCCTGCTCGCGGAGCATCTCCTCCAGCTCCTTCCGGCCCAGCGAGATCAGCGCGCGCTCCACCCGCTCCCGGCTGCAATAGCACTTATAGGACACGGGCTGGGTCTCCAGGATCTTCAGGTCGAAGTCGCTCATCACCGCCCGCAGCAGATGCTCCGGATCCGGATCCTGCTCCAGCAGCGCCGAGACCGGCCCCGCCGCCATGATGCCGCCCTCCACCTTGACGATGGTATCCTCCGTAGCGCCGGGCATCAGCTGGATGAGATAGCCGCCGGCGGACTTCACGCTCTGGTCACGATCCACCAGCACGCCCAGACCGCAGGCCGTGGGGATCTGCTCCGACTCTACGAAATACCCGGCGATATCCTCCGCCACCTCGCCGCCCAGCAGGTCGATGGTACCCACATAGGGCTCCTTCATGTGCAGATCCTTGATGACGGTCAGCGTACCCTCATGGCCTACGGCGCCGCCCACATCCAGCTTGCCGTCCGCCCGGAGGGGCAGCTCCACCTGCGGGTTCGTCACATAGCCCCGGACGTTGCCCTCATTGTCGCTGACAGCCAGCACCGTGCCCAGCGGCCCGCCGCCCTTGATCTGCAGCGTCAGGCTGGCCCCCTGTCCCTTCAGGGCGTTGCCCATCATGGACGTGCCTGCCAGTGCGCGGCCCAGCGCCGCCGTGGCCACCGGCAGCGTCTTGTGTATCTGCCGCGCCCGCTCTGTCAGATCCCGGCTGTAAATGGCAGCCGCCTGCACCATGCCATCACTGGAGATGGCCCTTACGATCCTATCTTCCACGTTATGTCAACCTCTTTTGCTCAGTTTCGTATGCAGGAGATATACACCCGCTGTTCATTTTCGCCGGGACGGCGCAGCTTGGCGTCGCCGTAGACCCGTATATCTCCGAAGCCCGCCTCGGTGAGCCACGCCGTCAGCTCCTCCACGGTATAGGCGCGCTCCCGGTGCAACTCCTCCCGCCGTTCCCACGCGCCGTCACTGCGGCGCTGGAAGATATCCATGTAGTAGGTACACAGGCCGCGGCTGTACTCGGTGCGCCACACGCAGTAGGTATCCTCCGTCTCGTCCAGAAACACCTGCCCGTCCAGTGCCGCCAGCTTGGCCACGGTGTTCACGTCGAACACCAGCACGCCGCCGGGGGCGATGAACAAATGCAGCCGCCGGAAGGTGCGGCGCACATCGGCGGGGTCGGTGAGATAGTTCAGGCTGTCCAGACAGCAGACCGCCGCGTCCACGGTGCCGTACAGATCCAGCTTGGGCATGGACTGGTGCAAAAAGATGGGCGGTACGCCCTGTACCGACCCGGCCTTGCTCATGGCTGCCGCCAGCATCTCCTCGGAGCCGTCCACGCCGATGAGCTCATAGCCCCGGCCCGTCAGCAGCCACGTCATGGTGCCGGTGCCGCAGGCCAGATCCAGCACCACCCGCACCGGGATGCGGCTGCGACGGAACAGCTTCTCCAGAAAATCCGCCCGCTTTTCGTAACCCACATCCTCCGTCAGTGCGTCGTAGGAGGATGCCAGTGCCTCGTAGCAGCTCATTTGCCCTCTTTCTCCTTCATTTTCTCCAGCACGCTCTCATACCCGCCGTTGCCGTAGATCAGCGAGCGGTTGACGCGGCTGATGGTGGCGCTGGACGCGCCGGTCTTCTCCAGAATGTCGTTGTAGATCATGCCGTCGTTCAGCAACGTGGCCACCTCGTAGCGCTGCTCCATACTGCGCAGCTCTGAAATGGTACACAGATCCTGAAAGAAATTGTAGCACTCCTCCTCCGTCTCCAGCGTCAGGATGGCCTGATACAGACGGTCGCTCTTGTCCTTCTTGGCGATCTTGGACTTGGCCGCTCTTACCATATTGCGTTCTCCTCTTTTCCATGGTTGTTCCGGACCTCTGCCGGATACCGGCATTACCTGATATTGTATCATTTTAGTCTGTGAAAGTAAACCACCGTTTCCAATTATTTTTTCAGGCAAAAGTAAGGGCGGAGCGCCCACAGGGGCGCTCCGCCGGTATCGAGGCGTCGCGAAGCTCAGTCCACTGCCCCGCCGTGCAGCTTCTTTTGCAGCCAGTCCTTGCCGTCCACATAGCGGGACACGATAAAGGACACCACATAGTCGCCAGCGGCGTTGACCATGGTGGCAGGCGGGTCTATCAGGTTGCCGATGGCCAGCGCCACGGGATAGGCGATGGCCAGCTGGTCAGGGAAAAAGATGGTGCAGACCACCAGCTCGCCGGTACCGCCGCCGCCGGGGATGCCGCTCATGGCCACGGAGGAGAACACCGCCACCACAATGGCAAGGATCGCCTTATCCGTGGAGAAATCCAGTCCGAACACGCCGAACAGGAACGCCACCTTGATGATGGCGGACATGGACGAGCCATCCATGTGCATGGTGGCGCCCATGGGCAGCACGATGTCCGTCACGTCCTTGCTGATGCCCGTTTCCTCCGCCACCTCCATATTGGTGGGGATGGTGGCCACAGACGAGCAGGTGCCGAAGGACACCGCCGCCGGACGGAACAGCTTGGAGAACATGATCTTCGCGCCGCCCTTGCCGCCGCCGAACCGGGCGTAGAGGGGGAAGAACACGAACATATAGGCAAAGCTCATGATATAGTAAATAATGAGGGTGCGGCTGTAATCCTTCACCAGCTCCGGGCCGTAGGTGGCCACCAGATCGGCGAAGAACCCGAAAAAGCCGATGGGCGCGTAGTAGGTGATGAGCTTCACGGTCTTCATGATGCAGCCCGTGATATCCTCCAGCAGCCGCGCCGTCTTTGTCTCCGGGCCGCCGTTCATCTGGACGCCGAAGCCAAACAGCACCGCCGCCACGATCAGCGGCAGGATGGCGCGGCGGCTCAGCAGCTCCGTGAAGTCCGGCTTGGTAAAGAAGTTCACGATCATGTCGCCGAAGCCCAGCGTATCGCCGACCTCCCCCTCCACGATGGTGTAGTGTCCATCCACCAGCGGGAAGATGCGGCAGACGATATACATCAGCACACCGGCGATGGCGGCGGTGGTGAGGAACGTAACGACGGTCACGCCCATGATCTTACCCGCCCGCTTCACGCTCTTCATGTTGGCGATGGCGGAGGCAATGGAGCAGAATACCATAGGCACCACCACGCAGAACATCATATTGATGAACAGCGTGCCCAGGAATTTGATCTTGCCGCCAAAGGCCGGGGCGAACGCACCCACCAGACAGCCGGCCACGATGCCGGTGAGCATACACAGGATAAACCAGTAGTTCTTCAGGAATTTCTTCATAGCTCTCCTCCTAAAATGTTCTGACAGGAACTAACTGGTCTCCATTATATTAGCATTTTTATCAATGTAAATCGCAATTCTTGCCAATTTTATGACAAATCGTGCTGTCTGCCCACATCCGCCGACGGCCCATGCCCGAACTGCTTCTTGTAGGCGCGGGAAAATGTGGAGTAGTCCTGATACCCCGCCTGCTCCCCCGCCGCAGAGGGAGACGCGCCCTGCGCCAGCAGGCGCTGCGCCAGCAGCAGCCGCTTCTCCGTCAGGTAGCCGTGGATGGAATACCCCGTCTCCTGCCGGAACCGGCGCATCATGTGGTACTTGCTGATGTAGAACCGCTCCGCCAGCTGGTCGATAGACAGCTCCTCCGTCAGATGCAGGTTCAGGTATTGCAGCAGCGCCACCACCTTCCGGTCGCCTGCCGCCGCCTGCACCTGATGGCCGCCGCGGCAGACCCGGTTCACCTCCACCATCAGCTCCAGAAACTGCGCCCGCTCCAACAGCGCCGCGCCGTAGCCGCCCTCACGGGCGGTACGGGCCAGCAGCTCGAACAGCGGACGCACCCTGCTGCCCCCCTCGTCGCGGTACACGTAGCGGAAGTCCGTCTGCGCCTGCCGGAAGCAGGCCTCCAGATCGCAGTCCTCCGTCCCCAGCGACGCCAGATACGCAGGGGAGATGTACAGGATCATCCGCTCATAGAAGGCGTCCTCTTCCACCTCCGGCCGGTGGATGCTGCCCCGCCCCACCAGCACGAAGTCCCCCGGTGTCAGGTCGTACCGCTCTCCCTCGATGGCGTAGCCCGCCTTGCCCGCCAGCAGAATGATGATCTTGTGAAACGTATGATAGTGGTATTCAATGCGTTCCCGCTGTCCGTCCGCCAGATGAAACAGCCGGAACGGCTCTTTCAAATAGCCCCGCGCCTCATATTGTAAGGGTTCCATACGCCGCACCTCCGCATTTTTTGCTCACATTATATATCGCACTATGCAGTTCATGCAACATTTTCTTAATTTATTACCGTTCTGAAAATTTTGTTGCCAATTTGTAATTTTTGTGTAGCTTTTTTGAAAGACCTGTGGTATGATAAAACGCGTGGGGCTCGATCCCCCTTGGAATCTAGACACGATCGGCAGGTAATACCCATGTATTTGAAACAACTGGCAGCGTTCGGCATGTCCGCCGTCATGATGCTGTCCGGCGGCGTTGTGGCCTCCGGCGCGGAGACGAAAACGGCAGTCGACACCGTTACCCCCCAAGAATATACCACCGCTGTGGAGAAGCTGGCCGCCAACGGCGTGGTCTCCGGCAGCACCACCGCACTGCAGGCCGGCGACGGGCTGCGTCTGGCACAGGAATCCGGCCTTCTGGACGGCGGGGATGCCCTGTCTCTGACGGAGCTGGCCGCACAGGCGCTGATCCGCGAGACGGAGGCGCTGCAAAAGCAGAACTTCCTCGACGAGTACGACGGCATTCTGACCATCTGTGAAAACTATGTGACGCTGCGGAAGGAGCCGTCTCAGGATGCCGCCGCTCTGCGTACCATCTGGGCCGGTAAGGCCGCCCATCTGCTGGATGTGGAGGGCGACTGGTACAAGGTCTCCTACGGCACCTCCACCGGCTACGTTATGGCGGAGTACTGCGAGCCGGTACACTACGCCGACTACGAGGGCACCTACGCCACCAGCACGCTGGCGGAGGACATCATCGCCCACAGCTATACCTACCTCGGCACCCCCTACCGCTACGGCGGCACCAGCTACAGCGGCATCGACTGCTCCGGCTTCACCATGAAGGTGTTCGCCAAGTTCGGCATCTCCCTGCCCCACGGCGCCAGTGACCAGTACGCCCTGTCCACCCACGTCACCACGGCGGAGCGGGCACCCGGCGATCTGGTGTTCTTCAATACCAGCGGCTCCGGCATCGGCCATGTGGGCATCTATCTGGGCGGCGGACAGTTCATCCACGCCAGCAGCAGCCGCGGCGTCATCATCAGCTCCCTGTACGAGAGCTACTACGCCCGTACATACCTGTTCGCCGGCCGTATCATCAACGGCTGACGCATCTGCGGTACATTCAAATCGTCTTCTTCATCCCCCCTCTCTAAAGGCAGACCGGCCTCGAGCCGGCCTGTCTTTTTGTATTCATACCGTATATTTGTATATTTATTCAGTTATGCATCACAACCTTTCGTCATTACGCCCGCTTTACCGCTTTATCTTCCGTCTGTTTTACAGCAACTTGCATAAAGTCCGTTTTTGTGGTGAAAATTTATACATTTTGCACTTGACATTTATGCACTCTCAGCGTATGATAGCCACCATCAGGAGGGAACACCTCCCACACACCGTCTATCCACCGGATACCCGGTATAGAACCATAAGAATACGAAAGGAAGTATCTATCATGAAGAAAATGATCGCAATGCTGTTGGCACTGGTCATGGCGCTGAGCCTGGCGGCCTGCGGCGAGAAGGCGAACGACGGCAAGACCGATAACGACACCGCAAAGACCGAGCTGGTGCTGGGCACCAGCGCCGACTACGCCCCCTTTGAGTTCATGTACCCCGATGACAGCGGCGAGATGGTCTATGGCGGTATCGACGTCTCCGTGGCCAAGTACATCGCCGAGGACATGGGACTGACTCTCAAGGTCGAGAACATGGGCTTCGACTACCTGCTGCCCTCCCTCGACAAGGGCGACTTTGACATCGTGCTGGCCGCCATGGAGGCCACCCCCGAGCGTCTGGAGAACGCCGACTTCTCCGACCCCTACTACACCGACGTGCCCCCCGCCATTCTGGTGAAGGCAGACAAAGCCGACCAGTACAAGACGCTGGCTGACTTCAACGGCAAGTCCGTGGGCGCGCAGACCGCCACCACCAAGCTGGACATGGTCAACGAGATGGAGGGTGTGACCCCCGTGGCCCTGCAATCCGTGCTGGATCTGGTGAACGAGCTGGTGTATAATAAGGTGGACGCCATTCTGGTGGACGGCGGCGTGGCCAAGGAGTATGCCGCCTCCAACCCCGATCTGGTCATCGCTGACGCCTCCGCCGAGCTGGGCGAAGCAACCCCCTACTGCGTTGCCGTGGCTAAGGGCGACCCCAAGGGCCTGCTGCCCGCCATCAACGCCGCTATCGCCAAGATGAACGAGGCGAATATGCTGGAGACGTTCATCGCGGATGCCGGCAAGCTGGCTGATGTGGCCGTAAATGTTACCGCTGATTGACCCCCTCACTCCCTTCCTATGCGCATAGTGCAAAGCCGTCCGCGACTTTGCACTTTCGCGCGTCTCCCGGCATGAAAAACCTGTACAGAAAGGACTGACCGCGTATGTGGTGGAGCAGCCTGTTCACGGATATGCGCCCCTCCGATTTCTTTAATTTCTCCTTCCTGCCCAAGTACGGCACAGCCTTCGTCCGCGGCATCGAGTACACGCTGCTGCTGGCGGTGGTGTCCGTGCTGCTGGCGGTGATCCCCGCCCTGCTGCTGGCGCTGATGCGCCTGAGCAAGGTCAAGCCCGTCCGGTGGCTGTCCGGGGCGTATATCGCCGTGTTCCGCTCCACCCCCATGCTGGTGCAGCTGTCCATCATCTACTACGGCCTGTTCTACGCCATCTCCCTGCCCCGGCTGACGCTGTTCGGCTTCGTGGACATCAGCCGGTTCATCCCCGGCGTGGTGGCACTGGCGCTGAACAGCTCCGCCTACGTGGCGGAGATCTTCCGCGCCGGTATTCTGGCGGTGGATAAGGGCCAGATGGAGGCCGCCCGCTCGCTGGGTCTGAGCAACTGGCAGTCCATGCGTCTGGTGGTGCTGCCCCAGGCCATCAAGAACGTGCTGCCCGCGCTGGCCAACGAGCTGGTGACCATGGTGAAGGAATCCTCCATCTGCTCGGTGCTGGGCATGGCGGAGATGATGTTCGCCGCCAAGACCATCGCCGGCTCCACCGGTATCTCGCTGGCGCCCTACACGCTGGCGGCGCTGGTCTATTTCTGCATCAACTACCCGGCCTCCAAGGGCATCGAGGCCATCGAAAGGAGAATGCGCCGTGGCGACAAGCAATGATATTCTGATCTCCGTGCAGCATCTGGTCAAGGAGTACGACCACGGCGCCGTCCACGCCCTGGACGACTGCGATCTGGACATCCGCCGCGGCGAGGTGGTGGCCATCATCGGCCCTTCCGGCTCCGGCAAATCCACGCTGCTGCGCAGCCTGAATCTACTGGAACAGCCCACCTCCGGCGCCATCTTCTTCGACGGCGCAGACCTTGCCGGCAAATCGGTGAACATCGACCTGCACCGGCAGAAGATGGGCATGGTGTTCCAGCACTTCAACCTGTTCCCCCACAAGACAGTGCTGCAAAACATCACCATGGCGCCGGTCACCCTGAAAAAGAAGACCCCCGCCGAGGCCAAGGCACAGGCCATGGCCCTGCTGGAGCGCATCGGCCTTGCGGACAAGGCAGACACCTATCCCAATATGCTCTCCGGCGGTCAGAAGCAGCGGATCGCCATCGTCCGGGCGCTGGCCATGGACCCGGAGGTCATGCTGTTCGACGAGCCCACCTCCGCGCTGGACCCGGAGATGGTGGGCGAGGTGCTGGATCTCATGCGGGACCTGGCCAAGGATGGCATGACTATGGCCGTCGTCACCCACGAGATGGGCTTTGCCCGGGAGGTAGCCGACCGGGTGGTGTTCATGGCGGACGGCAGGATCCTGGAGGAGGGCGCTCCCGCCGATATCTTCGATCACCCCAAGGATCCCCGGCTTCAGGACTTCCTCAGCAAGGTGCTGTGATCCCCCCCCTCGCAGCACTGCATAAAAACAGCCCTCCGGCTTACGCCGGAGGGCTGTTTTTATGTCAACTTGTTCAGCTTTTGCCGTGGATCTCGCCGCCGCACTTGGGACAGGTGATGACGATCTTCCCCTTGCCCCGGGGCACGCGGCACACCGTCCGGCAGTTGGGGCAGGTGAAATACTTGTGCGCCTTGTCCGTCCGCTGCTGCTTGCTGCCGGCAACGCGGCGCTTGATCGGCCACCACACCTTCTCCAGGAAGCGGGCGTTCTCCGCCCGGCGCTTTTGCAGATTCCGGGAGAACACGCGGTAGACCGCGATGACCAGCAGCACCGTGGACAGGAAGCTGATGATCAGGTGGACGGTCTGCTGCCGGATAAACATATTGACCACATCCAGCAAAAGCACTGCCCAGATGATGGTCAGTCCCAATTGATCCGCGCCGTTGCGTCCGTACATGAAGCGCGCCAGCGCATTGCCGATTTTTTTCAGAAAGCTCATACGGAAGACTGTCCCCCTGCCGTGTTATCTCGAAGCGCTATTTTACAGGAAAAGTCCGCAAAGGTAAAGCCCCTTTATGGAAAATTCACAAATTGGACAAATTTGCACAGGGTGTCCGGCAGCCTTGCAAACCCACACTGCACCGTGTATAATAAGATAGATATCGTATCCGCTCCGGACGAGCCGGCAGAGCCGGCTCCGTCCGGGCGCACGGCAGGCAGTCCGCCGGCGGGCGAAACCGGCTGCGCTTTCCGCACAGATATGCGGCCGCCTGCACGTTTTATACTATGCCGCCCCGGTATCCGCCGTGCGGCCGAAAGGAAGTTGCTCCATGATCAAGATCGCCCCCTCCATCCTATCCGCAGACTTTGCCCATCTGGCCCGCGACATCGCCGCCATTTCTACCGCCGATTACGTCCATGTGGACGTGATGGACGGTCTGTTCGTACCCAATATCTCCATTGGCATCCCCGTGGTGAAGTCCATCCGGCCCACCACCACTCTGCCGCTGGACGTCCATCTGATGATCGACCGCCCCGTCCGCTATGTGGAGCAGTTCTGCGACGCCGGAGGTGACCTGATCACCTGCCATGTGGAGGCAGACACCGAGGAGAATATCCTCGCCGCCATCGACAAGATCCATGCTAAGGGCAAAAAGGCCGGCGTGGTGGTGAAGCCCAAGACCCCCGCCAGCGCCGTGCTGCCCTTCATCGACAAGGTGGAGCTGATTTTGGTCATGACCGTGGAGCCGGGCTTCGGCGGTCAGAAATTCATGGCGGACATGATGCCCAAGGTGCAGACCATCCGGGGCTATATCGACGCCATGAACCCCGCCTGCGAGCTGGAGGTGGACGGCGGTGTGGACACCCAGACCTGCAAGCTGTGCGTCGCCTCCGGCGCCAACGTGCTGGTGGCCGGCTCCGCCGTGTACAAGGCCGCCGACATCCCCGCCACCATCGCTGCACTGAGAGGGTAAACGCCATGGAATACTTCCCCGCTCCGCTGGAAAAGCTGGTGGAACAATTTGCCAAGCTGCCCGGCGTGGGCTATAAATCCGCCCAGCGTCTGGCGTTTCATGTGCTGAGCCTGCCCGCCGAGGAGGCGCAGATCTTTGCCGATGCCATTACCGACGCCAAGCGCAGTGTTACCCTGTGTCCCGTGTGTCAGAACCTGACTGCCGGCGGGCTTTGCCCCATCTGCGCCGACGCCAAGCGGGACGACGCCACCATCTGCGTGGTGGCAGACCCCCGGGACGTCATCGCCATTGAGCGCAGCCGGGAATACCGGGGGCGCTACCACGTCCTCCACGGTGTGCTGTCCCCCATGAACCATGTGGGGCCGGACGACCTGCACATCAAGTCCCTGCTGGACCGGGTGGCGCAGGGCGGCATCGAGGAGGTCATCATGGCCACCAACCCCGACACCGAGGGCGAGGCCACGGCGCTGTATATCGCCCGGCTGCTGAAGCCCTTCGGCGTAAAGGTCACGCGGCTGGCCTACGGCATCCCCGTGGGCGGCCATCTGGAATTTGCCGACGATGCCACGCTGATGCGGGCGCTGGAAGGGCGGCGGGAGCTGTGAAACGCCTTACCTGCCTGCTGCTGGCCTGCCTGACGGCGCTGGCACTCACCGCCTGCGGCGCAGAGAAGCCGCAGGAGATATCCCTGTTCGCCATGGACACCTACATGACCCTTGCCGCCTACGGTGACAACGCCGGCGAGGCGCTGACCGCCGCCTCCCGGGAGATCAACCGGCTGGAGGCCACCCTCTCCCGCACCATCGACACCAGCGACGTCAGCCGGCTCAACGCCGGAGAGGCCGTGGTGGTGCAGCCGGAGACGCGGGCGCTTCTGGAGCGGGCGCTGACCCTTTCCGACGAGACGGGCGGCACCTTCGACATGACCGTCGCGCCGTTGGTGGCACTGTGGGGCATCACCTCCGACGCGCCCCGCGTCCCCTCACAGGAGGAGATCGACGCGCTGCTGCCGCTGGTGGGTGGTGCGCACGTCCACATGGACGAGGCCGTCACGCTGGATGCGGGCTGCGCCGTGGATCTGGGCGGTATCGCCAAGGGCTACGCCTCTCAGCAGGTGGCGGACATCCTCCGTGCCCACGGCGTCACCTCCGCCGTGGTATCGCTGGGCGGCAACGTCTACGTCTGCGGCAGCAAGCCCGGCGGCACGCCGTGGAACGTGGGCATTCAGGACCCTGCCGGCAGCGGCTATGCCGCCATGGTGTCCCTCACCGACCGCTTCGCCGTCACCTCCGGCGGCTACCAGCGCTATTTTGAGGCGGCGGACGGCACGGTGTACCAGCACATCCTCGACCCCCGCACCGGACGTCCCGCCGACAGTGATCTGCTGTCCGTCACCATCATCTCCGACGACGGCACGGCGGCGGACGCCTACTCCACCGCTCTGTACGTCATGGGCGAGCAGGAGGCCGTGTCCTTCTGGCGCGCCCACGGCGGCTTCGAGCTGATCCTCATCACCGCCGACGGCCGTCTGCTGTACACCCCCGGCCTGTCGGACGCCATCACAAAGCCGGAGGACTGCGCCTATGACTTCCAACTCCTCACAACCGAGCCTGCGGCCTAAGCCGCTGGACGCGCTGGTGGCCGCCGTGGTCATCGCGCTGGCCGTGGTCACGGCGCTGCTGTTCTACCTGCCCAAGACCGGGGGCGGCGACCAGCTGACGCTGGTCATCACCGTAGGAGGGCAGGAGCAGTCCCGCACGCCGGTGACGCAGCTGCCGGACGGGCCTGTCCGCATCGAGGGCCGCGGCGGCTATACGCTGACCCTCTCCCCGTCGTACAGTGACCTGCCCTTCAGCCCGGAATGGAGCGTCCGCGTCTCCGACTCCGACTGTCCGGGGCAGGACTGCGTCCACACCGGGGCTATCTCCCGGGCGGGACAGTCCATCGTGTGCCTGCCGGCGCAGGTGGTGATCTCGATCGTCAGCACCTCGTCCGATGTGGACGCGGTGCTGGGTTAGGAGGTGCGCCGTGAAGCTGAACCCCCGCTCTATCGCCCTGTGCGCCGTGCTGACCGCGCTGGCGCTGGGTCTGAGCACACTGGAAAACCTGTTTCCTGTGACACTTATCGTGCCGCTGCCCGGCGTAAAGCTGGGTCTTGCCAACATCGTCACCGTGTTCGCCCTCTACGAGCTGGGCGCCGTCCCCGCGCTGACCATCCTGACAGCCCGCTGTCTGCTGGGCGGCGTATTTGCCGGCAATCTGTCGGCGCTGCTGTTCAGTCTGCTGGGCGGCTTCACCGCCATGCTGGTGATGATCGCCCTCAAGCACTGTAAGGGGCTGTCCGTCTACGGCGTGTCCATCGGCGGCGCGGCCGCCCACAACATCGGCCAGATGGCGGCGGCTGTCATCACGCTGGGCAATACCATGGTGCTGGGCTATCTGCCCTTCCTGCTGGCTGTATCGCTGGTCACCGGCACGCTCACCGGCTTTGTGGCCGGTCTGCTGTTCCGCGCCATGCGTAATATCCACCTATCTCACTGAGGAGGTCACTCTATGGACAAGAAAGACAAGATCATTCTCCAGCAGCTGGACGTGATCCGCTCCATGACGGAGAACAACATGAAGCGCATGAACAGCGACTTCTGGGGCACGCCCTTCGAGAACGTCACCGGCGACGCGCCCAAGTCTCCCGCCGCGCCCGCCAAGGACGCGGAGAAGAAGAACACGCCTCCCACCGCCACCGCCAAGCCCGGCGACGAAAAGCCCGCCGAGGAGGAGCTGCCGCCGCCGGAGAAGATCGAGGATCTGCTGGCGGAGCTGGACAGCTACATCGGACTGGGCGTGGTGAAGGAGGAGGTACACAACCTCATCAACATGGTGCAGGTCTATAAGCTGCGCCAGCAGCACGACCTGCCCACCACCGATATGTCTTTGCACATGGTGTTCACCGGCAATCCCGGCACCGGCAAGACCATGATGGCCCGCATGATGGCCCGCATCTACCGAAGCCTGGGCATTCTCTCCAAGGGGCAGCTGGTGGAGGTGGACCGCAGCGGCCTGGTGGCAGGCTATGTGGGGCAGACCGCCCTGAAGACCCAGAAGGTCATCGAGAAGGCCATGGGCGGCGTGCTGTTCGTGGATGAGGCCTATGCCCTCAACGGCCGCAGCGAAAACGACTTCGGGCAGGAGGCCATCGACACCCTGCTGAAGGCCATGGAGGATCACCGGGACGATCTGGTGGTCATCGTGGCGGGCTACACCGACCTGATGGATAAGTTCATCCACTCCAACCCCGGTCTGGAGTCCCGCTTCAACCGTTTTCTGCTGTTCGAGGACTACTCGCTGGACGAGCTGGTGGCCATCTTCAAGATGCGCTGCGGCAAGGGGTACATCCTGTCGCCGGAGGCGGAGCCGCTGGTGCGGGATTACATCGCCGAGGAGAGCGCCGCCGGAGACAGCTTCGGCAACGCCCGCGGCGTCCGGAATATCTTCGAGCATATTCTGGTGGCACAGAACAACCGTCTCGCCAAGCTGGAGACGGTGACCCGCGACGATTTGATGACCCTCACCGCCGACGATGTCCTCCGCGCCCGGGGGAAGATCGACGAATAACCGGAAAATACGAAAGACCCGCGCCGATGGCGCGGGTCTTTCTCTGCTTCTTTTTCAGTCGCTCATGCCGTTGTGGATGACCTTGCCCATGTTCCACAGCAGTGCCACCCGCCGGGCGGACTCCAGCCGCTCCTCCGGCGTGCGGTACTCTGCGTCAGCCGTCTCCGCGCCGCAGTCCATGCAGCTGACGGAGACGCTCCAGCCCTGCTCATCCTGCATGACGCCGGCGCCCCGACAGATGGGGCATTCGCCCAGCTCGATCTCAAAAATAGGGTCCATATCGTTTCTCCTTTGTGTTGTCCTTTCAAACGCCACGCGAGGCGTGCCGTCTTCTACATAGATCGTCCCGCAGCGGACGAAGCCCTCCCGCTCCAGACACCGCTGCATGGTCAGATTATCGGCGTGGGTGTCCGCCCGCAGATGGGGACACCGCCCCGCCGCCCACGCCGCGCTCTCCGCGAACACGCCGTGGTGGGTGCCGTCGCTGCCCAGCCGGTGCAGCGTGCCGTAGGCGCTGTCGTCCCGCCACGCCCCCTCGATGTAGGCGTAGGTAGGGTCGTCCCCCAGCAGGAAGGCGAACACGGCGTACACGCCGCCTGCGTCCTCCATGACGAACAGCCGCCCGCAGGCGATGTCCTGCCGCAGCATCGGCTCCGGCGGGTAGCCGTCCCCCCACTGGGTCGGGTTACCGGTTTGCCGCATATACCGCCGCGCCGCGTCATAGATCGCCATGATGCGGGGCAGGTCTTGCGCACGCGCCTGCCGGATCATCAGTTTTTCAGGCTCTGGAGCGGTGCAGGGATGCGGCCGCCCCGGGCAATAAAGTCGGCGCTGGACGCCTCATGCACCGGCATCACCGGCGCGCTGCCCAGCAGGCCGCCCATCTCCACCATATCGCCCACATCCGCGCCCTCCACAGGGATCACGCGCACGGCGGTGGTCTTGCTGTTCACCATACCCACCGCCGCCTCGTCGGCGATGATAGCCGAGATCGTCTCGGCGCTGGTGCTGCCGGGCACGGCGATCATGTCCAGTCCCACGGAGCACACGCAGGTCATAGCCTCCAGCTTGTCGATGGTCAGTGTACCGTCCAGCGCGGCGGCGATCATACCCTCGTCCTCCGACACGGGGATAAACGCGCCGGACAAGCCGCCCACATGGCCGGACGCCATGACGCCGCCCTTTTTCACCGCGTCGTTCAGCAGCGCCAGCGCCGCCGTGGTACCGTGGGTACCGCAGACAGCAAGTCCCATCTCCTCCAGAATACGGGCCACGCTGTCGCCCACCGCCGGGGTGGGGGCCAACGACAGATCCACGATACCAAAGGGCGTATCCAACCGCTTCGACGCCTCCGCCGCCACCATCTGTCCCATACGGGTGATCTGGAACGCCGTTTTCTTGATGGTCTCGGCCACCACATCAAAGGGCTGCCCCTTGCAGGCTTGCAGGGCGTGGTACACCACGCCGGGGCCGGACACGCCCACATTGATGACGCTGTCCGCCTCGCCCACGCCGTGGAACGCGCCGGCCATAAAGGGATTGTCCTCCACGGCGTTGCAGAACACCACCAGCTTGGCGCAGCCAAGGCCGTCCTGCGCCCGGGTCAGATGGGCCGTCTCCTTGATGATGCGGCCCATGCGGGCCACGGCATCCATATTGATGCCGGCCCTCGTGCTGCCCACATTGACGCTGGAGCAGACCAGCTCCGTCTGTGCCAGCGCCTGCGGAATAGAGCGCAGCAACAGCTCGTCGCCCTTGGCAAAGCCCTTCTGCACCAAGGCGGAATAGCCGCCGATGAAGTTGACGCCGCAGGTATGTGCCGCCCGGTCCAGCGTCAGGGCAAAGGGCACATAGTCCTCAGTATTGCAGCCGCCCGCCACCAGCGCCATAGGCGTCACGGAGATGCGCTTGTTGACGATGGGGATGCCGAACTCGCTCTCAATGTCCTCGCCGGTACGTACCAGCTTCTCCGCCCGGCGGCAGATCTTATCATATATTTTTTGACAGCAGCGGTCTGCATCCTCGCTGACGCAGTCCAGCAGAGAGATACCCATGGTGATGGTGCGGATATCCAGATGCTGCTTGTCGATCATATCGATCGTATCGAAAATATTTTGCAGATTCAGCATGGCGTATCCCTCTTACAGCTTGTGCATGGCGTCGAAGATATCCTCCCGCTGGATGCGGATGGACAGTCCGCGGCTCTCGCCGTAGGTCTTCAGCACCTCACGCAGCCGGTCAAACGGTTCTCTGCACAGAGTCAGATCCACCACCATCATCATGGTGAAATAGCCCTCCATAATGGTCTGGCTGATGTCCAGCACGTTGATCTGGTGATCGGCCAGCTTGTTGCACACGCCGGCGATGATCCCCACCTGATCCTTTCCCACAACTGTCACGATCGCTTTCATATCGGTCACTCCTTTTGGATACAAAGTCACTCCATCTCGTCCAGCGTCAGCTGGAACGAGCCTAAGAAATGCTCACGGAAATACCGCAGCTCCGGCAGCTCGTAGCCGTCCAGCGCCGCCGCCGTCTGCCGCGCCGCCTGCCGGAATTCCTCGTTGCCGGCCTTCAGCTCCTCCAGACATTTGATGTGGGCGCTGAGCTTGTCCGCCGCCTTCACCAGCTCCTCCACCTCCGGGTCAGCGGGGCGCAGAATGTCCTCATAGACGGTCCGCAGCTCCGGCGGCAGCATCCCCAGCAGCTTCTGGTCCGCCACCTCCTCCACCTTGCGGTAGGCCTCCCGGATCTCCGGGTTGAAGTACTTGATGGGCGTGGGCATATCGCCGGTGAGGATCTCCCCCGCGTCGTGGTACAGCGCCGCTGCCGCCACCGCGCCGGTATCCACCTGACCGCCGAACAGCTCGTTGCGGATCACCGCCAGCGCGTGGGCCAGCACCGCCACCTGATGGCTGTGCTCCTGAATATTCTCCCGGACGCTGTTGCGCATCAGCGCCCAGCGCTCGATGTAGCGCATCCGGTCGATGTAGGCGAAAAAGTGATTCATTATGTAAACTCTCCTCGCAGTATATCGTTTTCCACGCCGGTGATCTTTACGTTTCTCACTATGTTATGTAAATCTCTCTCCCCCATGGCCACCTCCATGTAGTTGGGGGCGTGGCCGGTGGAGAGGCCGTCCTTGACCTGCTCGAACAGTACCGGGTACACCTGCCCCACGCAGCCGTTCAGGTAGGCGCGGTGCAGCTCCTCCGCCACCTGTGCGGCCCGGGCGGCACGCTCCTCCTTGACGGCGGGCGGCACCTGCTCCATGGCCGCCGCCTTGGTACCGGGGCGGATGGAGTAGGGGAAGATGTGCATGGCGGCGAAGCCGCACTCCCGGATAAATGCCAGCGTCTGGGTGAATTCCTCCTCCGTCTCCTCCGGGAAGCCGCAGATCAGGTCGGTGGTGACGGCAGGGCGGTGAAAGTAGGTGTTCAGCAGCGCCACAGACTGACGGAACCGGGCCGTGTCATATTTCCTGTTCATCCGCTTCAGCGTCTCGTCACAGCCGGACTGGAGGGACAGGTGGAAGTGGGGACACAGGTTGGGCAGCGCGGCGGCGCGGCGGCAGAAATCATCCGTGATGGTGCGGGGCTCCAGACTGCCCAGGCGCAGCCGCATATCCCCTGCGGCGGCGGACACCGCCTCCAAAAGGTCGATGAGCGTCTCGCCGTTTTTCAGGTCGTGACCCCAGCTGGAGATCTCGATGCCGGTGAGCACCAGCTCCCGGTAGCCCTCCTGCCGCAGCTGCTCCGTCTGGGACACCGCCTCCGCCTTGGGCAGAGAGCGCACCGGCCCGCGGGCGTAGGGGATGATGCAGTAGGTGCAGAAGTTGACGCAGCCATCCTCTACCTTCAGCATGGCGCGGGTGCGCTCGGCCATGCCGCCGGCGGGCAGCACCTCGAACGTCCGGCGCTTCAGCGCATCGTCCAGCAGCGTGACCTGCTTCTCCCGGCTCACCTGCTCCAGCAGCTCCAGAAACGCCATGCGGTCGCCGGTACCGGCCACGAGGTCTATATCCAGCGACGCCGCCTCCTCCGGATGGGTCTGCACATAGCAGCCGCAGGCGGCCACCACCGCCTCCGGGTTCAGCTTCCGGCAGCGCCGCAGCATCTGCCGCGATTTTTTATCGCTGACGGCAGTGACGGAGCAGGTGTTGACGATATAGACGTCCGCCTTTTCATCAAACGGTACCAGCGTGTGGCCCCGGCGCACCAGCTCCTGTTCCATGGCCTGCGTCTCGTATTGATTGACCTTACAGCCTAATGTGTAAATCGCTGCCAGCATGGGGATTCTCCTTGCACTTTCTGTCGAATGTCGATATAATGGGTGGTAACGCTTTATTATACTGGATACTTACGCCGGTGGCAAGTCCTCCGGCCTATGAAATTGAGAGGTTTTTCCCATGATCTATCTGGATAACGCCGCCACCACGCCGGTACCCGCCGCCGTGGCGGACGCCATGTATGAGGTGCTGACCCAGCACTTCGGCAATCCCTCCTCCCAGTACCCCGCGGGACAGGAGATGAAAAAAGCCGTGGAGGGCTGGCGCGCCGTCGTCGCCGGGGCGCTGCACTGCCCGCCGGAGCGTCTGTACTTCACCTCCTGCGGCACGGAATCGGACAACTGGGCCATACAGGCCGCTGTCTGGCAGGGACGGCACATCGGCAAGCACATCATCACCACCGCCGTGGAGCATAGCGCCGTGCTGGAGCCGTGCCGCTGGCTGACACAGCAGGGGTACGAGGTCACCTACCTCAAGCCTGACCGCACCGGCCACGTCACCGTGGAGCAGGTGGCGTCCGCCCTGCGGGAGGACACAGTGCTGGTGTCCATGATGCTGGTGAACAACGAGACGGGCTGCATCTTCCCCGTGGCGGAGACCGCCCGGCTCCTGCGGGAGCGGAAGTCCCGCGCCCTGCTGCACTGCGACGCGGTGCAGGGCTTTTTAAAGGTACCCTGCGACCCGGAGGGCTGGGGCGTGGATATGATGAGCCTGTCCGCCCACAAGCTCGGCGGCCCCAAGGGTGTGGGCGCCCTGTACATCTCCGACCGGTTCCGCAACGTGCGGCCCCTGCTGCCCGGCGGCGGGCAGGAGCGGGGTCTGCGCTCCGGCACGGAGGCCACCGCCCAGATCGCCGGCTTCGCCAAGGCGGTGGAGCTGCGGCAGAAGGACTACGACGCCAAGCTGGCCCATATGGCGGCGCTGCGGGACTACTGCCGGGAAAAGCTGCTGACCATCCCCGGTATGGTGCCGGTGGGCGGCGGCACAGCCCCCCACATTCTGGCGCTGTCGCTGGCGGGCTATCCCAGCGCCAACATCGTCACCGATCTGGGGGCGCAGGGCATCTGCATCTCCGCCGGCTCCGCCTGTCATCAGGGCAAGGCCAGCCATGTGGTATCGGCGCTGGGTCTGGACAAACGCACCGCCGCCGGCGTCATCCGCATCTCCTTCTCCCCCGACAACACCACATCGGACGTGGACGCCCTGTACGACGCGCTGAAGGCGCATCAGGCTGCCCGCTTTCCCATGCTGTGACAGACAATTACTATTTTTCTGAGGTGAATTATGTTTCAGGCTTTGAAGCGCGATAAAGGCTTCTACCGTTATCTGGCCGCTCTTACCGGTCCCATCGCCCTGCAGAACCTCATCACGTTCTCGCTGGGTCTCATCGATACCTTCATGGTCAGTAAGCTGGGCAACAACGAGATGGCGGCGGTGACCGCTGCCAACGTGCCGGTATTCCTGCTGATCTCCATCGTCTTCGGCGTCCAGTCCGGCGTGGGCATCCTTATCAGCCAGTACTGGGGCAAGAAGGATCTGACCAACATCAGCCGCGCCATCGGTGTGGCAGCCGGTCTGGGCGTGGCGCTGGCGCTGCTCGTCGCGCTGGTGCTGTTCCTGTGGCCCATCGCGATCATGGATCTGCTCAGCAACAAGCACCACCTGTCCCTGCTGGGCGCGCCGTACCTGCGGCTCATCGGCTTTTCCTATGTGTTCAATATGCTCTCGTCCATCTACGTCAGCGCCCAGCGCAGCGTGGAGAACGCCGGCTTCGGCATGAAGCTGTTCGGTATGTCCACGGTGCTGAACACCGGCCTGAACTACCTGTTGATCTTCGGCAAGTGCGGCTTCCCCATGCTGGGGGTGGAGGGCGCGGCGCTGGCCACGCTGCTCAGCCGCGTGGCGGAGTTCGCCGTGTGCCTGTTCTGCGCCCTGCGCAGCAAGGTCATCCCGCTGGATCTGAAGGCGCTGCTGCGCCCGGGCTGGGAGATGCTGCGCCGGTTCGTCAAGTACGCCTCCCCCGTCATGGGCAACGAGCTGTTCTGGGGTCTTGGCAACAGCCTGCTGACGGTGGTTCTCGGCCACATGACCATCTCCGTGGAATTTCTGGCGGCCAACGCCGTCATGGGCAACCTGAACCGTCTGTTCCTCGTGGTGTGCTTCGGTCTGGGCGCCGCCACCGCCGTCATGGTGGGCAAGGCCATCGGTGAGGGGCAGAGCCGGGAGGAGCTGATGGCGCTTTCCAAGACGTTGTCGCGGGTCACGGTAGTGGTGGGTACGGTGCTGGCGGTGATCGCGCTGGTGCTGGTGCCGCTGCTGTTCCAGCCGGTGATCTTCCCGCTGTTCGAGCTGTATGACCTCAGTGCCCACCTCGCCACCACGCTGGCGGTGACGGGCTTTGCCTGCATCCCGCTGCACGCCTACTCCATCTCCGCCGTCACCGGTATCCTCCGGGCGGGCGGCGATGTGTTCTGGTCCACAGCGCTGGATCTGGCGCCCCAGTGGCTGGTAGCGCTGCCCCTGACGGCGGTGCTGGCGCTGGTGCTGGACGCCGATCCGTGGTTCGTCTCCCTGGCCATTCAGGCGGAGAGCTTTATCAAATGCCCCATCTGCCTGTGGCGCGTCCGGTCGAAAAAGTGGATCCACGACGTGACCCTGCCGGAGGGTGCGCGATGAGCAGCCTGTTCGTCTGTCCCCTGTGCGGCGAAAGGCTGACACGGCGGGAGAACAGCTATTTCTGCCCCAAGGGCCACTGTCACGATGTGGCGCGGGAGGGCTACACCTACCTGCTGCCCGTGAACCAGAAGCACTCCAAGGCCCCCGGCGACGACAAGGCCATGGCCGCCGCCCGCAGCGCCTTTCTCTCCAAGGATCACTACGCCCCCTTGCGCGACGCGTTATGTCAACTTGCCGTCTCCCTGACCGGTAACGCCCCGGCGGTGCTGGACAGCGGCTGCGGCGAGGGGTACTACACCGCCGCCATCTACCATGCCCTGTGCGATGCCGGGAAAACGCCCCGGATGGCGGGTACAGACATCTCCAAGTTCATCCTGCGGCTGGCCGCCAAGCGGGAGAAGGGTGTGGAATTCGCCGTGGCCTCCTCCTACCACCTGCCGGTGGCGGATGAGAGCATCGACCTGCTGCTCAACTGCTTTTCCCCGCTGGCCATCGAGGAATTCCGCCGGGTGCTGCGGCCGGAGGGTCACTTTCTGTACGTCGTCCCCTCCGCCATGCACCTGTGGGAGATGAAGCAGGTGCTCTACGACCACCCCTACCCCAACGAGGTGAAGGAGACGCCCTACGAGGGCTTCCGCTACGTCGCCATCCGCCATGTGGAGGATGTCATCCATCTGGACAGCCCCGCCGATATTCAGGCGTTGTTCGGCATGACCCCCTACTGCTGGAAGACGCCGAAAAGCGGCATAGACAAATTATGTAAACTTGATACGCTGGACTGCCGCATTGCCTTTGACGTCCACGTATTCCAACGGGAAGGTCGGTGAACCCATGGAAGAAACCGCTGTACGCCCCCGCCGCCTCCGCCGCAGGAGACGGCGCAGACGGCTGCTGCCGCTGATGATTCTGTTCATTGTGCTGGCAGTCGCCGTGCCGGTGGTGCTGAGTCTGCTGCCCCACCAGCCCCCTGTCCGGGAGGAGCCTGACCCCCACGCGGGGCAGGTCTATGTCAACGACGGGGCCAACATGGTGTGGCTGACGCCCCATGACAATTTGCCGGTGAACCCCTTCACCGCCGCCGACTTCACCCGCGCGGAGGACGGCACACTGCATTATATCGGCATGACCGGTACCGTCCGGCTGGGCGTGGATGTGTCCGATTACCAGTCCAGTGTGGACTGGCAGAGGCTGGCGGCACAGGGGGTGGAGTTCGCCATCCTCCGGGTCGGCTACACCGGCTATACCAAGGGTTCGTTCCGCGCAGACAGCGCCTTTGCCCGGCACCTGCAAAACGCCCGTGCCGCCGGTCTGGACGTGGGCGTTTATTACTTCTCCCAAGCCGTCACCGTGCAGGAGGCCGCCGCCGAGGCCGCCCATGTGCTGCGTCTGCTGGGCGGGCAGCAGCTGGCGCTGCCGGTCTACTTCGACTGGGAGCCGGTGTTTGCCGGCGATTCCCGCACCAAGGGCAACGACAACCGCCTGACGGAGTGCGCCGCCGCCTTCTGCGGCGTCATCGAGTCCGGCGGCTATCAGGCGGGCATCTACCTCAACCGCCAGCAGGGATATTACCGGTACGACCTGAGCCGTCTGGCGGACTACGCCCTGTGGGTGGCGGACTACAACGACTACCCCGATTTCTACTACGCCTTCGATATGTGGCAGTACAGCGACAGCGCCGTGCTGGACGGTATGCCCACACAGGCGGATCTGGATCTGCTGTTCGTCCCCTCCCCCCGCACCTCCTGAAAACAAGCGTGAAAAAACCACCCGTACGGGTGGTTTTTTGCGTCCTTATGAGATCACAGGTGCTTTTCCGGCGCCGCCATGTCCCGCGCGATGGCCTTGGTATACCGCTCCTCCTCGCTGAACACGCAGCCGCAGTATTTCTGCATATAGAAGCCCAGCTCCCGCGCCTGCCGCTGTCCCTCCCGGAAGCCGGGGCGGAAATCCCGGTAGAGGAACGCCACGCCGTACTGCGCCGCCAGCTCCTCCGCCGTCCGGCGCAGCAGCTCGTGATCCTGATAGGGGCTGACGAACAGCGTGCTGGTAAAGCTCTCGAAGCCGTGCGCCGCCGCGTAGCGGGCGGTCTGCTCCAGCCGCAGCCGGTAGCATTTCCCGCAGCGATGCTCCAGATCCTCCGCCACCAGACGGCAGAATTCCCGCAGACCGTAGTCCTCCTGCACGATCAGCTCCATGTCGATGGTCGGAGCGTAGGCCATCAGCGTATCCCGCCGCGCCTTATACTCCTGATAGGGGTGGATATTGGGGTTGAACCAGTAGGACACCGGCTCGATGCCCTCTGTCCGCAGCTGCTGGATGCAGGACACGGAGCAGGGCGCGCAGCAGGTGTGCATCAGCGTTCTCATGCCTTTTTCTCCTTCTTGTCCCGGCTGAACAGGCTCCGCAGCTTGCCGGCCATGCCGCCGCTCTGGTGCTGCACCACCGACAAAAAGCGGTTGCGCACCTGTTGGAAGGGCATCTGCTCCATGGCGCGGAAGAACTGCTCCCGCTCCGCCGGGGCCTTCACCGGCTCCCGCAGCGCCCGGCAGCAGAATACCGCCTCCTCCAGCGTCCGATGCTCCCGCTCCAGCGGCAGCACGTCGAAGGTCTGCGCGCCCTTGGCGGTATTGATGAGCAGCATGGACACGCCGTTTTTCTTCTCCTCCGCCGTAAAGCCGCCGGTACCGAAATCCCCCAGCGTCAGGTCGCCGGGGCGGTCTGTGCTGGCGTAGGGGCAGTTGTGACAGGCAGGGCGCATGAACAGCCGGCGGGTGATGCCCCGTCCCAGCTCGCACTTGCCCACCGGCGCATCGTACCGGCCGCCGCCCTCGAATTTCACCCGGAACCGCCGCTCCCGGTCCCCGTCGATCTTGCCGCAGAACTCCACCGACACGGGACGGCGCTGCTTGACGTAGGCCATGGACTTCACCAACCGCTCCCACACACCGGGGCTGCACACGCCGCGGCACGCCACATCGCAGGTCAAAAGCCGTTCCGGATGCTCGCCCAGATAGCGGTACAGTCCGTCCACCTGACAGGGCGTGCCGGAGAACAGCACCTGCCGCCCCTGATCCAAATAGAGCCGTACCTGCTGATAGGCGTCGCCCATGTCGCTCTGCACCGGCTTCGAGCCCCGCAGACGGTGGAGCTCATGGACGTTTTTCACCGCCGTATGCACCACCCGCAGGTCGTTGTCCAGCGCCGCGCCGAATACCACGCCGCCGCCCTCCAGCACATACTCCGCCAACGCAGAGAACGCGCCGCCGCTGGTGGACTCCCGCCGCACCGCCGGGTCGCGGTTCCACACGGCGAATACCTGCGGCGCCGTCCGATGCTCCCGCTGCTTCAGCACCGGGCACACATGGGCGCAATGTCCGCACTGGACGCAGCCATCCGTTATCTCCGGGTAGAGGAACCCCTCCTTATCCGGCACCATGCGGATGGCCCCCTTGGGGCAGCCGCTGCTGCACGCACCGCAGCCCGTGCATCGGTCGCGGGGTGCAAGCTGGGGCATATTCACAGTCTCTGTCACGGTGTTCCGCCTCCTGACATTTTCTTGTCCGTATTGTACCACGCCGCCACAAAAAACACAAGCTCGGCGCATTGTCCGTTTTTTGGGACACATCTCCTGCTATGATGGCTACACTGAAGCAAATGAGACACATCACAACAGCAGGAGGTATAGAGTATGCACAAGTTTTTCGATTATCTGGTACCGGAGCTTCCCGTCACCGTCATCCGCGACCTGCTGGGGTATATCCGCCGATTTACGGCGCTGTTCAGCGACGGCGTTCCTGTGGAGGGGGTTATGAACGGCGTAGGCTTCTGCGCCACGGAGCAGGATCCCGGCAGCGTCCGTGTCCATTGGGTGCAGGTGGGCCGCCAGCGTATCCCGCTGGATGCCACCGTTTGAGCACCGCACAAATACCCCGCAGGCAATGCCTGCGGGGTATTCCGTTATGTGTATGCTTCCAGCACGGCGGCGCAGTAGTCCCGGAACTCCCGCCGGATCGCCTGCGGCCCCACCAGCTCCACCTGCGTTCCCAGCTGAAAGAGCCAGCCGAAGAAGGTGGGCCCCACCTCCACCGGCGCCGTCACCGCCACGCCGCCGTCGCCGTCGGGCCGCAGGTGGGCGTCGGCGCCGAAGCGGTCCATCACCACGTTGATGAGGCTCCTGTCGAACCGCAGCTGCACCGTCTCCGTCCGGCCGTTGAACATATCGAAGATGCGCCGCACATAGTTTCCCAGCTCAAAGCCCTCCGGCAGCGGGTCGCGGGCTGTGTCCGTCACCGTCAGCCCCTCCATCCGATCCACCCGGTAGTGGCGGTAGTCGCAGATGGCCGGGTCGTAGGCCACCAGATAGTAGTGCCTGTCCACGCACAGCGCCACCGGATTCGTCTCGTACAGCGCCCCGTCCCGGCGATAGGCCTTACCGCCCTCCGCCGTCCAGTCGAAGTAGCGGAACGTCACCTTTTTCCCCTCGTTGATGGCGGTGCTCAGACCGTCCACGGCGTAGTACAGCCGCTCGTTGTGGGTCTTGACCCGGTTTACGACATATACCTGCCGCCGCAGCTGCCGGGCGTAGGGGCGGCTGGTCAGCTTTTCCAGCTTGCCGATCAGCTCCATGCTCTTGCTCTGGGTCAGGAATGGCGACGCCTGTACCACGTCGATCAGCAGCTTCAGCTCCGGCAGCTGGAACTCCCGCTCTCCCAGAAAATACCCGTAGCTGCGGCTTTTTACCGCCTGTACGTCCATGCCGTACACCCGCAGCAGCTCCAGATCGTCGTAGAGGCTCTTGCGCTCGGCGCTGATGCCGCAGTCCGCCAGATAGCCGATCATATCCTGTATGGTCTTGGGATGCTGCTCGTCGGTCTGCTCCTGTAAATACCGCGCCAGATACAGCAGCTTCAGCTTTTTGTTGGCCATACCCGTTCCCTCCCGGTCTTTTTTCCTATTGTACCAGAGATCCTGCCGAAAGAAAACCATCTTTTTCCGCTTCCCGCTTTACACCGCCGCCGGTATAGGCTATAATGAAGTGTCATTCTGCGAAAAAGAAGGTGGAGCGTTGAAGGTGAATCAGATACGGGCGGGCGCCGTGCTGTCCTATGTGTCCATGGCGCTGAGCACCATCATCTCGCTGGTATACACGCCCATCATGCTGGAGCGTCTGGGTGACAGTGAGTTCGGCGTCTATCAGGCCGTCCTGCCCATCATCTCCTATCTGAATCTGCTGAGCTTCGGACTGGGCAGCGCCTATGTCCGGTACTATTCCCGCTTCCGCGCCACCGGCGATAAAAAGGGCTGTGCCAAGCTCAACGGCATGTTCCTCGTCACCTATCTGGTGCTGGGCGCGGCGGTGCTGGTCATCGGCTTCGGCCTGTCCTACTGCGATGTGATCTTCGGCAAAAAGCTGACGGCGGAGGAGATCGCGCTGGCGGAAAAGCTGCTGCGGATCATGACGGTCAACGCCGCCCTGACCTTCCCCATCAGCGTCTTCGAGTCCCACGTCACCATCAACGAGCGGTATCTGTTCCAGAAGATCGTGGCCATGGGCAAGCAGGTGCTCAACCCCCTGATCATGATCCCCCTGCTCATCATCGGCTACCGCTCCGTGACGCTGACCATCGTCTCCCTGCTCTTTACCATCCTCAGCGGCATCCTGAATATCGGCTACTGCCTGACAAAGCTGCGGATGCCCTTCTCCTTCCGCCGCTACGACTTCGGTCTGCTGCGGGAGATGTTCAGCTTCACGCTGTATGTCTTTATCAGCATCGTGGTGGACAACTTCAACTGGGCCATCGACCGGCAGCTGCTCACATGGTTTCAGGGCTCCACCTCCGTCACCGTGTACAGTATTGCCGCCCAGCTCAACACGTTCTATCTGGCCTTCGGCAACGCCATCTCCAATGTGATGACGCCCCGCGTCCACCGTCTGGTGGCGGAAAATGCCCCCATGCGCACGCTGGACGCCCTGTTCACCCGTGTGGGCCGCCTCCAGTTCATCCTGCTGGGCGGTATCCTGCTGGGCTTCGTGGCCATCGGACAGTCCTTTGTGGTGCTGTGGGGCGGCGATGAGAAGTTCGCCGTGGACTACTGGGTGGCGCTGCTGCTGTTCTTCTCCTGCCTGTGGACCAACGTCCAGACGGTGGGCATCGAGATCCAGCGCGCCAAGAATATGCACAAGTTCCGCTCGCTGGTCTATCTGGGCGTGGCGCTGGGCAACGCCGCCATCTCCGTCCCCCTGTGTATCAAGTGGGAGGGTCTGGGCGCCGCCATCGGCACCGCCATCGCCACGCTGATCGGCAACGTGATCCTGATGAACTGGTACTACTACCGCCGGATCGGGCTGAACATCCCCGGCTTCTGGCGGCACATCTTCCACCTGATGCCGGCCATGCTGCTGCCCGCCGCCACGGCGGTGCTGCTGGCGCTGAAGGTACACCCCACCACCTATTGGCAGCTCATTCCGCCGGGTCTTATTTTCGTGGCGGTCTACGCCGTCTGTATGTGGCTGTTCGGCCTGAACCGCTACGAGCGCGGTCTTGTCACCGCACCGCTGCACCGTATTTTCCACCACTGACAGAAAGGAGCGTCCCCCATGCCTACCAATGTCAAGTATATCGCCCGCGTCCTCACCGGCGTCCGCTGGAAGAAGCTGAACTACATCCTCGGCGTGGTCAAGGAGAAGTCCGGCCACAGCAAATTCACCACCTTTTTTGACATCCTCTGGTGCGCCGCCCGCTACGGCGCGGGGTACTACGACTACGCCATGTACGGCTTTTACGGCCTGACCGGCAAGCAGCGGGACACCTATCTGACCCGTATCCGCAACCGGAAGGTCTTCGACCTGATGAACGACCCCGCCTACAATGACGATTTTGACGACAAGCTGCGCTTCAACGAGACGTTCCGCGCCTACCTGCACCGGGAGACGCTGAACGGCGAGACCGCCACCGAGCAGCAGATGGCGGATTTTATGGCGGGACAGACGTACATCTTCGCCAAGATCAACCACGGCGACAGCGGCCGCGGCGTGGAGCGTCTGCGGGTGGCGGACTTCGACTCCCCCGCCGCCATACTGGCCTACATCCGGGAGAAAAAGATGGTGGTGCTGGAGCATCCGCTGCTCCAGCATCCCGATATGGCCCGGCTCCACCCTGAAAGTGTCAACACCATGCGCATCGTCACGGATAACGTGAACGGAAACGTGACCATCGCCTACATCGTGGTGAAGATGGGTACCGGCGGCAGCGTGTGCGACAACTCCGGGCAGGGCGGCATCCTCGCCCGCGTGGACGAGGCCACCGGCTGCATCCGCACCCCCGCCACCGACGATTATTTCCATGTCTACGACAAGCACCCCGATACCGGCATCCCGCTGGTGGGGTATCAGCTCCCCATGGTGCAGGAGGCCATCGCGCTGGCAAAGGACGCGGCGCAGGTGTTCCCCCGGATGGGTCATGTGGGCTGGGATATGGCCATCACCCCTGACGGCCCCGCCATTATCGAGGGCAACAACTTCCCCGGCACCGACCTGTGCCAGTTGGCGCCGCTGTGGCCGGAAAAGGCCGGCCTGTGGCCCTACTATAAACGGATTCTTAATTTGAAGTAAGGAGGCGGCGATCATGCGCAGAAATGAACTGGAGCGGGACGAGCACTTCGCGTGGGAGGTGCTGCGAAAGGCGCACTACGCCACGCTGGCTATGACCGGCGCGGACGGTACGCCCTACTGCGTGCCTGTCAACCATGTGGCGGACGAGGCATACCGGGTCCTCTATTTCCACTGTGCCGGCGCCGGCGAAAAGTGGCAGCTTCTGGAGAAGGAGCCGCCTGTCTGCCTCACCGCCGTGTCCCGCATGTCCATCGTTCCCAATGAATTCGAGACGGCCTACGACTCCGCCGTGGTACGGGGGCAGGCGCAGGTGGTCACCGACGAGGGGGAGCGCACCAAGGCGCTCCTGCTGCTGGTGGAAACGCTGGATCCCAAGGGCATGGGCGGCCTTGCCGCCTGTATGGAACGGTGCTTCGCCAACACCCAGATCGTGAAGATCGTCCCCCGGCAGATCACCGGCAAGCAATCCCATCCCTCGCCCAAGCCCACCTTCGGCTGCGGCGAGCATTGAGTCTCCCAGACGCAGAAAAGAGCGCTGTTTCCTCCGGAACAGCGCTCTTTTTTCTTGTATGGGGTCATGCCTGCGGCGCAGGCTCCTCCGGCGTCTGCGCGGGCGTCTCCGGCGGCAGTTCCTCCGCCGGCGCGTCCGCCGGTACAGGCGGCGTCACCGGCACAGCAGCGGCGGCCTCCGCCTTGGCTGCCTCCTCCTGCCGGGCAGCCTCCTCCTGCCGGGCGGCCTCCCGCGCAGCAGCTTCGGCGGCAGCGGCCTCCGCCGCCAGCCGCTGGTTCTCCGCCCGGTTGGCGGCCTTCTCCTCCCGCCGCGCATCCGCTGCGGCAAAAAACGCCTGCACCAGCGCCAGCAGCGTCAGGAACGCCACGATCCCGAAGCCCACCCAGCCGGCGGGCCGGATACGGTAGAAGTCCCGGATGGTGAAGTACTCGTCGTACATCCCCATGTAGTACAGCACCACGCCGCCTACGGCGCATACGATGCCCAGCAGCAGCTTCAAGGTCGCCTTGAACCGGTGCTTCTTCCGCCCTGCGAAGTAGGCGATGACCAGCACCGCCGCCGCCAGAAACAGTCCCGGCGACTGGCAGCACAGAATATATCCCAAGGTCTTGTCCATCATTGTCTATCTCCTCCCGCTCACAGGCAGCACTTGCCGCGCCGGATGTATTTGCCCTCCGGCCCGGCCAGCACGCGTCCCTCGTTGACCGCCAGCTTGCCCCGCAGCCACACCTGCTTGACGGAGCCCCGGGTCACCACGCCCTCGTAGGGGTTGTAGTCCGCGGCGCCCACCATGTCCTCGGCGCGGATGACGTGATCTGCCGCCGGGTCGTACACCACGATGTCCGCGTCCGCGCCCTCGGCGATGACGCCCTTGCGGGGGAACATCCCGTACAGCTTGGCGGGGTTCTCCGCCAGCACGCGGCACATGGCCGCCAGACTGATCTTCCGGGTGGTCACGCCGAAGGTGTACAGCAGCTCGCCCCGGGTCTCCACGCCGGGCAGACCGCCGGGAATGGTGGTAAAGTCCTCCCGCCCCGCCAGCTTCTGCGCCGTGGTGAAGCTGCAATGGTCGGTGGACACGGTCTGCACCTCGCCCCGGCGGATGGCCTGCCACAGCGCCCTGCGGTCCGCCGCCTTGCGGATGGGCGGGGCGCAGACATACTTGGCCGCCTGTAACCAGTCCTCGTTGTCGTATACGCTGTCATCCAGCACCAGATACTGGGGACACGTCTCCACATAGACCTTCTGTCCCCGCCGCCGGGCCGCCTCGATCTCCCGCAGCGCCGCCGCGTTGGTGGTATGTACGATCACCACGGGGATGTCCACCGCCTCCGCGATGTGCAGCAGCCGTCCCACGGCCTCCGCCTCCAGAAAGTCCGGCCGCGTCCGGGGATGGCTGCCCACGCTGCCCTGCTCACCGGCGGCCTTCTTCTCCTCGATGAGGGCGTCGATGACCCCGGCGTTCTCACAGTGTACGCCGCAGATGCCGCCCTTCTCCTTCAGCTTTTTCAGCGCCTTGTACATCAGCTTGTCCCCGATCATCATGGCCGGGTACGTCATGTACATCTTGAACGAGGAGATGCCCTCGGCGTACATATCGTCGATCTCGCTTTCGATGGTGTCGTTCCAGTCGTCGATGGTCATGTGGAAGCCGTAGTCGCAGGCGCACTTGCCGTCCGCCTTCTCGTGCCACAGCCGCAGGCCGTCGTGGAGCGTCTCACCCTTGTTGGGGCAGGCAAAATCCACGATGGTGGTGGTACCGCCCCGCAGCGCCGCCCGGGAGCCGGAGGCAAAATCATCCGCCGTGGTGGTGTTGCACACATCCAGGTCAAAATGGGTGTGTGCGTCGATGAAGCCGGGCATCAGCAGCATACCGGCGGCGTCCACGATCTGCGCGTCGTCCACATGGATCTCCCGCGCCACCCGCCGGATCTTTTCACCGTCCACCAGCACATCCGCCCGCCGCGTGCCCTTGCCGGACACCACCGTGCCGTTCTTGAATAATACTCTCATCCCGGTGCCTCCTGTCCTCTTTTGTAGGTTTGGCGCTATTATAGCACCTTCTTTTCCCGGTGGCAACTACCTCCACAGCCGGATATAGCCCCCATCCCGCAGCTGCTTGACCAGCAGCAGAAGCACCGGCGCCAGCACCATTCCCGCTACGCCCGCCGCGCAGAAGCCCACATACATGGCCGCCAGCGACGCCAGCGGCGGCAGCCCCGCCTGCGCCGCCACCAGCTTCGGCTCCAGCACACTGCGCACCACGGAGATCACGGCGAACAACGCCAGCAGCGCCGCGCCCTTTGGCACGTTTCCCAGCAGGCACTCCACCGCCGCCCACGGCGCCAGCACCGTCCCCGTCCCGAATACCGGCAGCGCATCGATCAGCGCGATCAGCGCCGCCAGCAGCAGGGCGTACTCCTGCCGGATCAGCAGCAGCCCCGCCAGCAGCTGGCAGAAGGTCACCGCCAGCAGGATACACTCCGCCTTCAGCCACTTTCCCAGCGTGGCGAACACGCTGGCCTTCACCCCTCTGGCTCTGTCCAGCTCCGATCCCAGCTGCCGCCGGAAAAAGGCCATCACCGCCGGGTAGGCGCTGAGGGTGAAGAACACCGCCAGCACCGTGGTGCCGCAGGCCAGCAGCACCCGGGGCAGCACCCCCATGATCCGCGCCGCGCCCTGCAAGACGGCAGCGGAAAGCCGTCCCGCCAGACGGGACGCCGCCTCCGGCAGCCCCATCAGCAGCCCCTGCGCCGTCCGTCCCATCCCCTCCGGGCAGGCGGCACAGAAGCTCTCCAACCGCCGCTCCAGCGACGCCAGCGTATCCGGCAGCGCCGCCAGCAGCGCCGGGAGGGAGGACACCAGCGATACCGCCTGTTCCACCACCTGTACCGCCAGCACGATCAGCACCGCCAGCAAGCCGCCCACCAGCACCAGCGTCAGTACCGCCGCCGTAAAGCCCCGCCGCAGGTGCAGCCTCCGGCGCGCCGCCTCGATCAGCGGCTCCAGCAGCGACGCCGCCCCCAGCGCCAGCAGAAATGGCAGCAGCCACACCAGCGCGTACCGCAGCGTCAGCCAGCCCACACCGGTCACAGCCGCCCACCAGATCAGTTGAAACAGCAGCTCCCTCCGCCGCTCCATGGCGCTCTCCCCCCTTTTTCACAGACTTTTTACAATTTTTTTCTTGTCTTCCTCGCTTTACTGTGATAGTATTACCTCATATTTGACAAATGTACACATAACGCGGACACCTTGGAGGAAATCATGGAGAAGAAGAAATACTATCTGGTCTCGGCAGAGGCGCTGCCGGAGGTCTTTATCAAGGTCGCGGAGGCCAAGCGTATGCTGCAGGTGGGCGAGGCCGCCACCGTGGGCGAGGCCGCCCGCATGGTGGGCATCAGCCGCAGTGCCTTTTACAAGTACAAGGACGCCGTCCAGCCCTTCCAGAATATGCGGGCGGGTCATATCATCACGTTCTACGCACTGCTAAAGGATATTCCCGGCGTGCTGTCCAATTACCTGTCTATTTTTGCCAATTCCGGCGCAAATATTCTCACCATCAACCAGACCATCCCCACCAACGGCTGCGCCGGCGTGACCATCTCCGCCGAGACCAGCGAGATGGTGGACGCGCTGGAGGAGCTGATGGCCCGCGCCGCCTCCGCCGAGGGCGTGCTGAAATTCGAGATCCTGGCGGGCTGACCCGCCGCGTGCAAGGGTGCAGCGCCCTGTTTTGACCACAAAAAAGAGCCGCCGCAGGAAGTCCTGCGGCGGCTCTTTTTTTGTTTTGACTCAGTTGTACAGGTAGGTGTACTTGTCGCGGATGGTGACGACGAGCGTCTCCAGCTCGGCGGGCAGCTCGTTCTTCCCGGACAGATCGTAGTCCTTCGGCTCGCCGAAGGTGCGGACGCGCACCTTGTCGCCGCCCAGGAACAGCACACCGGCGTTGTGGGAATCCGTCATATCCCCGGCGGTCTGGAACAGGGTGAACTTGTCGTGGCACGGCTCGGAGGCGTAGGGGCAGAACTGGGTGCAGTTGCCGCACTCGTTGCACATCTTGTCCACATGGACGATCTGGTGGCTGCCGTCGGCCATGCGGATGGCCACATTGGCGCGGTTGGGGCAGGAGTCCACGCAGTTCTCACACACGGTGGCGCACTGGAGGCAGCGCTCGCCCTCCCGGCAGACGCACCCGCTCATGGCCAGAATTCCCTTCTTGGCCTCGGCGTCGGCCTTGGTGACGTAGGCCTGCTCCGGGATGTCGTAGGTGTGTGCCGCGCCGATGACCGCCTCGGCAAAGGCGGCGGCGTCGGCGATACCCTCCACCACGGTGGCGGGGCCGCGCTTGGCGTCACCGGCGGCGTACACACCGGCCACGTTGGTCTGGAAGGCAGGACGGCCCTTCTTATCCAGCTCGATGCCGTTGGCGGCCATCAGGGCGTCGTCCACCTGCTCGCCCACAGCGGAGATCACCAGATCGCAGGGGATATCGAAGAACTCGCCGCTGCCCACGGGACTGCGGCGGCCGGAGGCGTCCGCCTCGCCCAGCACCATCTTCTCACATTGCAGCACACCGTCGGCCTGCTTGACGGGGGCGGCCAGCTCGGCAAATTCCACGCCGTCCGCCAGTGCCAGCGCCAGCTCATGCTCGTCGGCGGGCATATACTTGCGGGTACGGCGGTACACCAGCGTCACATGCTCCGCGCCGCTGCGCTTGGCAAGGCGCGCCGCGTCCATGGCGGTGTTGCCGCCGCCGATGACGGCGATATTCCCGGCCACGCCGATGTTCCCGGCCTTCACGCCCTTCATCCACTGGATGGCGCCTGCCACATCGCCGGCGATATCCAGCTTACCGGGCTTCCATGCGCCCACAGCCAGCAGGATGTGGGTGTAGCCCATCTTCTTCAGCTCGTCCACGGAGGGGGCAGGCGCGCCGCACTTGACCTCCACGCCGTAGCGCTCCATCAGGGCGATATCCTTCTCGATGACCTCGTTGGCGATACGGAAGCCGGGGATCACGTGGCGGGGTACGCCGCCCAGACAGCTCTCCCGCTCGAAGATGGTGGTCTCGATACCGGCTCTGCCGCAAAAGTAGGCGGCAGCGATGCCGGTGGGGCCGCCGCCGATGATGGCGGCCCGCTTGCCCTCCACCTTGGCGGGGGTCTTGATGGAGGCCATCAGGGCGTTGTAGCCCTTCTGCGCCGCCAGCAGCTTGGTATCCCGGATGCGGACGGACTCGTCATAGAAATTGCGGCTGCACTTGGTCTGGCAGCGGTGGGCGCAGATAGTGCCGGTGATGAACGGCAGGGGGTTCTTCTCGGTGATGAGCTTCAGCGCCGGGCCGTACAGGCCCTTATTGCACAGCTCCATATACTCGGGAATGTCCTGCGCGATGGGGCAGCCGCCCTTGCAGGGCGCGGTGAAGCAGTCGATCCAGGGTACCTGCTTCTCGCTCTTACGGCTGGGCAGGGGCTTGATGGGCTTGACATGGTGGACGTCGGTGTGGCTGGCGCTGCTCATGTCGCAGATAGCCTGCGTATCCGTGCCGGCAAAGGGCTTATACGCCATGGGCTCCACCTTCTCCACCATCTGGTGCAGACGGTTGTAGCCGCCGGGCTTGAGGATGGTGGTGGCCACGGTGATGGGCCAGATGCCCGCTGCAAACAGCTTGTCGCAGTTGAAATACTCCGCGCCGCCGGCGAAGGAGATCCGCATCCTGCCCTTGAACTGGCGGGAAATGCGGTGGCACATCTCGATGGTCAGGGGGAACAGGCTGCGGCCGGACATATACATCTCGTCGTTGGGCAGCTCGCCCCGGGTGGTGTCCACGGGGAAGGTGTTGGAGAGCTTCAGACCGAACTCCAGCCCCTTGCTGTCCGCCAGCGCCTGCAGCCGCTCGAACATAGGCACGGCGTCGACCCACTGGAGGTCCTCATTGAAGTGGTGCTCATCGAAGACGATGTAGTCATAGCCCATGGAGTCGAGGGTGCGGCGGGCGGTCTCGTACCCCAGAATGGTTGGGTTGCACTTGACGAAGGTGTGCAGGTGCTTCTCGGTGATGAGGTAGGAAGCGATGCGCTCGATCTCATCCGGGGGACAGCCGTGGAGGGTGGAGACGGTGACGCTGCGGCTGACGCGGGGGGAGATGCCGTCGATATAGCCGCTCTCCGCGGGGAACAGCTCCTTCAAAACCGCCTTGCACTCGCCGAAGATGGCGGTCTTGCCGGCGTCCATCATGCCGTCGATATAGGTGTTGACCTTCTCGCCCTTGATGCCCTCCAGATCGTAGCCCACGGACATATTGAACACGAAGCCGTCGGGATCGCCGAAGCCATAGACCTTGCTCAGCACCTTCAGGGCGCACCACGCCTTGATGTACTCGTCCATGGCCTGGGGCACGGTCAGCTCGGTGGACCACTCCTGGTTATAGCCCTCGTCGTTGGCGAGGATGCAGGGGCGGGGGACGCAGGCGGCCAGATCGGCGCCGTCCATCTTCTGGACGGTCTTGACCTCGAAGAACCGGGCGCCGGCCATATAGGCGGCGATGATGTTCTGCGCCAGCTGGCTGTTGGGGCCGGCGGCGGGGCCGAAGGGCGTCTCGATGCGCTCGCCGAAGATAGGCAGGCTCTTGCCCGTGGCGTGGTATGCCTTGCGCACGCCGAAGATCTCGCCGGATGCGGCGTATTCCTCCACCACCCAGTTCATCAGAGACTTGAACGGGATGGGATACATTTTCTCAGACATAGGTCATCCTCCTTTGTGGTGATCGTTGGTGTCTCAATAGGTACGGTGGTTCAGGTCGCCCCACAGCTTCTTGGCGGCCTCGAGGATGTGGGCGTTCTCCGCCTCCTCGTCGATACCCACCAGCACGCGATCCTGCATCAGCACCTTACCGGCGGCGATGGTGGTCTGGCACTGGCGGCCGGTCATGCCGAAGATCATGTGGCCGTCGATGTTCTCGTCGGAGAACGGAGTGAACGGCTTGTAGTCCATGACGATGATATCCGCCGCCGCACCGGCCTTCAGCACGCCCAGCTCATCGGGGAAGTACCGCGCGCCGATCTTGGCGTTGTTGTGGAACAGCATATCCGTGACCTCGCACCAGCCCACATTGGGCAGGCAGTTCTGGCTCCGCTGGGAGCACAGCGCCACCTTCAGGCTTTCCAGCATATCGTTGGTGTAGGCGTCAGTACCCATGCCCAGCAGGATGCCCCGCTTGTGGAGCTGCAGCACCGGGCAGATGCCGATGGCGTTGCCCATGTTGGACTCAGGGTTGTTCACCACCATGGTGCCGGTCTCCTTGATGAGATCCATCTCGGCGGTGTTCACGTGGATGCAGTGGCCGAGGATGGTCTTTTCGCCCAGAATGCCGTGGTCCTGCAAGCGCTGCACCGGGCGGCGGCCGTAGTTCTGGAGGGAATCGTACACATCGTTCATGCCCTCGGAGACATGGATGTGGTAGCCGGTACGGCCGTTGTTGGCTTCCACCATGCGGTCGAAGGTCTTGTCGGAGATGGTGAACAGGGCGTGGCCGCCGAACATGGCCGCCAGCATGGGGTCGTGGTTCTTCTCGCACTCGGTGATGAAGTCCGCGTTTTCCTGAATGGCTTGCAGGCACTTCTCCTCGCCGTCACGGTCGGAGACCTCGTAGCACAGGCAGGAGCGAAGCCCCAGCCGCTTGCTCTCCTCGGCAATGGTGTGCAGGGTGCCGGGAATCTCGCCGTAGCTGGCGTGGTGGTCAAAGATGGTGGTGACGCCCTGCTTGATGGAGTCCATATACAGCGCCGTGGCGGAGGCGCGGGTGCCGTCCATCATCAGGTGGCGGTCGATGGCCCACCATGTGCCGTCCAGCACCTCGTAGAAGTTGGTGGGGTTGTTGCCCACGATGCTCAGGCCACGGGCCAGCGCGGAGTAGATGTGGGTGTGGGCGTTGATGAGTGCGGGCATGATGACGCCGCCCTTGGCGTCGATGATGTGGGCGTCGGCGTATTTGGCGCGCAGAGCGGTCTCCTCGCCTACCTCTACGATCTTCGTACCCTCATAGGCCACCGCGCCGTGCTCATAGTAGCCCTTCCCGCCTGCGTCACGGGTGATGAGGCGGCCATTTGTCACTAAATTCATGGTATTACCTCCCGTAAAAAAGTTTTTTCCATCGACTATCACCGGTAAAACAAAGTGTATCAAACCGAAAACCGGTTTGATACACTCAAGCAGCAGCCGAGTGATAGTTGCAGCCCGTGCGCGAAGCACTTCCTTACAGCTACCATTCTTGGATTGTCGTCTATATTTTACAGGACAGCACCGGAAAAATCAATCTTTTTTTGCCGTCTCTCACAATTTTTTCGTTTCTGCACCTACGTGTGTGCCGCCGCACCATAGCCGCAGCGGCGGAATTTCTTGCAAAACCCCTTCCTCCGCGCTACAATGGATGTACTACGAGCATCGGAGGGATCTTCTATGGAACAGCTCACCGTCCAACTGCAAAACGCCGCCTATCCCGTGTATATCGGCGATGGTCTTCTATCGCAGGCCGGCGCTCTGCTGCGAAGTGCGTCCACCGTCTCCCGCTGGGCGGTGGTGGCCGATGAGAACGCCGCCAAACTGTACGGTGATACGGTGCTGGACAGTCTCCGCGCCGCCGGACTGGACGCGGCGCTGTACCCCGTCCCCGCCGGTGAGAACGCCAAGACCCTGCCCGTCTACGAGGCGCTGTGCCGCCGCATCCTGCGCGGCGGCTTTGACCGCGCCTGCGGTGTAGTGTCGCTGGGCGGCGGCGCCTGCAGCGATCTGGCGGGCTTTGCCGCCGCCACGCTGCTGCGGGGCGTAGCGCTGGCCCATATCCCCACCACCCTGCTGGCGCAGGCAGACAGTGCCATCGGCGGCAAGACCGGGCTGGATCTGCCAGAGGGCAAAAACCAGCTGGGCGCATTCTGGCAGCCCTCCCTTGTGCTGTCCGACCCGGCGTGTCTGGCCACACTGCCTCCCCGTCAGCTGTCCTCCGGCATGGCGGAGGTCATCAAGTGCGCCTGCATCGCGGACGCCGCCCTGCTGGACTATCTGGAGGAGACGCCGCGTCCCGATCCGGAAAGGCTCATTGCCGCCTGCTGCCGGGTAAAGGCCCGCTGCATCGCCGCCGACGAGCGGGACGACGGCCCCCGCCGCCTGCTGAACTTCGGCCACACCTTCGGCCACGTTTACGAGGCCGCCGGGGGCTACGCCGCCTACACCCACGGCGAGGCGGTGTCTGCCGGTATGGCCCAAATGCTCCGTTGGCAGACCGCCCACGGCTTCGGCGGCGATTTCCTGCTGGCTCGGCTGGAGCGGCTGCTGGCACGGTTCGGCCTGCCCACCGCCGTCGACTGTGACGGCGACACCCTGCGCCGTTACCTGACCCACGACAAAAAGGCCGCCGGCAGCCGCATCACCATCGTGGTGGTGGAGCGCCCCGGTGAGGGACGATTGGAGGAGTTGCCGCTGGAGAGCCTGTGGGAGGATATGCCATGATCCTGCGCCTGTACCCCTCCCAACTCAGCGGCACTGTATCCGTGCCGCCGTCCAAGAGCCTGCTCCACCGGGAGCTGATCTGCCGCCGTCTGGCGGGACAAACCACGGCGCTGCCGCCCCGCCCCGCTGATGACATCCGGTACACGGCGGCGGCGCTGGTACAGCTGGACGCCCCGGTCCCCACGGTGTACTGCGGTGACAGCGGCAGCACCCTCCGCTTCCTGCTGCCCCTTTTTATGGCGCTGGGCAAGATGGACGCGGTGTTCACCGGATCTCCCCGGCTTTTGCAGCGCCCCATCCCCGCCGATCTGGGGCTATGTCCCACGGCGGCCGGTCTGACGCTGACCCGCCCTCTCCGCAGCGGCGCATGGACGCTGTCCGCCGCCGCCACCTCCCAGGTGGTCAGCGGCCTTCTGATGGCGCTGCCGCTGCTGCCGGGATCGTCTGATATTATGTTAACCGAAAAGCCAGTGTCCCGGCCCTACCTGGATATGACCTGCCGCGTCCTCCGGCACCACGGCGTCGCCGTGCGGGAGACGCCCAATGGCTATCACATCGACGGCGGGCAGACCTACCGCCCCGCTCCGCTGCTGACGGCGCCGGACTGGTCAGCGGCGGCCTACTGGCTGGTGCTGGCCCGCGTGCAGCAGCAGCGCGCCTCCGGCGGGACGCAGGGCGATCTGCGCGTGGCGCTGCACGATACGCAGGCAGAGGGTATGCCCCTCTCACGCGGGACATCCTCCGGCTGGCAGGGCGATTCCATCATTGAGGAATACCTGCATGATGTACCGCAGACCGTGGATCTGACCGATACCCCCGACCTGCTGATGCCCTTGGCGCTGTACGCGGCCCTACAGCCGGGGCGCACCACCCGCTTCACCGGCTGCGGCTTCCTCCGTGGTAAGGAGAGCGACCGCCCCCACGCCGTGGCGCAGGTACTGCACACGCTGGGCGCACAGGTGCAGGAGGAGGCAGACAGCCTTACGGTCACAGGCGTTCCCGGTCTGCACGGCGGCTGCGTGGACAGCTTCGGCGACCACCGTATCGCCATGCTGGCGGGCTGCGCCGCCATGCTGGCGGATGGCCCCGTCACCCTCACCGGCGGGGAGCAGGTGGCGAAATCCTACCCTGATTTTTGGAAAGATATGGAAGCTCTTGGCGGCAGAACGGAGGTGCTGGAGCCATGATGGAATACACGTTGTTCGGAGAATCCCACGGCCCCGCCGTAGGCGTTCTCCTGCAAAATGTACCGGCGGGACTGCCGGTGGACAACCAGCTGATACAGGCAGATCTCCTGCGGCGCAGAGCCTCCGGCGGCTTGGCCACCGGGCGGCATGAAGCGGACGAGGTGGAGTTTCTCTCCGGCGTGTTTCAGGGGAAAACCACCGGCGACGCGCTGGTGGCGGTGCTGCGCAACCGCGACGTCCGCTCCGCCGACTACGCCGCCCTGAAGGATACCCCCCGCCCCGGCCACGCCGACTACGCCGCCTTTGTCCGCGCCGGCGGACACAACGACTACCGGGGCGGTGGACGGTTCTCCGGACGGCTGACCGCGCCGCTGACCGTGGCGGGCAGTCTGGCTAAAACATACCTGCAAACGCAGGGTATCACGGTAAGCGCCCGGATCGTGGACGAGGAAGCCCTGCGGCAGCGTGCCGCCGAAGCCCGTGAAGCCGGAGACAGCGTGGGCGGGCGCATCCGCTGCACCGTCACCGGCGTTCCCGCCGGACTGGGCGGTCCCGACTGGCGGGACACGGTGGAATCGGAGATCAGCCGCCATGTGTTCGCCGTCCCCGCCGTGAAGGCCATCGGCTTCGGCGACGGGGAGGGCTTCGCGGCGCTGCGGGGCAGCGAGGCCAACGATGCGTTCTATACGGACGGCGCGTCTGTCTATACGAAAACCAACCGCACCGGCGGCATCAACGGCGGCGTCACCAACGGCATGGATATCATATTCACCGTCACGTTCCGGCCTACGCCGTCCATCGCAAGCCCACAGGAGACGGTGGATCTGCACCGGATGGAGAATACCACCGTCACCGTGGGTGGGCGGCACGACAGCTGCGTGGTGCTGCGGGCAGCCCCGGCGGTGGAGGCGGCGGCGGCGCTGGCCATCTGCCGTCTGCTGCCCGCCGACAGCGATACGCTGGCGGGACTGCGCCGCCAGCTGGACGATGTAGACGAGCAGATGACCGCTCTGCTGGCGCGGCGGCTAACGCTGGCCGGAGAGATCGGGCGCGTCAAGGCGGCGCAGGGTCTGCCGGTGCTGGACAAGGCGCGGGAGGCGGCGGTGCTGGCCTCCCGGGGCGACCTGCTGCCCCAGCGGCGGACGCAGGTGGAGCGGCTGTTCCGGCTGCTGATGGCGGAGAGCCGGGAGGAACAGGAGCGCCATGGGTGATTTGATCCTTATCGGGCTGCCCGCCAGCGGTAAGACCACGGTGGGCAGATGCCTGGCACAGCGGCTGGATATGCCGTTTTTCGACTGTGACGAGGCCATCGAGGCCGCCGCAGGCTGCTCTGTGTCCGATATTTTCGCCTGCCGCGGCGAGGCGTATTTCCGTGAGCTGGAGCACCGGACGCTGGAGACGCTCTGCCGCCGGGAGGGCTGCGTCATCGCCACTGGCGGCGGCGCGGTGCTGCGGGAGGACAACCGCCTGCTGCTGCGGCGCAGCGGCACGGTGTTCTGGCTGGACAGGCCGCTTACCGATATTATGTCTACCAACTTTCAGGCGGGGCGTCCCCTGCTGGCGGCGGGGCGGGAGGCGCTGGCGCGTCTGGCGGCGGAGCGGCGGGCACTGTACGCCGCCTGCGCCCACCATCGCATCACAGAACCCCTGTTGGAACAGGCAGTTGCGCAAATCGAGGAGATCTGGAAAGGAGCGCGTCCATGAAGCTGCTGATATTGAACGGCCCCAATCTCAACCTGTTGGGCAGCCGTGAGCCGGACATCTACGGCCCGGAGAGCTACGATGCGTTATGTCAACAAATACAGTGCCACGCCGCCGCCATCGGCTGCACGGCGGAGCTGCTGCAAAGCAACCACGAGGGGGCGCTGATCGACGCCATTCAGGAGGCGCAGGGTGTATACGGCGGCATCGTCATCAACCCCGGCGCCTACGCCCATTACAGCTACGCCATCTATGACGCGCTGCGGGCGGTGGACGTCCCGGCGGTGGAGGTGCATATCTCCGATATCACGGCGCGGGAGCCGTTCCGGGCGGTGTCCGTCACCGCCCCCGCCTGCGTCAAGACCATCTGCGGCCACGGGCTGCGGGGGTATCTGGAGGCCATGGACTATCTGAAGGAGACGGTGCGCCCATGAAGCAGCTCTATGTGATCGGCGACCCGGTGGCGCACAGCCTGTCGCCGCTGCTCCATCAGGCCATGATCGGCCAGACCGGCGCGGCGTACCGCTACGACGTGCGGACGGTGCGCCCGGAGGAGCTTCCCGCCTTTGTCCGGTGGGCCAAGGACGGCGGCTGCGCCGGCTTCAACGTGACCATGCCCCACAAGGAGGCCATCCTTCCCCTGCTGGACGAGGTGGACACGACAGCGGCGTCCTGCGGTGCGGTGAACACCGTGTGCATCCGGGAGGGACGCGCCATCGGCCACAACACCGACGGCACGGGCTTTCTGGACAGTTTGGCAGGGCAGGGCTTCCACCCCCAGGGTCGAACGGTGCTGCTGTTGGGCGCAGGGGGCGCGGCCAAGGCCGTGGGCCATGCGCTGGCGGCAGCCGGTGCCGACCGGATCATCGTGTGCGCCCGCCGCTTGGAACGCGCCGCGGCGCTGGCCGCACAGCTCCCCAACTGCGGGGAGGGTATCGCGCTGGCGCAGGATGCCATGCAGCAGGCGGCAGCCGCATGCGATCTGCTGGTGAACGCCACACCGCTGGGCATGGCGGGCAGTCCTGCCTTTGCCGGGCTGGACTTTTTGCAGGCCATGCCGCCGCACGCCGTGGTGTACGATCTGGTCTACCACCCCCGGCGCACGGCGCTGCTGGAGGCGGCGGCGCGGCAGGGGCTGCGGACGGTGGGCGGTATCGACCTGCTGATCCGGCAGGCGGTGCGGGCGTTCACCTTCTTCACCGGTGAGACGCCTGACACAGCGGCGCTGTACGACGCGCTCCACGAGCCTTTGGGCTTGGGATCGTAGTTTACATAAAAAGAACCGTGCCCATGCGGCACGGTTCTTTTTATGTTTTTCTTTTGCAGCCGTCACGCCAGAATATCCGTCAGGTCGTTCAGCCCCATGGACTGGGCGATGACCAGCACATGGTCGCCCTCCTCGATGGTGGTCAGGCCGCCGGGGATGATGGTCACATCCTCCCGGACGATGGCGGCCAGCAGCACACCGCTGCGCAGATCCAGATCCTTCAGCGGGATGTGCAGCAGGCGGTCGGAGGGCCCGGTGGCCAGGAACTCCAGCGCCTCCACCTGTCCGCCCAGCAGCTTGTACAGCGACTCCACGGTCATGCCCTCGGAATTGGCCAGCGCACGGACGTAGCGGGTGATCTGGTTGGCGATGATGTCCTTGGGACTGATGATGCTGCCCAGACCGGTGTCCTGCAGCAGCTCCATGTAGTTGGGACGGGTCATCTTGGCCAGCACCTTCCGCACACCGGCACGGCGGGCGGACATAGCCATCAGCAGGTTCTCCTCGTCGCGGCCGGTCAGGGACACAAAGGCGTCGGCGCCGAAGATGTTCTCCGCCTGAATGAGATCGTTGTCCGTACCGTCGCCCTCGATGATCATGGCGTCCGGCAGGTGTTGGGACAGGGTCAGGCACTTCTCATGATCCTGCTCCACGATGCGGACATGGGTGCCGGTGTGCGCCAGCTCCCAGTACAGGTACATACTGATGCGGCTGCCGCCCAGCATCGCCACCGTCTTGACCCGGTGGAGCGTGCGGCCCATGGCCTTGAGCATTTTTTGCAGCTCCGTCTTGGTACCCACCATATACAGCCGGTCGTCGGCCTGCGGCACAAAGGAGCCGTTGGGGATGATGCACTCGTCGCCCCGCTGAACGGCGCAGATCAGCACATTGGCCTTGCGGTCGCCGTGTGACTCTCCCAGACTGCGGCCCACAAGGAAATCCTCCGGCTGCGCCTGCAGGCCGATCATGTCGATGAGGCCGCCGGCAAACGGCTCCACGGAGATGGCGGCGGGGAAGCTGAGGATACGGGCGATCTCCTGCGCCGCCGCCAGATCGGGGTTGATGACCATATCCAGCCCGATCTCCCGCTTGAGGATATCCGCATCCCGGCGGTACTCGGTGTTGCGGACACGGGCGATGGTGTGGCGGGCGCCCAGACTCTTTGCCATCAGGCAGCAGACCATATTGGTGTCGTCCACGCCGGTGACGGCGATGACCAGATCCGCCGACCGGACACCGGCATCCATCAGTACGCTGATGGACGCGCCGCTGCCGTGGATGCACATGACATCCAGCGTGTTGTCCGCCTTGGCCAGATGGGCGATCTCGTTGTCCACCATGACGATGTCATGCTTTTCCTGCTCCATCTGGCGTGCAATGGCGTATCCCACCTTACCGCAGCCTACGATAATGATCTTCATGCTTCCTCCTCCCCGCCCGACGGGGGCGCGGCGTTTTTCTTTTGCTGGGTCAGAGCTGCCGACAGCTCCGCACCCAAAATCAGTACCTGCCCGGACATATACAGCCACAGCAGCACCACCACGATGGTGGCGATAGAGCCGTATAGCCGTGCATATTGAGCCACGTTCTCCACATAATAGGAAAATGCCATACTCAGCAGCATCCACGCGGCAAGGGAGCTGCCCACGCCGGGCAGCACCTCCCGCAGGGGACGGCGCTGGCCCAGCGCCAGCTGATACAGAAGCCCCAGCGAGATGGCCATGATGAGCGCCAGGATCACAAAGCGCAGATAGCCCCACACGCTGATGAACGTCTCCGACAGGGGCAGCAGGTGGGACAGAAAGTGCAGGGCGCGGCGGCCCATCACCACCAGCAGCAGCGTCAGACCGATGACAACGATCATCCAGACGGTAAACAGCAGATTCCGCAGCTGTCCCAGCAGGATATTCTCCGGCGAGCTGCGGTGAAACGCCTTACGCAGCGAGTGCATCAGGCAGCCGGTGGAGCGCATGGGAAACCAGATGGAGAAGACCAGGCTGAACCACAGCAGCTGGCGGCTCTGGTTGGCGGCCACATACGCCAGATAGGAACGCACCACGCCCACCACGTCGGATGGCAGCAGAGGCGCCAGCACCGCCGTGATACTGTCGATATCCAGCTCCAGAATACCCAGCAGTGTGCTGACAAAGATCAGCAGCGGAAACAGGGCAAACAGCAGATAGTATGTCAGAGCTGCGCTGTCCCGCGCCACATCGTGGGCGTAATACCGGCGGATCATGTCCTCCGCCAAGCGCCCCCCACGGGTCTTCGGTGTATAGAGTTTCGGTGTTTTCATAAACAGAGTTCCCTCCGAAATTTTATTGTAACACAGTGCGCTATAAATTAAAAGGGGCATTTACGGCGTCCTACTCCCGCTATGCACAGCGCCTGTATAAATTCCAAATCGTATTATATTATTTTTTTGTGAATTTTCACTTTTCCTATTGGCTTGCGCGGAAATTCGTGTTATACTTACTGCACTTCAATTGGAAATTCTTTACAGAAAAGCGAGGTTCTGATATGGATAATCTTACAAAGCTGGTTCGAGACGAGATCACACGGCAGTATCGGAGCGTGCGGCAGTTCGCTTTCGCGGTGGATATCCCCCTGTCCACCATCAACAGCGCCCTGCACAACGGTGTCGGCGGTTCCTCCTTCGACACGGTGATGCGCATCTGCAAGATCCTGGGTATCAAGGCCATGTCCGACGACGCCGCCCTCTACCTGACGGACGACACCGAGAAGCTGCTGACCCAGTATGCAAAGCTGGATGAATACGGCCGACATACCATCGCCTCCGTGATGCAGGTGGAGTATGACCGCTGCATAGGCATGGAATGATTCCCGCCGGATAGATATTCGTTTTTTATAAAGCATAAGCGCCGTGAGCCGCCGCCCGAATGGGGCGGCGGCTCTTTTGCTGCCACAAGGCAGGTGTTTACATAATACCAGACTTCTCCTTGCTGGCGGCGATGGCCGCATTCAGCTTGCGGGCCGGATAATAGACCAGCAGGCCAAAGACGGTGAACAGCACGCACATTCCCAGCAGGATCAGCGCACAGTGCAGATATGTTTGGCCGTACATTCCGCCGATGGTTTCGCGGATCATGTCCATGCCGTAGTGGAAGGGCATAAAGGGATACAGGCTTCGGAACAGCGCAGGCAGCACGTCGATGGGGTAGGAGCCGCCGGAGCCGGCCACCTGTAACACCATGATAATGACGGAGATAGCAAGACCCACGTTGTCCAGCGAGTAGACCAGCGCATAGTTCATAAAGGCAAAGTTCAAAGAACAGATGCAGCACGCCAGCACAAACAGCGCGGGCTCCGCCGCCTCCATGCCCACAAAGTGCAGGCAGCCGAAGGCCGTCACCAGCGCTTGGGCAATGGCCATGAGGAAGAAGATCATGAATCGCCCGAAATACCGCTCCACGGCGCGGCACTGCTGGAATTTCGGCTGGGTCACCGGCACCTTTACCATCACCGCCGTCAGGAGGCTGCCTACAAACAGAGCCAGCATCACATAGTATGGGGACATGGCGGCGCCGTAGTCCTTGATCTCGTAGATGATCTGGGTGTTCATCTGCACCGGGGAGGCCAGATACGCCGCCATGCTGTCGGAATCGCTGGCCATCAGCTCCACAAAGCGCTTGAAGGCGTCGCTGTCGGTGATGCGGCGGATGTCCTCCTCCATATCCGCCAGATAGCCGGACACGCTCTCCGCCAGTGTGACGCTGGCTGCCAGCGTGGGCTGGGCGGCGGAGACAGCGTTGGAATAGGAGCGCAGGGTGCCGGACACGCCGCCCAGCGCGCCGGAGGAGGCGGTCAGGATCTCCTGCACGGAGCCGAGGGTGGACTGCGCCCGCTCTCCGGCCCTGTGGATGTAGGCGTTGACCTGCTGATTGGTCTTGACGGCGGCGGTACGCAGCAGCTCGCGGACCTCCCCGATCACCTCCCGCAGCTCGTCCTGCACATGGGACAGGCCGGACTGCTCCACGGCGCTTTTCAGCGTCTCCAGCCGGTCGATGGCGGCCTCCAGCCGATCCACCAGCACAGCGTCGTCCGTTCTGTTGCAGACTCTTTGCAGTGCGGCGATCACCTTGTCGATCTGGGAAATGACCTTTTCGTGGGCAATATCCTCGGCAGGGGTCAGATCCACGCCGTTGAGCATATCCTCCAGATCGGAGAGGACGGTATCGGCGGCGTTCAGCACCTGCAGCAGGTCGTCGGAGGTGTCGTCCGCCGCCTCGATCCCGGTGTCAATGAGCTGCACGGTGCTGCCGACGGCGGCAGAGGTGCTGTTCATGGTGCTCTGCGCGTCGCTGATGGTGATGGCAGAGGCGGCCAACAGGCTGCTGGCGCCCTCCATCACATTTTGCAGAGAGCGGAACACCTCCGCCATCTGATCCATATCCTGCTGGGCGGAGGACAGCTTCTCCAGCAGGTCATTGGCAACGTCCTGCCCGTCAAGTCCCATGGCCTTGAACACAGAACCGGCGGTAGTCAGGGCATCGGCCACCTTCTCCAGAATAGTGGTGTTGATCTCCTCCTGCACGGCGGTTTTGGCCTTGCCGGTGATCTTGGGGGCAATGGCGTTCTTTTTCTCGTTCTCGTAATACTGGATCTCCGGATGGCGCAGGTCGCCCTCCAGAATGCTGACAAAGTCGCCGGTAAACTCCGGCGGCAGGACCAGCGCGGCGTAGTAGTCGCCGGCGTTCACGCCGTCCAGCGCTGTCTGGGCATCGTCCACAAAGACCCAGCCCATCTGATCGTTGGTCTCCAGCCCCTGCAGCACCAGCTCACCGATGTTCAGGTGGAGCCCCAGCACCTCGTAGCCGTCGTCCTCGCTGGCTACCGCCACCTTGATACGGCCGGTGGAGGCAGGGCCGTAGGGGTCCCAGTTGGACAGAATGTTGAACCACGCATACAGGCAGGGCACCAGACACAGGCCCAGCATGACCACCACCGCCACCACGCTGGCAGTCAGGCGCTTCCAATCGGCGCAGAAAATACGCCAGATATTTCTCATCTGTCCACCTCCTCCTGCTGCTGCGCCGCGGCGCGGCGCAGATCGTCAGACAGTCCCTGCAGCGCACGGGTCAGCAGCTCCAGATCGCCCGCCAGCTTCTGCGGGTCACGCAGCAGCCCCTCCAGCAGCTGTGCGCTGTCGGCAGCGCCGCCCTGCGGCATTTTCCGCACGTTCTGCGCTTCCTGCACGTTCTGCGCTTTCTGCGTCTCCTGACGCTTCTGCGGTGCCTGCGGCTTCTGCTGCTGCGGCGTCTGTCCGTGTACCTCCTGCAAGATATCCTCCACAGAGTAGCTCTCCTCCGCCATCGGTTCCTGCGCATCCTCGGCGGAGACGGGCTCGGACTCGATCACGATATTCGCTGTGGTCTCCTCCCGGCGGCCGTGATACCGGCGGTCAGGTAGGCGCGGCATACGGGGCAGCTCCGGCAGCTCCAGCAGCGCCCCCATGCTCTCCAGCTCCATCTGGGTGATCTGCTCCAGCTTTTTTTGCAGCTCGTAGTCCGCGTACTCCACGGCGATCAGATACGCCGCCACGGCGAACATGGAGAAGATCCACAGCATCAGGGTGAACACCTTGTTGCCCTGTGCCAGGAACATCAGCAGCATCAGTCCCACCGTCACCACCAGCAGCATCCGCATACCGTTGCGGATGCGCCGCCGGTTGTTCTTGTGCAGCGTTCTCACCTCATCCAGCAGGCGATCGTACAGCTCCTGATATTCTTTTTCCGTTGTCATGGTACATCCGCCTCCTTTCACAGCAGCTCCGTCTCCTCCAGCTTCTCCTCCATAAAGTGGTTCAGTCCCATGAGCGGACGGCGCACCAGCAGTCCGATGAGCAGCGCGGCAACGGCGAACAGCAGCAGGAACGCAAGCTGCGTTATGTAGTAGTCGCCGTACAAACCGCAGATACACTCGCGCATGGCGTCAATGGCATAGGGGAACGGGAAGAAGCGGTAGATTTTCTGATAGATCTCCGGCAGCAGCTCGATGGGGAACGTACCGGAGGAGCCTGCGATCTGCATGACCATGATGACCACCACCACGGCCTTGCCCACGTCGCCGAAGGCGATGGCAAGGGAGTAGATCAGCAGGCTGAAGGTAAAGGCCGTCAGGGATGCCGTCAGGTACAGCAGCCCCGGGTTCAGACATTGTATCTTCAGCAGGTACAGGTCGCCGGTGACGATCACCGCCGCCTGTATCTGGCTGATCAGGAAGAAGAACAGGTACCGGCCGAAGTACAACTCTGCCGGCTTGGGGTCGATGAGCCCGTCGGTGCGGGCGTGGATCTTCACGATGGACGACAGGATGACGCCGCCCACCCAGATGGCCAGCGTGGTGTAGAACGGCGCCATGGCGGAGCCGTAGTTCTCAATGGGATAGACCTTGTTCACCGTGGTCTGCACCATCTCCGGGAAATACTGGCTGTACGCGGCGGGGTCGCCGCCCAGTATGGTCAGCAGTATATCCGTGTACTCGCTGGTGGTGGCGCCCTCCAGCCTGTCGATGGTCTCGGACAGCGATGTGACCATCCGCTCCGCCGCCGGACGCAGCAGCTCCATGGTAGTGCTCAGCGCCTGCGTGGTGTTGGCCATCGCCCCCCGCAGGGCCTTGACGTCGTTGGACAGCGCCTTCACACCCTCCATGGCGTCGGACACATCCGACACCACCGTATCCAGCTGATCCCGCAGCTCATGCTCCGTGACGGGGATCTGGTCGGTCATCTCACGGATAGCGGCCACCAGCGCGGCGCAATCTTTTTGCAGGCCGCTGATATCGCTGGCGGCGGCCAGCTCGTTCAGCATCTTCTGGAGGGCGGAGCAGCGGTCAGCCAGCCCGCGGAGGTGCCGGACCTGCGCGGAGACCAGGTGGGTGCCGGAAATGGCGGTGGACTCCAGCCGGTCGGCCAGCGCATTGAGCCGTGCGCTGAGCTTGCCCATCTCGGCGGCGGCGTCCTCCAGCTCCTTCCGGATCTCCGGCAGGAGCTCCGGAAGCTGGGCATCATTCTGCTTTTGCTCCAGACGATCCAGCGCACGCTCCACCTTCTCCAGCGCCGTGTACAGCGCGTGCTGTATGGCGGCGGCGGTATCCGCCACCTCCTCGCCGTCCGGCAGGTTCTGGTTGATATGGGCAATGGCGGCGGACAGCGCCTCGGCATCGGCGGCGGAGATACCGCCGGAGCCGCCGGCGGCGCGGAAGGCGTCCATCATATGGCTGCACCCGGACAGTACATCCTGTGTCTGGTACAGAAGGCCCTTCACCGCGGTCTCCGGATCGGTCTCCGTCAGATCGGCGGCCAGCAGATTGCTCTGCTCCATGATGCCGCTGATGACCACCTCCAGATAGTTCTCGCTGATGGAGCGCTTCAGCGTCTCCACCGCCGTGTCGGTGATTTTGGTGGCCACGGCGTTTTTCTTGGCGTTTTCATAGTAGGTGATGGCGGGCTGGCCGGTCCAGTCCGTGAACATCCGGTACATCTTGCGGGAGAAGTCCTCGTCGATGACCACGGCGGCATAGTAGTCGCCGGCGTACACGCCGTCCACCGCCTCCTGCTCCGTGTCCACGATGACCCAGTTGATGGACGTGGAGGTCTTCAGATCCTCCTGCACGTCCCGGCCCTTATTGACATACTCACCGTTGTCGGTGTAGCCCCGGTCCAGTGACGCCACGGCGATGGAGATGCCGCCGGTGTTGCCGTAGGGGTCCCAGTTGGAGTAGATGTTCAGCCATGCGTACAGGCTGGGCAGCAGGGCAATGGCCACTACCACCACGCTGGCAAAAAAGCACTTGCTCAGCGCGCGGATGTCCGTTTTGAATATCTTCCAGATATTTCGCATATGTCCTCCGTCAGCGGCGCGGGAGCTTTCCACGCCGCACATCACATAGTTCCGATCCTAAAACGTCCGCAAAAAGGGACATTTTCCATTATACAGAATGTGACACAGAAAAAACCAAACACTTTCCCGCTTTTGCCCGAATTTTGTACAGTCGCAGCGGATGGACGAGGCAAAACATCCCGCCGCGGGCGTAGCCGCGGCGGGATGTTCGTATAGATGTTATTCCAGCACCATCAGAAGCTCCTTGGCCTTGACGGGCTGCCCCTCCTTGACGCGGACGGTCTTCACCGTACCGGCGGCCCGGGCAGTGATGGCGGTCTCCATCTTCATAGCCTCGATGACGGCCAGCACCTGATCCTTCTCCACATGGTCGCCCTGCTTGACGGAGAGCTTGGACACCATGCCGGGGATGGACGTACCCACCTGCATGGGATCGGACTCGTCGGCCAGCGTGGCCTGCCGTGTCTCCTCGGAGGCGTGGGGGTCACGGACGGTGACCTCGCGGCGCATACCGTTCAGCTCGAACTGGACGTTGATGGTACCGTCGTTGTTGCGGTCGCCCAGACCCAGATACTTGATGACCAGCGTCTTGCCGTCCTCGATGTTGATCTTGTTCGTCTCGCCCAGCGCCATGCCGTTGAAGAACACATGGCTGCCCATGCGGGTGATGTAGCCGTACTCCTTGCGGTGGCGGCAGAAATCCTCATAGACCTTGGGATACATGGCGTAGGAGATGAGATCCTTCTTCTCCGGGTCGTCGCGGAACTGCTCCACCTCGTGGCGCAGCTTGTCGAAGTCCACGGGGGGCAGCAGCTTGCCGGGACGGCAGGTGATGGGCTCCTCGCCCTTGAGCACCACTCTTTGCAGCTCCTTCGGGAAGCCCCACGCGGGCTGGCCCATCATGCCCTTGAAGTAGGACACCACGGAATCGGGGAAGGCCAGTGCCTCGCCGCGGCGGACGATATTCTCCGGCGTCAGGTCGTTCTGCACCATGAAGATGGCCAGATCGCCCACCACCTTGGACGAGGGCGTGACCTTCACCGGGTCGCCCAGCATATCGTTGACGGTCTTGTACATCTCCTTGACCTCCTCGAACCGGTCGCCGAGGCCCAGAGACTCCACCTGCGGGCGGAGGTTGGTGTACTGACCGCCGGGGATCTCGTAGCGGTAGATGTCGGTGGTGGAGGACTTCAGGCCGTGGTCGAAGCTCTCGTACCGCAGGCGCACATCCGCCCAGTAGTTGCTCAGCTCCTGCACCCGGCGCAGGTCAAGGCCGGTGTCGCGCTCCGTGCCGTGGAGGGCGGCCACCACCGCGTCCAGAGACGGCTGGCTGGTGAGCCCCGCCATCGGCGCGCAGGCCACGTCCACCACGTCCACGCCGGCCTCGGCAGCCAGCAGCAGCGCCGCCACCTGATTGCCGGTGGTATCGTGGGTGTGCAGGTGGATGGGCAGCCCCACCTCCTGCTTCAGGGTGGTCACCAGCTTCTTGGCGGCGTAGGGCTTCAGCAGGCCGGACATATCCTTGATGGCCAGCATATGAGCGCCCCGCTTTTCCAGCTCCTTGGCGAGGTTGACATAATATTTCAGGGTGTACTTGTCCTTCGTCTCGTCCAGAATATCGCCGGTGTAGCACATGGTGGCCTCCAGCAGCTTGTTCTGGCGGAGCACCTCCTCCATGGCCACCTCCATGCCCGGCACCCAGTTCAGGGAGTCGAAGACACGGAACACGTCGATGCCGCGCTGGGCGGCCTCCTCCACGAAGGCGCGCACCAGATTGTCGGGATAGTTTGCGTAGCCCACCAGATTGGAGCCGCGCAGCAGCATCTGGAACGGGATGTTGGGGATCTTCTCCCGCAGCAGGCGCAGGCGCTCCCACGGGGACTCGTGGAGGAAGCGGTAGGCCACGTCGAAGGTGGCGCCGCCCCACATCTCCAGCGAGAAGCAGTCCCGCAGGATATCGGCCATGCCGTCGGCGCCCTTGACCATGTCGCGGGTACGCATACGGGTGGACAGCAGGCTCTGGTGGGCGTCCCGCATGGTGGTGTCGGTGAGCAGCAGCTTCTTCTGCCCCAGCACCCAGTTTTTCACCGCCTCGGGGCCCTCCGCATCCAAAAGCTGCTTGAGGCCGGGCCCCAGCGGCTCCTTGGCCTCCGGGAAGCGGGGGATGTCGTACTGGTGGCGCTCAGCGTCGGGGTTGGCCACCTGAATTTCGGAGATATACCGCAGGACGCGGGTAGCACGGTCGCGGGAATCCATGATCTCGAACAGCTCCGGCGTCTCGTCGATGAACTTGGTGTGGCACTGGCCGTTGACGAACACCGGGTGCGCCAGAATATTGGTGACGAAGGGGATGTTGGTCTTGACGCCCCGGACGCGCACCTCGTTGATGGCGCGGGCGGACTTGCGGCAGGCGGCGGCGAAGGTGCGGTCCCAGCTGGTGACCTTCACCAGCAGCGAGTCGTAGTACGGAGAGATGACGGTGCCCACGCCCACGTTGCCGCCGTCCAGACGGACGCCGAAGCCGCCGGGGGAGTGATACGCCGTGACCTTGCCGTTGTCGGGGGCGAAGTTGTTGGAGGGATCCTCCGTGGTGACGCGGCACTGGATGGCGTAGCCGTCGATATGTACATCCTCCTGCTTCGTCAGACCGATCTCCGGGCAGCTCAGGGGATACCCGGCGGCGATGAGCAGCTGGGCGCGGACGATATCCACGCCGGTGACCATCTCCGTGACGGTATGCTCCACCTGAATGCGGGGGTTCATCTCAATAAAGTAGTAGTTCCCGGATTTGTCCACCAGGAACTCCACCGTACCGGCGCTGACATAGCGGACGGACTTGGCGATCTTCACCGCGTCACGGCGCAGCGCCTCCACCGTCTCCTCCGGTACCGACCACGCAGGGGCGAACTCCACCACCTTCTGATACCGGCGCTGGAGGGAGCAGTCACGCTCGCCCAGATGGTAGACGTTGCCGTACTGATCGGCCAGGATCTGCACCTCGATGTGCTTGGGCTCCTCCAGATACTTCTCCATGAAGATGTCGCCGCAGCCGAAGGACTTCTCCGCCTCGCTGTGTACCAGCTCATAGGCGGTCTTGACCTCCTCCGGCCGGTCGCAGCGGCGCATACCGCGTCCGCCGCCGCCGGCAGCGGCCTTCAGGATGACGGGGAAGCCGAAGCTGACGGCCTTTTCCAGCGCGTCGTCGGCGTCCCGCAGCGGCTCGGTGCAGCCGGGGATGATGGGTACGCCGCACTGGATGGCGATCTCCTTGGCGCTGAGCTTATCGCCCATCTTCGCCAGCACATCGGCGGACGGGCCCACGAACAGGATGCCGTTTTCCTCGCACGCCCGGGCAAAATCGGCGTTCTCGGACAGAAAGCCGTAGCCGGGATGAATGGCGGTGACGCCCCGGCGGCGGGCAAGGCCGATGATGCCGGGAATGTCCAGATAGGCGCCCAGAGGCGACTTCTTCTCACCCACCAGATACGCCTCGTCCGCCTTGGTGCGGAACAGCGAATAGGTATCCTCATTGGAATAGATGGCCACGGTGTGAAGCCCCAGATCGTGGCAGGCGCGGAAAATACGCACCGCGATCTCGCCCCGGTTGGCGACCAGTACCTTTTTAAGCTGTGTGATCTGCATAAGCCGGTCTCGCTCCTTCCTGCCGTGCCGCTGGCACGGTCTTGTTTTTCTCCATTATACACGGATAGATGGCTCTGCGCCAGACGGAAAATGTGTAGAAATGCACAGGTTTCCCGTCAGGAGAATTTGGGACTTCTGCGAGGGGCGTGGACAAAGAGCGCCCGCCTGTCCATGACAGGCGGGCGCAGTGATTCAGTTGGTCATGCCGCCGCCGACATCCTTGCCCAGATCGCAGGTGTAGACCCAGTGCAGCACATCACCGGAGCGCAGCCGATAGCGGGAGCAGCCGTAGTTGGGGAACCAGTCGTTGACGGTGTACATCCACCCGGACAGGCTGCCGGCGTCGAACTCGTAGAGGTTGCCGATACCCTCGATATAGGCGCTGTTGTAGAGGGGCGTGAAGCTGGACTCCATGTGGATCTTATTCTCCCGGCAGACCCGCTGGAGCACGTCAAAGGCGCTCTCCCCGGCGGCGAACGTGACCTGCGTCTCCGGCAGGAGCACGCCGTCCTCCGGCACCAGCGGCCGCTTGTTCTGCGCCAGCTTGTCCATGTTATCCAGCAGCACCTCGCAGGTGATGGAGATGGTGCAGGTGCAGTCGGCGGTATCGGCCACCTGTGCGTCCTCCGGCTCCACCGGCTGGGGCTTGCCCTCCGGCACCGGGTCGGTCTGGTAGCGATCCTGCTCCACGGCGGTCATGTCATATAAGCGGGACTGCCCCTTCGTAAAGCGCTGGCACGCCGCCAGCGCGTAGAATCCCTGCTCCGTGGCGATATTGTCCGGGGTGGTCTGCCCGGCGATGTGGCGGAAGCCGCCGCCCTCCACCGCGAAGGACGCCACGGCGTCCGGCACCGAGGCGCCGTCCTTGACGAAGCGGCTGTCGGTGAGGGGGTCGATGCCCAGCGATGTCAACGCCACCAGCACCTGCGCCGCGGACTCGCAATTCTCCGTACCCATGCTGGCAAAGCCGCCGCTGGGGAGCTGGGCGTCAGACAGCAGCGCCAGCGCCTCATCCACCGCCGCCTGCACCGCCGCCTCCCCCGTGTAGGGGGCCAGCGCCGTCAGCGTCATGGCGGTGATGTCCACGTCCATCGTGTCGCCCATCAGCGCCCAGCCGCCGTCGGTGCAGCGGGCGGACAGCAGCTCCGCCACCAGCGCGGCGCGGGTCACAGGCTCCGCGCCCGTTGTGGGCGCAGGGTCGGGATATGCGCCGCAGTCCAGCGCGATCAGCGCCCAGATAGGGCCGTTCAGTCCCTGACGGCGGAGGTATTCCATGTCGCCCAGCCCCGCCGTCAGATCCACGCCCGCCACATCGGCGGCGTTGTGTCCGGCGGCGGTGACGCCCAGGATCGTCCGGGAGTTCTCCGAGGACTTATTGGCGTTCAGCCGGTTCCCCTCCGCCTGCGCCGTGTATTCCACGACAGACTCGTAGTAGACGGCGGCCGTCTCCCGCTCCAGCAGGCCGGCGGCGCGAAGCCCCACCACCGTCCAGTCGCCGTTCACAGGGCCGGCGGATGGGGCGTCCTGCGCCAGCAGGTACTCCCCGGTCTGCCGGAGGGCGGTCTGCCACGGGGCCTCCTCCCCGCCGGACGGCTGTGCGCCGCAGGCGGTGAGCAGCAGGCTCAGCAGCAGGATAAACGGCAGGATATACTTTTTCATGGTGGGCATGGACAGTTCCTCCTTACAGAAATTCCCTATATTTCAGCCGCAGTCTTTCGCCCAGTCCCGCACGGCGCCATGTCCGCGTCCAGACCTGCTCCAGCAAATCGAGGGCGCGGCGGCGCTGGGACTCGTCCATGGGTGCGGCGCGGAAGCGTGCCTGCTCCCACAGGGCGGCCACCGCCAGATACGATGCCCGCAGATCCTCGTCCAGATAGGGGGCGTAGTCGGCGGGGGCGCAGTTGGCGATGGGCATTCCCTTGGCGCGCAGCACGTCCACGGTGTAGCGGAAGATGGCGTCGATGGCGGTTGGAACGTGGGGATCGGCGAACCGCGCCTTGCGGCGGGCGGTCTTTTTCCGCTCCCATATGATCCAGCCGGCGAACAGGCACACCACGGCGGCGGTCAGCAGAATGGACAGCGTCAGCAGGATGGTCAGCCGGTGCTTGAGCCAGAACTCCCGCAGAGTCCGGCTCAGATCGCTGTCCGGCGCGTCCGGCTCCTCGCTGTTCTCCGTGTCCGGCGGCGCCTGTCCCACAAGGCCGGAGATATCCCGATAGCTCTCCGCCTGCTCCATAATGCTGAGGTAGGGCGGCGCCACCTCGAAGGGCAGCCAGCCCACGCCGTCCTGATAGTACTCCACCCATGTGTGGCCGCTCTGCCCGGTGAGGGTCAGGGGCTGTCCCGGCGTCATGGACGCGGCGGCATCCCTCGTCACCAGAAAGCCCTCCACACAGCGGGCGGGGATGCCGTAGTAGCGGAACATCATGGCAGCCGCCGCCGCATATTGGGCGTCGCCGCCGGTCTGCGAACCGTCCAGAAAGTAGAGGATGGGGTCTGTACCGGCAGGCGGCGCAGACGCTGTCTCCGTATAGGTGGTGTAGGTGGTCAGGTAGAACAGGATGTTCTGCTTGGCGCGCTGGCAGTCGAAGTGGATCTGCCCCGGCTCCCTCTCCCAGCCGCTGAGCTTCTCCGCCAGGAAACGGCGGATATCGTCGGGAACATCCGTGTAGTGTTGATAGGCAAAGCGGTTGTAGGCGCTCTCCGCCTCCAGAAAGGCGGCGTTGGCGGCGGTGTCCTCCGCCAGAGACGCACCGATACGGCGGTACTTGGTGAGAAGGCCCCCGGTGGTGCGGATCATATAGGCCCGCTGTCCCCGAAGGCCGGGCGCGGACAGCGCCGCCTCCCCCACGGCATTTTCGTCAGGTATAGGTGTATCATACCGCAATTCATACGGCGCGTAAAGATATTTCGACGAGGCGCCGGTATTTTCCACCGTCATGGTGTTATCCGCCTCCGGCAGCTCCGGCACGGCGGCGTGTGCCGCCGCTGTCAGCTGGGTCAGGGGGCGGAAGCCGTTCTTGTGCAGCCAGTAGAATGTGTCAGCGCTGTCCGCCAGCGCGGAGCTGTCCAGCGTCGTCCAGCGGCCATTCGCATACGCCTCCCCCACAAAGCCCCGCAGATAGCAGGAGGCGGGGTCGGTCATGGTCACGGCGAGCATCGGCGTCTCCGTCCGGGCGGGCGCAGCGGCGGTCAGGTCGCCTCCCGGCAGACCGGCGGCGGCATTACCCCCGTAGCGCAGGGCATCCACGCCTGCAAGGACGGCAGTTCTGCCATCGTCCAGCCACGCGGGATGGGCGGCGTCGCCGCTCCAGCCTCCCAGCACCGTGACCGCCAGCAGTATCGCGGCGGCGGCGCGGCACCAGACGCGCAGGGCGGCAGCCCCCCTCCCGGTAAAGGCCAGAAGGTACAAAAGGAGCAGTGTCAGTGCCGCCAGCGCCATCCACCACAGGGGCGCGGCGGGCGCCAGCACCACGACCGCCGCCGCCAGCGGCAGCGCCGTCAGGCACAGAGGCAGATAATGGGGACGCAGGACACAGCGGGCGCTCCACACACCCCAGAGGGCGGCGGCCACTGTCAGCAGCGCCGTCAGCGCCCCGTTGTCCTCCGGTGCGGCAAATACGGGATAGATCCGGGGGAACACCTGCTGCCATGTGTGCAGCGCGGCATTCACCAGCGCAGCCAGCCCTCCGGCCAAGGCCTCGCCTGTCACCAGCAGCGCGGCGGCGCACAGGGCGACCCAGCACAGGGGCGGGAGCCACGGGCGGCGGCTGTTGGAAAAGGCCGTCACCGTCCCGGCGGACAGCAGGGCGGCCAGCAGGGGCAGCCATAGGGATACGGACAGCTCCAAAAGTCCCGTCAGCAGCAGTGGGAAGGATGCCGCCAGCAATGCGGCAGGCACGAAACGCCGAAAAGCATCAGAGCGCAACGGTCAGTCCCTCCTTTCCACGAAGCGCCGGCGGGGTGACGGTGCAGAACACCATGGCGGCGGACGGCTCCCCGGCGGGGCGCAGCGTCAGCACCAGCATCCGGGCGGCGTCGGCAGCCCGGCAGGACAGCAGGCGGGCAGGCACCTCCTCCGCTTCCACCTCTGTTTCGGCGGAGAGGATGTCCGGCAGCGCCTCTGTCAGCTCCTCCATGGAGGAGACGGCGCGGAAGGCCAATTCGCCGCCGGGACGATCCAGCCAAGCGATGCGGTGCGCCACGTCCTGTTGGCACAGGGCAGCGGAGACGGATACCACCGCCTCACCCAACGCCTCCCGTTCCGCCGGGGACGGCGGCGCGGCGGCGGAGTTGTCCAGCACCAGCAGCAGGGTGTCGTCCACCGGCAGGCCAAGCTGCCGCACCATCAGCGCGTCCGTTTTCTCCGACAGCTTCCAGTGGATGCTGCGCAGGCGGTCTCCGGCCTGGTACTCCCGGAGGCCAAAAGGCTCGCTGGGGTCGTCGCCGGGGCGGGTCATGGAGTATTCTGCGCTGTCCGCATCCGGCGTACAGTGCTCCGACAGGGACAGCGCGACCGGCCACAGCTCCGGCAGCACCAGCGCCGAGGCGGCGAGGGATACCGGCTGCCGTGCCGCCCACAGTCCCAGCAGATCAAAGACCGCCAGCGTCTGTACCGTCAGCTCCAGCTTGCCGCAATGGGGCAGCGCAAAGGCCGTGTCGGCGCAGCCCTCCCCCCTGCCGGGTACGGCGAGGCGCAGGGTCTTTTCCCACTGCTCGCCGGTGAGCAGGTCGCGGCAGCGCACCACGGCGCGCACCTGTGGGGCGGTGAAAAATCCGGCGTTGGTCACGGTGAGCGTTACCGGCAGCGGCTGCCCCTTCCCGCAGGAAAGGCCGGCGGTCAGCGCCGCCGACAGCCGCCGCCGGATACGGCGGGTCAGTACGAGCTCCCCCGCCGCCAGCAGCAAGCTGCCCAGCAGTATGCCGCCGGACACGTTGCCCGCGCCCAGCGCCCACGCCGCCAGCCACAGCAGCAGCCAGAGCGCAAACAAAATACGGTTTCCTGCCATGGTCAGACGCGGTCAGGGCGGGGTACCGCCGCCAGCACCTCCGCCAGCACGTCGGAGGCCGACGTCTCCGTGATGCGCGCCTTGGCGGACAGGATGAGCCGGTGGGCGCAGACGTCGGAGAAGATGTACGCCACATCATCGGGCAGCACATAGTCCCGCCCCTCCATCAGGGCGCGGCTGCGGCACATGCGGCAGACTGCCAGCGCACCGCGGGGGCTGATGCCCAGCGTCACCAGCGGATGGGTGCGGCTGGCCTCCGCCAGATGGGTGATATATTCCAGCAGGGCGTCCGCCACATGGACGGCGCGGGCCTGTGCCTGCATTTCCAGCAGCGCGGCGGCAGAGGACACGGTCTCCACCGTCTCCAGCGGATCACCGGTACGGCGGTCGCGGAGGATATTCACCTGACTGGCAAAATCGGGGTAGCCCATGACCAGACGGACCATGAACCGGTCCAGCTGCGCCTGCGGCAGCAGCTGGGTACCGGCGGAGCCCACCGGGTTCTGGGTGGCGATGACCACAAAGGGGTCGGGCAGCGGATGGGTCACCCCGTCCACCGTGACCTGCCGCTCCTCCATCACCTCCAGCAGCGCCGACTGGGTCTTGCTGGAGGTGCGGTTGACCTCGTCCGCCAGCAGCAGGTTGGTCATCACCGCGCCGGGCTGGTAGGTGAACGTGCCGCTGTCCCGCCGGTACAGGGAGAAGCCCACGATATCCGAGGGCAGCACGTCGGGAGTGAATTGGATACGGCCATATTGCAGGCCGAGGGCGCGGCTGAACGCCAGCGCCGTGGTGGTCTTGCCGGTGCCGGGTACGTCGTCCAGCAGCACATGGCCGCCGGAGAGGATCGTCATGAGGATCTTTTCCAACACGTCGTCCTTGCCCACAATGACCTTCTGCACCTCGTGCAGGATGCTTTCTACGCCGGTATGCATCATCGTTTCTCCTTTACCATTCTCTGTAATAATTGCCGCTGGACTCGCCGTAGGCGCCGCCGGAGCCGTCATAGGCGCCGATGTCCTTGCCCATGGCCAGTGTGAAGCGCAGGCGCAGCACCGCGCCGTCCTGCGGCGCGTAGGATGCCATGCTGATGCCGGGATAGCCCCCGTTGACGGAGAACATCCACCCCGACCAGCGGTAGAAGTCGAATTCCCCCAGACGATCCTCCGAGGCAGGCGTCGGGTCGTATCCGGCGCCCTGTGCGTCCATGCCGTCCGCCACGATCAGTTCCTTCAGCTCCGGGTCGATCGAATAGCCGGTGCAGATGCCGGGGCCGCAGATGGCGGACAGGTATTCGCCCCGATCCAGGGCGGCGGTGTAGCCGTACTGCGCCAGCGCCTCCTCCAGAATGGTAAGGGCGCTGGTGCCGCCGGGAACGGTGATGGCGGTGGCCGGCACCAGCATACCAAGGCCCACGGTGGTGGCCTCCACGCTGATGGTGACGGTGATCTCCCCCGCCTTGTAGTACACCGTCCATGTGCGGGCGGCGCTGACGCCCTCATTGTCCACCGCGGTGACGGTGATGGTGTTGGCGCCCTCGTACAGCAGGTAGGCATCGTACCCGAACAAGCTGCCGGTCTGGGCAGTGGGGGCGGGGATGGCAGTACCGTTGACGGTGACGGTGAAATTGTTGCTGTAAAGCTGCTCACCCTTTCCGCTGCGTCCCTCCACCAGCAGAAGAACGGCGGGGTTCTTCAGCACCAGGCCGTCCGTCAGCCCCATGGTGGTGCCGTCTGCCTCGATCTGGGCGGAGATGGTGGGTGGGAGCAGCGCCTCGCCGCTGTCGGTGCGCCGGAAGCGCAGGATATAGCTGTATTCCCGGGAAGCGCCGTCCGAGTCGGTGTAGTACAGCGTCATAGTCACGGGAGCCCGGGCGTTCAGGGTCACGGCATAGCCGCCGTCGGCTCCCGGCGAAAGGCGGCGTCCGTCCAGACGCAGCTCCTCCAGCCTCTCCAGGCCGGTGACGCCCTCCACGGACACCCAGACGCGGGCGCTTTCACTGCCGCCCTCCACGGTGACGGCCTCCGAGCCGTCGGCGGGTGTGTCACCGGTGATGGTGCGGGTCTGCCCGTCGGAGAACGCGGTGTCGATGCGGAAGGACGGGGCGGTATAGGTGACGGTGTATGTCTCCGTCAGGCCGATGCTCCCGCCGGCCTCCACGGTGATCTCATTATTTCCGGCACGCAGCACGGCGGTGTAGAGATCGCCGCTGCCGGTAACGGTACTGCCGTTGACACGGACGGTCTGTACCGGCTGCTGCATATCGCCCTGTACCGCCACCGCCGAAAATGTCAGCGTCCGCTCCGCCACAGTCAGCCCGCGGAGGGAGGCGTGATCCGACGCCCGCTGGACGATCAGCAGCCACTGTCCGTCCAGATAGTACAGGGTGTAGGTGCGTGACGCCTTCACAACGCGCTCAGCCGTCTGGTACTGGGCGGTGACGGTGACGGTGTTGGCGCCGCCGGTCAGGGTAAGCGTTCCGGCGGCGGTATTGGCGGCATAGTCCGTGGCCGCGCCGTTGACGGCGACGGACAGTCCCAGCACCTGCGCCTCCGGCTTCAGATGGCGTATGGTGAAGGGGTAGGCGGCTGCCGTCACTCGGTCGCCATCCACGATGGAGGTGGTGAACCACGCATCGCCCTCCTCTGGCTGCTCCGGCTGGCCGCCGGTCTCTCCGCCGGTATCCCGATCGGGCAGCTGGCCGCCGGAGCCACCGCCTCCGTCTATGATATTCTGTATATCATCCAGCCCGCCCTTATCCGACGGTTCGGTGGGCGGCATATCCGGCGGCTCCTCCGGCGCGTCGTCCGATATATCCGGCAGCGTGTTGGGCAGCCCGCCGGTGAGAGAGGCGTCGGTGCCCGCCAGTGCCTCCCCGTCGTACAGCAGCTCGCCCTCCGTCACCAGCGTGCGGGAGGCGGCCTGCACCTCCGTCTGCGGTGGGGCGGACGGCTCCATGCGGAGCGCCAGCCACACGGAGGCCAGTGCCAGTACCAGTGCCGCCGTCAGGCGCAGCGCCTGTATGACCCATTTTTTCATGAGTACCACTCCTTACTGTTGTCCGACCGTTTCCGGACGGTACGGCGGGCGCCGGCAAACCATGCGCCGATAAAGGCGATGACGCCGCCGCAGACCGCCACGCCCAGCGACATCCAGACAAGGCTCCAATCAAAGGCACGGGCCGCCGGCTCCAGCGCCGGGGACGGTGCGGCGGGTGCAACGGGAACCGGCTGCTCCGGCGGGGTCGGCTGTGCCGTCAGCACCTGATAGTCGCTCCACGCCGTGCGCAGACTTGCCAGCATCCCCGGCAACACCAATAGTCTCTGGGCGGTGGGCAGGGCGTCGTAGGCGTTCTGCGCCCGCTGGAGGGCGGCAAGGCTGTCGGGTGTCACCGTGCCGATGGCGGCGATCAGCGCCTCCACCTGCCGGGCAGCGGCCAGATCCTGTTCAAACCGGTGGCAGCGCTCCTGTGCCGCCAGCAGCGCCTCTGTCAAGGATACCAGCTTCTTCTGCACACGGGTGAGCTGGTCATAGGCCTCCTGCGCCCGCTGCACATTCCGCTGATACAGCATACCCTCGTCCAAGGTCAGCAGCTCCGGGACGGGGCCGATGGCGGTGATGAGAACCTCCGCCACACCGGCGCAGTAGGTATCCAGCGCAGCGGTCATCTTCTCTGCGGTTCTGGCGTCATCCAGGGCCTGACGAGTCTCTCCAAACAGGTCGGTAAGCCGTATCGTCACATCGGCGTAGGCTCTTTTGTCCTCCCACGTCCATTTTTCCAGCTTCTCCACGCTCTGTCGGTAGAGCGCCAGCAGCGCCTGCAATTCCGGAAGCTTGCCGTAATAGAGCAGCAGCCCCCGCTGCGTATCCGTGAGAGCTGCGGCGGCACGCTCCGCCGCCGGAAGCTGCTCCTCCAGCTCCTTCATGGTGATGCCGTCCATATCCAGCAGCAGGCAGTCCACCACACCGGCGGCAAAGCCGTCCGGCACGGTGTCCGTCTCCACGGCAGCGGTACAGTCCGCCAGCGCCGCGCACTGCTTTTTATACAGGGTGTTCAGTTCCTTTGCGATGTACGGATAGGCCCTGCGCGCCGCCTTATAGAGCGCCGTCAGTTTTTCTTTAGCGGCGGCAATGGCCTGCTGCAGCAGCTCCGGAGAGGTCAGCGCGGCCATGGCATCGTCATAGGCGGACAGGATACCGTCCGTACTCTCCGCGCCGCGGATGACACCGGCGGTATCCGCCAGCATCTGCCGCAGCGTCTGCCGCTGGGCGGCGGAGGCATAAGGCTCCACATACCGGGTGTAATACGTCTCCAGATAGGCGATGGCGGTCTCGCGGCTGCGGCTCTCCAAAAGCTGCCAGTCAAACAGCGGATAGCCGCCATTCAGACCGCCGATGCTGCGCACAAGGCCGGGGAACACCTCCGGCGGCAGCGTATCCCGCAGGGCGACGCTGTCGCCCTGGCTGCTGCGCCAGCCCAGAGGGGCGCGGGCGCAGCCTGCCAGCACCGTCAGCCCGTCCCGGTAGCAGCCGTCCAGCGGATAGCCCGCCAGCGAGCCGATCCGCTGGGTAGATGCACCGGTACGCAGGACGCCCGCGTTGTAGCAATTCTGCACCGCAAGGGCGCTGTTGCCGGCGTAGGAGGGGATGCTGGCGGCGTAGTCGCCGCTCTCGCCGCCCAGAATTCCGCCGACGATGGTGTGACCGGCGACAACGCCGGTGTTGTAGCACCTGTCGATGGTGACGCTTCCGGAGGCAGCCAGCCCGGCGATGCCGCCGGTGCCCCCCCGCCGGAGCAGCGAGGCGGCGGTGTCGTTGGATACCTGCCCCTGATTGGCGCACTGCGTCACGGTGATAGCGGCGTCTCCCCCGTCCAGACGGCCTGCGATGCCGCCCACGCCGGCGGCGCGGCCAACGGTGACCGTGCCGGTGTTGACGCAGCGCGTCAGCACCGCAGCGGACGTGATGCTGCCTGCGATGCCGCCTGCACCGCCCTGTCCGCCGCCGCCCGGATGGCGGCTGCCCGCCGCCAGCGTCACGGTAAGGCTGCCCTCGCTGCGGCAGTCCGCCAGGTGATGCTCGCCGTCACCGGCAAGGCGTCCGGCAACACCGCCCAGCGCCGCGGAGCGGCTGGCATCGGCATTAGGCAGCGAGGCGGTGATATCCACCTGCGCGGTGCAGCCCTCCACGGCCGTGCCGCCGTCAGCACGGCCCAGCAGACCGCCGACGCTGAGCATCTCCGGTATATCGGCCATATCCGCACCGGCTAGGTCTATGGTGCCGGACACGGTGAGATCGCGCAGCACGGCGTTCTCCGCCGCGCTGAAAAGTCCCAGCGCCGCGCGGCCGGACAGTGCGCCGATGTAGAGGCCGGACACGGTGTACCCTTGCCCGTCCAGCGTGCCGGTGAAGGGCGCGGACGTGCCGATGCCGCACCACGGCTGATAGCTCAGATCGATATTCGCCGTCAGCACGGCGCAAAGCCCGCGCTCCGTCCCGCCGTTCACCGTCTGCGCCAGCCATGCCAGCTCCTGCGCGGTGCCGATGCGGTAGGGCGCGTCGGCGGTGCCGCTGCCGTCAGGCCGCTGCACGGAGACGCCGTCCCAGTCGCCGGTGCTGTCCAGCAGGCGGCGGATACGGGGCAGCGCCTCGCCATAGGCCGTCTCCACGGCGGCGGACGCCTCCTCCAGCGCCTCCGCCACAGCCCCGTAGGCGGGCAGCGCGGAAAAATCCCTGTTCGCCGCTTCCCGGATGGCGGCGGCGGAATAGGCCAGCGCCGCCGTGATCTGCTGGCGGCGGGCAGCGGGATACTGCGCCAGCTCGCCTGCCAGCGCAGACAGCGCGGCAATACGGCTGTCCGCCAGTGCGGACAGCGTCTGCTGCGCCCGGGTATGGGCCAGCTCCAGCGCCATGGCGGCGGCCCTGTCCATATCCGGCGGCACATCCGTCTGCCGGAAGGAGGCGGCCAGCCGGGACAGCGCCTGCCGCGCGTCGGCATACAGGGCGTCCACCGCCTGCACCGCGTCGGCGCGCTGCATTTGCAGACACCAGTCCTCGTAGGCGCACAGCAGCGCCGCCATATCCTCCAGTGTGTAGCTCTTCTGATAGATAAAGGTGTTGTACAGCTCCTGCCCCTTGCGGGCGGGATAGGTGGGGACGCGCTGAAGCAGGCCGTCCAATCGGTCAGTACCCATGTAGGTCTGGCGCAGCAGCTCCACGCCCCGCAGCGTAACGGCGGCTGCCACGTCCTTTGCCGCCTGTGCCAGCAGCTTCTCCACCTGCGCTGCTTCCTCCGGGCCGTAGAGCCGGGCGGCGGCGTAATCGCTCATATCCGCCAGCAGCTGCACCCCGGCTGCCGCTGCGCCGGTCAGCACTCCCTTGAGCTGCGTCTCGCAGTCGGTCAGGAGCGTCTGCGTCTCCTCAGCGGAGGCGGACAGCTCCACCCTCCGCAGATAGGTCAGCAGGATGTCGTTGTAGACGGCGCTCTGCGCCGCGCCGTAGATGGTAAAGCGGGTGTCGGTGGGTGTGATGCGCTTGGCGATCAGGGTGCGGGAGGCGGTGGTCTTATCCCAACGGCTGCCGGAGGGTGTCACGTCCGGTGTAAGGACAGATACCCGTGCAGCGTCCTCGGCGGTGGTGCCAAGCGTCTCCGCCACGCCCCAGAGCCGGTTAGCAGACGCGCTCTGCCCGTGGGTGACGCGGCCCGTCTTCCAGTTGCCGATCAAGCCGCCGCAGGCCGTTCCTCCGGTGGTGCCTCCGGCGGTGACGGTACCGCTGTTGTACAGGTAGGACAACGCCGCAAGGCCGGTATAGCCGCCGTCCTCCACGGCGCCGACCCACCCGGCGATACCACCTGTGCCGCAGGCGTTGCCGCTGCTGCCGCTGATGCTGCCGTGGTTGACCGCGTGGGTCACCACCACGTCCAGCTCATCGGAGAAATGGTTGTTCTTGTCGAGACGGCCCGCGATGCCGCCCACGCCGATGGTGCCGGAGACGGCGGCGCGGTTCTCACACTCCCGGAGCTGCGCCCCGCCGGTGAGAAATCCCGCGATACCGCCCACGCTGCGCAGGCCCGCCACCGTTCCCTCGCTGCGGCAATAGCGCACCACGGCGTTCTGCCGCACCGTACCGGCGATGCCGCCGGCGTTGGACAGCTCGCCGTGCAGCGTGCCGAAGCTCACACAGCCATCCACGATGCCGCTGCCGCCTGCCTGTCCCACAATGCCGCCCACATGGACGGCGGGGCGCATGCCGGCGTCGGTGATATGCACCGATGTCTCACAGCGGTAGATCACGCCGGTGCTGCGGCCCGCGATGCCGCCGGCGGCGTAATTGAGGATGCGGTTGCCGCCGCTGTCAGGCTGGTCGCAAACGATGCTGCCCGCCAGGCGGACGTTGCGGATCACACCGCCGTCCGACACGGTGCCGAACAAGCCGGTATAGCTGCGCTCTGCGGCGGCGGGATCGGTGACGGACAGGCCATGAATGATGAAGCCGCCGCCGTCAAAGGTGCCGCAGTAGCCGCCGGAGGTGTCCACGCCGGTGGAGGCTCCGATGGGCGTCCACGGCATATCGCTAAGATCCAGCGGCTCCGTGACACGGGCGCACAAAGCGGTGCTGCCTTCGTTGACCCGGTCAGCAAACCACGCCAGCTCCGCGCCGGTGGTGATGAGAAACGGCTCGTTGTCCGTTCCCGCACCGCTGGGGCGGCGTCTCGCAGCGCCATCCCAGCGTTTATCCGCAGAAACGCCATTGCCGCCGATGGTGTTTTCCACACCGGCGGCGGTCTGCTCCATGGCCGTGCGGCTCTCCGCCGCATGGCGCTGTATTTCATCTATATCCCCGGCGGCCTCCAGCGCCGCCAGCGCCTCGCTGCGCTGACGCTCCAGCTGGGCAGCGGCCTCCTCTGCCGTCTGCCGCGCCGCGCCGTACAGCTCGTACCAGAGGCCGGTGCGTCCCGTCACCGCCGTCAAGCGCGTCTGCACACGGGCGACGGCGGCGGCAAAGGCGTCCTCCACCTCTCCGGCGGCAGTCTGCCGGGCAGCCGCCAGACGCTCCTCGTCCGACAGCGGCTGCTCCCAGCGGAGCAGCGGCCATCCCTGCTCCGGCGGCAGCAGGAAGGTGCAGCCGTCGGACAGGTCGTCTGTACCGGCGTTGAGCGACGCCAGCAGCGCCTCACGGCGGTCGGCGCCGTACTCTGTGAACAGGCCGGAATCCGGCAGGAAAAAGGCGTCGTCGCTGCCTACCGGCGCGGCGATCCAGAAGCAGCGGCTGCCCGTCAGGGAGCCGCCATCCTCCACCGCGCCGCAGAGAGCGCCCGCTATATCGGCGGACACCCGCCGCTGCGTCCCCCACGCGGTCAGCGCGGCGCTGCGGTCTCGCGGCGAGGCGGCCGACCAGCAGCTCTGCACCGCAGCGTCGCCGCCAACACCGCCGATAAGTCCGCCGGCGCACATCCCCTCTTCCCCGCCGCCGGCAACGTCCGCCGCCTGATAGCACGCCCGCATCGCCATGACGGCGTAGGGCTCCTGCCGTCCCACAAGACCTCCGGCATAGACGGCGGCGGGCGCGTGGATGTCTCCGCCGCCCACGCATCCGATGACCGTCAGGCTCCCGCTGCGCTGGAGTGCCACAAGACCTCCCACCGCCGCATCAGAGGCGGCTATATCCAGCGCGCTCTGATTTTTGCAGGCGGTGACGGTCACATCCCCGTCGGCGGTGCCGACGAGGGCGGCGGCATAGCTGATGCCGCTTTCCGCACCGGCGGATACGGAGCCGGCCAGCAGCAGATCGGTAAAGGACGCGCCGTCCGCCTCCGGAAAGAGTGCCAGAGCGGCGGTATCCTCCTCCGCTGTCAGCGCCAGCGTCACCGTGTGGCCACCTCCGTCAAGGCTGCCGGTAAAGACGGCGGCAAACGGTGTCGTCACCGTTATATCCTCCGTCAGGCGGTAGCAGCCGCCGGGGTCCATGGCGGCAAATTCCGCCGCCGTGGCGATGGGCTGCGCTCCCTCCTCTCCGGCGGGGGCGGCCCATATAGTCGCCGGCAGCAGACCCAGCGCCAGCGCGCCGGTCAGCAGCAGGGCGATGATCCTCTTTCTCATGGTTTTTTCTCCTGTTCACGGGCGGCGCGGCATCTTACCGGCCCGTATCGGTCAGATATGCGGCATAGATCTGCGCCGCGTCGTTTTGATCCACCAGACCGTCGCCGTTGATGTCCGCCCGGAGCATCTGCTCGTCAGTGAGCGTCAGTCTCCCGTTGACATGGCCGTAGACCAGCGCGGCGTCCACATCGTCCACCACCCCGTCACCGTTGACATCACCGGCAGCGACAGTGCTGATGGTCAGCGACAGCATGACGGAGGGCTTCACGCAGGCAACACCGGTCTGGCCGTCGGCGTTCTGGTACATGGCGTAGGGGAACTCCAGCCGGAAGCGGGTGTCCTCCGCCGTCAGAGGCGCAGTGCTCCATGTGACGTACTTTGTTACGTCCCGCGTATAGCCGTTGGCGTAGTGCGCCGTGATCCGCATCCCGGCGGGGTCGAAGCTCTCGCCCTCCCGGTACGCCGTCTTGTCCGGCGCGGCGGTGATCTCCAGCTTTGTGATGGTGCTGGTCAGCGCCATCAGGAAGGCGGAGTCGTTCTTGAAGTAGATGGTGCCGCTCTCATCGGTGATGGGGCTGCATATGGCGTACTGCTGCTGGGCGCCGCTGGGGGTGAACAGCACAGGCGCCGTGTCGTAGGTGACGGTCTGCCCACCGGCCACGATGGTCTCCGGCGTGGTGACATCCGGCGCGGTCTGCCCCGGCTTGTCCCGCAGCAGCCGCAGCTTGCCGGGGGTGAAGTTGTCAAAGAAATATACATACACATAGCCCGTCTCCGCCTCATAGGCGGTGGTCAGCAGCGCGCTGGTCTGGGGATAGCCCTGCGTGCGGACGGTGTAGGCGATGCGCCAGGACGCCAGATCGACGACGGTGATGTTGTGGCCGGAATAGGCCTTGAACTGTCCCACGCCGGACACGCCCACATATGCCCGGCCGTTATACACGGTGGGGGTAGAGGTGCTCATGGCGGGATTGGCGGCGTCATTGGCGTAGTTGTACAGCTTCAGCCCCCGCAGGCTGCCCGGCTCGAAGGCGCCGTCATTCCGCAGGCCGATGCGATAGAAGTAGCCGCCCTTGGAGGTGAAATAGCACTGTCCGTTGTCGTAGGTCACGGCACTTCGCAGATCGCCCGGCTCCGCCATGGTGACGGCATCCTGCAAAAAGCCGGTTTTGGGCGACAGCGACAGCAGCCGGGCGTGTCCGGTGACATAGCCGTTGGCGCCGTCGTCCGTCGGCACCACCACGGCGGTATCGCAGACATAAGCCCCCGCCCAGTAGAAGCCGCCCTTGGAGGTATACGTCCATGTGGCCAGCTTGGCCTCGTCGCCCCGCGCGGGGTCCTCATCGGTGACGCTGAGGCAGACATAATTGGCGTCCTTCTCCTCGCCGTTCCAGAACCCGGTGTAGAGGTAGCCGTCGTGGTAGACGATGGGGCTGTTGGGCTGCCCCTTCAGCGGATCGCGGTAGATCCACACGGAGCGGAGCGTCACGGCGTCAAACGCCTGTATGGTGCCGTCGGACAGGCCCACGAAGATCATGCCCTCGGCGTAGGTGGGGTTGTTGATGGCGAAGCTGGAGCTGTGATCCATAGCGCCGGTGGCCAGCACCTGGCCGGATACGGCGTCCACCTTGTACAGCGTGGAGCGGGCGTAGGTGTACAGGCAGCCATCCACCAGAATGGGACAGCCGCAGGCGTCAGCGCCGTAGCCCTCGCCCAATTGGGTGGCCCAGCTCAGCATGGCCTGCTCATCCGATGCAGGCACAGGCGCGCTCACCACGCCGTTGTTGCTCCTGTCTGCCCGGAAGGAGGGCCATGCGGCATCCAGCATCTGCTTTTCACCGGCAACGCGGGTCAGGCGGATGGGTACCACCGTATCGGTATCCGGCGCCGTATAGTCCGCGGAAACGCCGGCGCAGCCATGGCAGGTGACGGTGTAGCGGTACGTCACGCCGGGCATCAGGCTCCACACGTTATCGCGGGTCGGAGCGATACGCTTACCGCTGCGGGTGTCCGTCAGGAACACCGTGGCGCCGGCGGGGTCAGCGGCAAAGGTCACATTCACCGGCTCCTGCTTGCGGACGGTAACGGTATAGACCGCCGGGACAGCGGCGCTGTTCGCCCCGCAGACGCGGATCGTCACCGTCTCGCTGTCCTTGGCAGGATTTAGCGTTGCCTCCACATCGGCGGAGCCGTCGTACCGGATGCCGTTCACCTCCGCCGTATAGCCGCTGCCCACAAAGGTACCGGCGACGGACAGCGCCGTCAGACCCTTGGGTACGGTGACGGTATAGGCCGTGTCCTCGCTGCGGAACGCGCAGAGCGCACCGGAGGCGTCGCACAGGCGCAGTTCCTCCCCGTCGGCGCGGAGGGCCATGGTCTTGAGCTGCGTCCGGCGAACCAGATGCAGCGTATGCTCCTGATAATACTCCACGTCGGAGACGGTCTTGGAAAGGCGCACGGTCACCGTCTGGCTGTTGTCGCCGGTGGCCACGCACTGACCCATCATGACGGCGCTGCCGGAGTCGCTGACAGGGTACTTGATGACAACGGATGCCGCCCGTCCGGTGGAGGTCTTATAATAACAGGCGGTCGCCGTATAGCCGGAGGCCACCGTCGCCTGCATATACAGGCGCTGCTGGTTGTCGGGGATGGTATAGGTCAGGGTGCGCCGGGCGGGTGAGAAGCCCTCCGCGCTGTCGTGCGTCTTTCGGGTGGCGGCGGGCGCGCTGTCATACAGCGCCAGCGCCGTCAGCGCGTCCACCCGCTCCGGCTGCGGCGCGGTCATGGACAGTCCGGCGGACGCGGTAAACGCCCGGTCGGCACGGTACACGCCGCCGACGGCGGCGGTGCAGGTATAGGCCGCACCGGGCAGCAGCCGGTACACATCGCCCGTCGGGGTGATCTCCGCACCGGCGGCATTGGTCACACTCACCGCCGTATCCCCAGAGGGCGCGGCAATCCGCACCGGCACGGCCTCCACTCTTTGCAGATGCAGGGTGTACACGCTGGTGCGGCCACCGGCGGTGACGGATACGGCGTGATCCTGCTTTTCCGCCGTCAGGCGCACCGTGCCGCTGCCCGCCACGGTGTAGCCGCCGTCATAGGGCGCAGCCGACACCACAACGGTATCGGCGATCACAGGCAGGGTGTAGTCCGTCTGATCCGGTGAAAACTCCATGGGCTGTACAACGCCGTCGACGGTGACCGCGAGGCGGCTGAGGGTGGGTGTGCGATGCAGGGTAACGGCGTAGGACTGGATCTGGGTGCAGTCGCCCATGGTATACCGCGCCTCCAACGAGAAGGTGCGTCCCTCCATGCCGTTGTCAAGTATCCGGAACAGGGATACACGGGGGTCATCCCATTCCCGGGGGATATTGGAGCAATCGCTGCCGTTGACGTCTACAAAGATCGTGCGCAGACGGGCGTTGGCGGGGATGTCCGCCCCCCGCCCTGCATACAGGCAGAGCCCCGTTTTCCCCACCATATCCGGCACGTCGCAGACCAGTGTACGGGCCGCCGCGTCCTGCGTACCGGGCAGCGCCGCGCCGTCGTACATGATCTGGATCGCGCCGAACCACTCCCCGTTCGGAAGATCGGCGGACAGTGCCGTATCGCCGGTGACGGTGAGCCTGCCCTCTGTGCGGTCGCTGCCGTCAGCGGCGGTAAAGGTATAGTCTCCCGCCACCACCCGCAGCGTGCCGGAGGTGGTGGACGTCACGTTGCCGTAGCTGTCCGTCAGCGTCAGTCGTGCGCCGGGCACGGCGGCGTCCCCCCGCGTGATGGCGGCGGTAATGGTGTACTGCGGGCCGCTGAGAATAGCCTCGTACGCCGCGATGCTCGCCTCCAGCGCAGTGCAGGCGGCAGCCCATCCGCTGCTGCGCAGGGCAGTAAGGCCGTCTGCGTAGGCATCGGCGGCGGGCTTATAGTGCAGAACATTGTTGGTCATGGCGCGGCAGCGTCCCATCAGGGCTGCCAGCCGGGTCTGGGAATCGTCATACGCGCCGGTATACTCGGAAAAAACGATGGCGGTCTTCACCTCGGACGCCGGAGCGTCCAGCGCGTATGCGCCGCCGTCGTAAAAGACGGTGTAGTTGCCCGCCTGTCCGTCGATAGCCGTGACAAAGCCGCCGGACAGCTCAAAGGCATGGCCGCTGCCCTGCAGCGCCTGCAAAACCGTCTGTCCCGCCGTATAGGAGATCTCCACCGGCTCGACCAGCGTCCGCTCGGCGGTGGAGGCGGTGAGATAGAACGTGCCGCCGCCCGGTGCGGCATACACCGGCGTCGGGCAGGTCAGCGCCAGCACCAAGGCCAGCAGCAGAGAGAGCATACGTTTTTTCATAGAAAGAACCTCCTGTTGAAATACACGGGGATCGTTCTCTGCGCTTTCACGGGGAAAACGCACAGAACGATGCCCGTCAAAACGACAGCTTCCGCTGTCTCCCCCGCTATGCGGTGGGGGAGACAGCGGATATGCTGTTTTGCCCTTACTTGGCGACGGCGCTGACGCCGGTCTTGTCAAAGCCGGGGCTGAGCTTGCCGTCAACGGAGATGCCGCGGACGGTGTAGGTGTACTTCACGCCCGCCTTGACATTCGTATCCGTCCAGCCGGTGCCGGTCACGTTGACGAGACCGACCCACTTCGCATCGCCGGGGCCAATGCGGTACACGCGGTACTTTTCCGCACCTGCCGCCGTCTTCCACGTCACCTGAATGCCGCTGCTGCCGGCCGTGGCGCCGATCAGCGTCACATTCGCCGGGGTGATGGGCACAGGCGTTACAGTCGCCGTCGTGCTGACGCCGAGGTTGTTGTAGGTGGGGCTGAGGGTCTTGCCGTCAGCACCGATGCCGCGCACCGTGTAGGTGTACTTCGCACCGGCCTTGACGCCTCTATCCGTCCAGCTGATGCCGGTCACGTTGACGAGGCCCTTCCACTTCGTCTCGCCGGGGCCCTTGCGGTACACGCGGTACTCCTTCGCACCTGCCGCCGCCTTCCACTTCACGGTGATGCCGTCGCTGCCGGCCACAGCGCCGATCAGCGTTACCTCTGCCGGGGTGGTGGGCGCAGGCGTAGGCGCTCCGGGAACGGTGGCGCTGACGCCGGTGGTGTCGAAGCCGGGGCTGAGGGTGCCGTTGGCACTGATGCCGCGGACGGTGTAGGTATATTTCACGCCCGCCTGCGCAGTCTTATCCGTCCAGCTGGTGCCGGTCACGTTCGCAATACCCTTCCACTTGGTGTTCACCGCGTCCTTCCGGTATACGCGGTACTCCGCCGCGCCGTTGGCTGCCTGCCACGTCACCACGATGGTGCTGCCGCTGACCTTGGCGCTGCCAAGGGTCACGTTGTCCGGCGTGGTGGGCGTAGGCGTAGGCGCTGCGGGGATGGTGGCGCTGACGCCGGTGGTGTCAAAGCCGGGGCTGAGGGTGCCGTTGGCACTGATGCCGCGGACGGTATAGGTGTACTTCACACCCGCCTGCGCGGTCTTATCCGTCCAGCTGGTGCCGGTCACATTGGCAATGCCCTTCCACTTGGGATTGGCGGCGTCCTTGCGGTACACACGGTACTGGGCTGCGCCGTTGGCCGCCTGCCACGTCACCACGATGGTGCTGCCGCTGACCTTGGCGCTGCCAAGGGTCACATTAGCGGGCGTGGTGGGCGTAGGCGTTCCGGGGATGGTGGCACTGACACCGGTGGTGTCATAGCCGGGACTGAGGGTGCCGTTGGCACTGATGCCGCGAACGGTGTAGGTGTACTTCACACCTGCCTGCGCGGTCTTATCCGTCCAGCTGGTGCCGGTCACATTGGCAATGCCCTTCCACTTGGGATTGGCAGCGTCCTTCCGGTACACGCGGTACTCCGCCGCACCGTTGGCCGCCTGCCACGTCACCACGATGGTGCTGCCGTTGACCTTGGCGCTGCCAAGGGTCACATTGTCCGGTGTGGTAGGCGTAGGCGCTGCGGGGATGGTGGCGCTGACGCCGGTGGTGTCAAAACCGGGGCTGAGGGTGCCGTTGGCACTGATGCCGCGGACGGTATAGGTGTACTTCACACCTGCCACAGCGGTCTTATCCGTCCAGCTGGTGCCGGTCACATTGGCGATGCCCTTCCACTTGGGATTGGCAGCGTCCTTCCGGTACACACGGTACTGCGCTGCGCCGTTGGCTGCCTGCCACGTCACCACGATGGTGCTGCCGCTGACCTTGGCGCTGCCAAGGGTCACGTTAGCGGGCGTGGTGGGCGTAGGCGCTGCGGGGATGGTGGCACTGACACCGGTGGTGTCATAGCCTACACTGAGCTTTCCGTCAGCGTTGACACCCTGCACGGTGTAGATGTACTTCACACCTGCCTTGGCTGTCTTATCCTTGTAGCTGGTCGCTGTGATCTGCTCTGCGAGCACTGTCCACTCGCTGTCCGCCGTCTTGCGCAGCACCTTGTAGGCCACTGCATGCTCGGCTGCTGCCCATGTCACGGTAATGCCGTCGCTATCAGCCTTGGCTGTGCCCAGCTTTACATCCGCAGGGATGGGCGCCACGATCTTCACCGTGACTTCCCCATTGTCCACCACGCCATCATCCATGGGCTTCATGGCGCCATCCTCAATGGCGTACACATACGCTTTGACGAGGGTGAGCTTGGAGGTATCCCCCACCTTTGCCCCGTCCTTGACCTTGAAGGCCAGCGTGTACAGGTCGCCGCTGACCGCGAGGCCGGCGCTGGTGGTATCCAGCAGGGACACGGCGTAGTAGCTGCCCCGGTCGTCTGTTTTGAGCGCCGTCAGCTTCGCGCCCTCGAAATCAGCTGCGGATGCCTCTGCATCCAGTTCAAAAAATGCGGGGTCAAAGTATACCCGATAGTTCAGGCATACCACGCCGGTCAGTTTCTCCTCCTCGGACGCTGTGACCGTCAGTTTGACGGTCTGATCCGCCGTGATCTCGGTCGCGTCTGCTTTGGGGCTGACAACGGCGGCCAGCGCCTCGGTGGTGAGACTCAGGGTCAGCACCAGCGCCAGCAGGAAAGATACGAGCTTTTTCATATGTCTTTCCCCTCCTTAGTTGTTAGCGGTGAGGGAGGTCAGCTCCCCCAGATAGAAGGCGTAGATGATCTCCGCGTCCTTTGCCGTCACCTGACCGTCGCCGTTGATATCGGCGGCGTCCTGCTGGCTGAGGTCGGCGGTAAGCTTGCCGTTGGCGAAGGCATAGACCAGCGCAGCGTCCACATCGTCCACCAAGCCGTCGTTGTTCACATCGCCCTTGGCGTACTTCTGCGCCACGGTGATGGGCTGCTCAGCGGAGAAGTCGCCGTACTTCACGGTGACGGCGGTGGTCTCCGCCTTGAGCGCCTTGTCGTTCTCCATGGTGTAGTCCTGGATCTCCACCTCGGTGTTGTCGTCATACACCGCCACCACCGTCATGCCGGCGGGATCGAAGTCCTCGCCCGCAAGATACGCGGTCTTGGCGGGCTGCGCGGTGATCTTCAGGCCCGTCAGCACCGGCTCTGCACCGGCCTGCCACTTCAGGATGGGATAGCCGCTGTTGAGGCCCTTGGTATCCGCCGTGAAGCTGTCGCCCAGCTCGGAGGCCAGCGCCTTCAGCTCACCGGCGGTCTTGGCGGTGCCCAGACCGGTGACGCCGTACTTGGGGCTCTCGCCGGAGACAGTACCCGTCAGATAGAAGCTGTTGACATAGTGCGCCGCCGTCTTGTCCGGGGACAGACCGCCCACATAGGAGGCGTTGCCGTCCGTGCCGATGACTGCACCGACGCTGTAGCAGTTGGTCAGCGTGGCGCCCGCCGTGTTGCTGAAGCCGGAGCCGCAGATGCCGCCCAGATAGCACTCATTGGCGGCGCTGCTGCGGATCGTGCCGGTGGCGTAGCAGTCGGTGATGACCGCGCCGGTGGCGGTGTAGCCCGCGATGCCGCCGGCATGCTTATTGCTGGTGACATGCACGGCGCTCCAGCACTGGGTGATGGATGCCTTGTCGTACATATAGCCTGCGATGCCGCCCGCCTGTGCGTTTCTATTGTTGGTGCAGGTCACGCTGCCGGTGATGCCCAGCCGCGTAACGGCGGCTCCTTCGTTCAGGTAGCCAAACAGGCCCGCGGGATAGCTGCTGCTGTTGATATACAGATTGCGGATGACGTGACCCTGTCCGTCGAAGGTACCGTAGAACTTCTTCAGCGGTGTCCAATCATAGCCCGCCAGCTCGATATCGGCGGTGAGCTTGGCGCTGCTTTTGCCGTCGGTGGCGGCGAACCATGCCAACTCCGCAGCGGAGCTGATGAGGTAGACGCCGTTGTCATCCTTCTGGGGCTCGGTGCTGGCTGCGCCGTCCCAAGGATCGGCGCCGACAGTCTGCATGGAGGCCATGACGGTCAGAACGCCGTCCTGCACCTTGTCCGCGTCGGCGCTGCCCAGCAAGAAGCTGCCGCGCTCCACCGCGTAGCCATCCTTGCGCAGGGTGTACAGATAGGTGCCGTAGCCCAGCAGGAAGCGTCCGTCCGCACCGGGCTCCACGACCTTGCCGCTGTTGTCGGTGATGGTGACGGCCACGCCGTCCAGCACGCTGCCGGCATCGTCGGAGATGCGCAGCGCCACGTTAAAGAACACCTTGCGGTAGACCGTGACCGCAGCGTCGGCATAGTGGTTCATGTAATAGTTGACGGTGACGGCGTTGAAGTTGGTGCCCACGCCGGTATCCGTCATGCCGTACAGGAATGCGAAGGGGTTGGCGGCGGAATACATACTGCCGTAGGTGTAGCCGTTGGTGAATACGCACACCGCCGTGTCCGCACCGTCGGCAAAGGCCAGATCCTCCGGGATGGTCACGGTGACGGAGGAGTTGTCCATCCGCTGGTACTGACCCAGCGTTCCGTCGAACTTGCTCTCACCGTTGTGATAGGTGGGCTTGAACAGGGTGGGGTTGAAGATACCGGAGATCTTGTTGACGCCGCGGAACATACCGCTGAACGTCAGCTTCACCTGATCGCCGGGCATGATGTCCTCACCCTTGTGGCTGGCGTTCTCCGCGGTGATGGTGACCTTGGCCACCCGCACCAGCCGGTAGCTGACACCGCTCTCGTCGGTCATCCGGAGGATGACGGTGCCGCCCATGCCGTTGCCGGCGGTGTTGAAGGCCTCCAGCGGCACGGTGTACCGGCCATCCTCACCGGCGGAGGCGGTCTGGAAGGCGGAAACACTGGTCACCATGGCGTCGTTGGTGGCGACGAAGGCGTACTCCACCATGACGCTGCCGGTACTCTTCACAACGGCAAAGCGCAGGGCGGGATCGGTCTCGCCGGCCTCGTAGTACCATGTGTCGTAGTTGTAGTCCCACTCCATGGAACGGGTGGTGGTGACACCGTGCGCCATGTTGAAATCCACATCCGCGTCGGCGCTGCCGTGGGTCACGCCGGTACCGCCCACCACGATCACGCCCACGCGCTGGGGCTGGGTGGCGGGATACAGGCCGCCGTGGCTGCCTGCGGCCTGCGTGCCGGCATTGGGGTTTGCCTCGGTGACATCCACGCTGTCATAGTAGACGGTGATGATGGAATCCTTCGTGCCGGGGGTCACATCTGCCCAGTTGGCGGTGGTATTGCCGCCGTTGACCGTCTGGATCCGGGCGTCGCCGTCCCCCATCACGTTCCAGTGGAAATCGGGCTCCACCATGATATTGCCGGCGTCGGAGTTGATGATCTGCCAGTGGCGGTAGGCCCGGACACGGGTGGTGCCGTCCAGCACCTCAAAGCCGCTGGGATCCAGATTCACCTGCAGATCGGCCTCGTCGCGGGTGGCGGTAACCGTACCCAACTGGCTGAAGTCGTGGGACAGGCGATCCGTCGCGGCGCTGGCGGTAAGGTTCAGCTCCCGATCCGCGGTCAAGCCGCTGAGCCAACCGGCGCGGGTCACGTGGCCGGGCTGGCTGAGACGCCACGTGTAGTTGCCGCTGCTCTTGGAGATGAAGTAGTCGGCGGACTTGGTGTCGCCGCTGATGCGCCAGCCGTCGTCACCCTCCGTCACGCCCAGAGGCTCCACCTCCGTGGTGTTGAAGTTGTTCCACTGGAAGTACAGGCCGAAGGCAGCTTCGGCGGGCACGGTGACGGTGAGCTTCACGCCGGTATTGATGGTCAGGCCCTTGGTTCCGGCGCTGGAGCCGGCACGGAAGGTCTGGTTGATGGCCTGCGTGAAGATGTAACCGTCAATATCGGGATAGGCATAGGTATTGTACAGGCAGGCGTTGCCGGCCGCGTACAGCACCGTGGGATAATAGGCGTAGTTGCCCCGGACATAGGGCGTACCCATGACGCAGGAGGTCTTCATGATGGGGCAGTCCACCTGCACATGGTACTCCTCCGCCGTGAAATAGGTGTTGTCCGTCTTGCGGCTGCTGACATAGAAGGAGTTGCACTGGAGGTAGACGTTGGTGCCGCCGCCGGCGCCGCCGTCCACGTTGCTGTCGGTGGGCAGCTCCAGCGTCATGCCGCCCAGCTCCACATCGTAGGCGCCGGTCTCCGCGTTCTTGGCAAAGGCGCGGTAGGCGTAGCGTCCGGCGGTGAGGCTGGCATAGAACATCTGATAGCCGTCGACCAGTTGGCCGTCAGCAGGCGCATAGGCTTCCTGTCCCTCCGGCAGGGTGTCGGTGAAGCTGCTGTACAGGAAGCAGTCCTTCAGCTCCTCGCCCAGCACCTCGCTGCCCTGCGCGTCCGTCTTCACGCTGTACAGCTTGATGACGGGATAGCCGCCGGTGTAGTCCTTGCTCACATAAAATGTGAAGTTCATGCGGGGCGCGTCCTCCACATGGAGGGTCAGCGTCCAGGTGTCCTTGGAGAAGTGCTTCCCGTCGTGGGAGGCGCAGAAGCGATAGGTATAGTCGCCCGCCTCCAGCTCGGTAAGCTGGATGGTGGTAGCGCCGAACATCGCCTCAGAGAAGCTCTGCATGGCGCCCCATGTCTGGCCGCCGTCGGTGGAGCGCTGGTAGTAGTAATTCTTGTAGTTCAGCGTCTGGCCGTCCACGGGTGCGAAGATCTTGCCCGCCTGCAAATCGCTGAGCAGATACGCCATGCCCGTCTGGACGGTGGCCTCGGTGGCCGCGGGATACCCCTCCTTGCGGGTAGGCACAGGGGCATCGCTCTTGCCGCAGGTGTCGCAGACACCGTCGTCGTTGCCGTCCTTGTGCTCCGCCGCCGTCTGGCCCTTCAGGACGGGGGCGGGGCAGCTATCGGCATAGGCGTCGCCCAGTGCCGCGGCGCTGAGGCCCTCCGCTGCGGAGAAGGCAGTCCCCTTGACGGTGACGGTCGCGGTGGACGCGCCGCTGGTCTGCACCGCGCTGTCCAGATAGTAGCAGTTGTTCGCCGTCAGGGTGGTCTTTTCGTTGTCCGCGACCTCGCCGACCAGCGCACCCATGCGGGCCTGATCGTCATACTGACCGCTGACAGTGCCGGTGGCGTAGCAGTTGGTCAGCGTGATCGTGCTGGCGTGGCTGCTTTCCCCCGCGAGACCCACGATGCCGCCGGCGGCCTGCTGGATCTTCTGCGTCTTGTAATAGAAGCTGATCGCGCCGGTGTTATAGCAGTTGGTGATGTTGACCTCCGCGCTGGCGTTGCCGACAATGCCGCCGACGCCGCGGAATTGATGGTGCCAGCCGCGCAGCAGGATCGCACCGGTATTCCAGCAGTTCTCGATGGTCGTCGTCCCATGCGAGGCGACCGCCACGATGCCGCCGGTGTAGCCCTGATAGCCGGTGATGTCGGCGCTATTGGAGCAGCCGCGGATCACCGTGTCCTGCGCGCTCGCCACCACGCCGGCATGACCGTAGATCTGATCGTTGGTGGGCTCGCCGGTCAGCGTCACATAGTTGTGGCAGTTCTCGATGGTGCAGGTGCGTTTGGTGGAAATGCCACAGGCGCGGCCCACGATACCCGCCACATAGCGGGTGATGGCCTTGGCCTCGCCGTACACGCTGACGTTCTTGATGGCCGCGCCGTCGCACAGGCCGAACAGCGCGGTATAGTAGCTGCTGACGTTGGCAAGGCTGCCCTTGTTCTCCAGATACAGCCCGGTGATCTTATGGTTCTGTCCGTCGAAGGTGCCGCGGTAGTCCTGATTGTTGGCCTGATCGCCGATGGGCGTCCAGGGCGTTGCCGCTCTGCACACGCCACTCAGGTCGATATCGGCGGTGAGACGGGCGTTCAGCTCGGGCTTGCCGCTGTTCACCTCGTCGGCGAACCACTTGAGTTGTCCGGCGGTGGCGATCTCGTAGTAACCGTCCTCCGCCTGTGCGGGCTTGTTGACATCCGTCACCGTCACGGTACACTTGGCCATGAACGCGCCGTCATCCGTGGTCACGGTGATCAGCGCCGTACCCTCGGCAATACCGGTGACCAGACCGCTGCGGTCTACCTGCGCCACGGCGGGTGCGCCGCTTCGCCACGTCACCTTCTGGTTCGTGGCGTTCGCAGGCTCCACCGCAGCCGTCAGCTGCGCCGTGCCGTTGCGGTCCACCGTCAGCTCCGAATGGCTCAGCGTCACGCCGGTAACAGCCACCTCACCGGTGCCGCCGCCGGGCTTGGTGTTGTCACCCACCACGAAGCCGAAGCAGTTGAAGTACTCGTAGTTGTTGTCGTTGTCCTCCGCCGCGATGTACAGCCCCTTCTCCAGCAGGAACGCGGCGGGCAGCGCCAGCGTATGGCTGCCGTCCCCGTTCTCCGTTACGGTGTACGCGTAGTCGGAGCCGGCGTAGTAGCTCCAGTCCACCTCGCCGTCGGCATTGAAGAGTGCGCAGTACGCCGCGATGTTGATGGCGAAGTCCGCCGGATAGGTGACATACACGGTCTCCGTGCCCTTGGGAACGGTGACGGTGTAGACCTTCTTCTCGCCGGGGTTGCTGTAGTGCGCCACCTCCATGGTGCTCTCCGCGATGTGGTAGAGGTAATCCGTCCCCTCCGCATCCAGAGAGATGCTGGCAAAATCGAAATCCTTATAATACTCGTTGGGGTCGAAGGGCTTCGCACCGCCGCCCACCGTCACTCTTGCGGTGGCCGGTGCGTAGCAGGCGTCCTCCGTACCGGCGTTGGGATCCGTCGCCAGCAGGTAGTAGGTACCCTCCTTCTCAAACGTATAGGTGTAGCTGCTGCCGTCGCCGCTGTGTGCCGCGACCTCGCCCACCTCCTGCCAGTCGGCGTCATAGACCTTCACGGTCAGGCCGGTGATGGGCTCAAAGCTCTCCGTGCCGCCGTCCGCCACAGAGCGCGTGTCGTACTTCTGGGTCTGGACGGTCAGGCTGCCGCCGGGTCTGACGGCGTAGCTGTCCCGATCGAAGGCAGCAAAGGCGCCGCTTTGCCAGAAGCTCCAGTTGCTGAACATGGCCACGTCGATGGTGTCCCCGTCAGACAGCAGCACATAATCCGCCGTGGCGCCCCAGCCGGCGCTCATCAGTGGGTACACATGGTTGCGGTAGTACATGAGGTTCTCGTCGTGACCCCAGAACTGCTGCATATACATGGACGTGGCGCTGCCGGTGATGTTCAGCGCCAGACTGCTGTCGTCATACGGCTGACCGCCGGTCATGTCGGTGACGCCCACGCCGCCGTCGTGGCCCCTGATGATCTCGTCACCATTGATGACCTGCTCCGGCGTAAGGCCCAGATAGTACACACCCAGCAGGTAGAGGTACAGGTGCAGAGCGGTAGGGCGCTTTACCACCTGATCGTCCACATAGCCGCCCTGTCCGTTCTCCGTATGGTAGCGGTAGAATTCGGACAGATCCTGCTTGTCCAGATCGAAGTAGGGCACGTCCAGCTCCAGATGGGACAGCACCGTGCCTTCGTTGCCCACCAGCGGGATGCCGTCGTGGGAAACGGTGACATAGACCTTTACGGAGGCGGCGTCCGTCTCATCGTAGCCGTACTGGGCTGCATCGCCGTCGGCCGCCTCGTTCACCGTAATGGTGAGCTGCACGGACGCCGCAGCCTTCTCCGCACAGGTGGCGGTGATGGTGGGCGTGTATGTACCCGCAGTCGGGTTGGTGAAGGACAGGATGGCTCTGCCGTCCTTGTCAGTGGTCACCTTGGTCTGCGTACCGTAGTCGCCGCCGTCCAGCGTGTAGGTCAGCCCATGGCTGCCGCTGTCCTGAAACAGCTCATCCAGTTGGACGGTCAGCAGGCCGCCTGCGGCCACCTCATACGCGGTCTTGGCGCCGTCCTTCACGGTCACGCAGGCTGCCGCGCCGCCGGACACATCCGACGTGGCGAACACCGTCTGCGGCACCAGAGACAGGCACAGCACCAGACTCAACAGCATGGCCAATACACGGTTGGTCATGCTTCTTTTATGGTTCATGTGATCTCCTCCTTATCAGGATTTTCTCTATCTCTAACGCATACGCGGAAAAAGGAGTAAGGCTCCCTTGGCCAATGCGGCGGAGGTATGTCCTTTCCATAAAAAGAGAGGAGGCGGAAGAGGCTTTCGCCTCTCCCGCCCTTATGGAAAGCAGACGGCTGGAAAAACCGTCTCGACTTGACTTATCACATGCAGAAAAAACGCCGGTCCCCCTCCGTTCCGCGGAGAATGACCAGCGGGATCTGCGACAGAAAAAGCACCGGCGTTTTCCCATACGGGAAACGTCGGCGCACACCCCTGCCTATCCATACACCACGGAGAGAGCGCCCGCTGTTGGCGATCCTCTGCTATGTAAGTCTTCTGACTCGCGCCGTGGAGAGCTCTCTCCTCGTTCGTGACCTGTCTTCTCACAGACATGACGTCTGCAATGACGGACTTTCGTCCCAGCGGCTCACGCCGCCTCGGTACGTTCTTGCGCTTACAGTGCCGTTCGCGTGGGGCCTTGCACCCCGTTCCTTTGAAGCCGCCGCCTGACCCCTATCGGAGTCGTTGCGGCAAGCGGCTGCACAGCATCTTTGGATCTTGTATTTAATTGGCCTGCGGCTTTCGCCGCTGCATATCATTATATGTTGGAAAAAACAGGATGTCAACAAAAACGTGCATTCTCCCCAGCACAAAATTTTCCCCGGCAAAAAAACGCCCCGCCGCCTCGTGCGGCAGGGCGCTTTCGATCTGCTCAATAGTCGGCGTTGAGCCACGGCTTCTGCCCCCAGTGCAGCAGCCGTGCCAGCTCCATGGCCTTTTCCCCGTCGTCGGCGGAGGCAGCGCCCAGCCGCAGCAGCCCCTCCAGGCCACAGGAGCCCATCAGCAGCGATGCCAGATCCCCCTGCCGGCAGTCGACGGTCACATCCGCCGCCGCGTCCGGTACAGCTACCGTCCAGTGTCCCGCCGCAAAGGTGAGGCGCAGGCAGCGCTGCCCGCCCGCCAGCTCGTCCCGGTAGCGGAACGCCGCCGTCAGCGTCCCCGCCGGGAACGGGCGGTAGGCGGTTTTTTCCACAAAACGCTGGCCGTCCACCAGCTTGAACATCGTGCCTACGGCGGACACGTTGGTCTGCAAAAAGCCGTAGTCGATGTAGTTCTTCGACACGTCCTGCGGGTCGTCCAGCAGGTGGTGGAAGTCCTCCTCTCCGGTACGCAGGCACACGGTCTGCGCCAGATCCTCCTGCATCCGCAGGCCGCCCAGCAGCGCCCGCAGCACGCTACCGTTCTCATAGGCCAGCTCCTCTACACTGAGGCGGTTCTGGGTGTAGTTAACGTCGCTGGCGCTCTCAAAGCGGTACGCCGCGTAGCCCCGCAGCGTGCCGCCGTCGTCGTACCAGCCCATGCGCCGCACCTGTATATCGGCTCTGGCGGCCCGCACCTCCTCATCGAATTTCTCCACCATACCGTGGTTTTTCGCCGCAAAGCGGCGCTGACATTCCAGCACGGCGTCAAAATCCTCCGGCTGCAAAAGCCGCAGATGCCGCCGCGCCTCCTCATCCGGCCCCGGCAGCGCCGCTGTCGGCAGATGGTATTCGTACAGCTTCCCGGCGAAGCCGTAGCCCATCCGGCGGTAGAAGTCGATGCGGAACGGCAGCAGCAGCGTCAGCAGCGCGCCGTTTTCCCGGGCATAGTCCTCGAAATACCGCACCATGGCCAGCGCCGCACCCTTTTTCTTGTGGAGCGGATGCACCTCCAGCGCCATCAGGCCGCAGGCTGGCTGCATCTGCCCGAAGAAGTTCATAGAGAACAGGATGAGCTTCATGGTACCGATGAGCGTATCGTCCTCGAAAAGCCCCACTGTGCGGGTCTGGCTGTCCTCCCGCAGTTCCAGAAGGTGCTTCTCCCGGTAGTGCCGCCGGCACCCGGCGTCCAGCGCCTTGTACGCCGGATAGGCGTTCAGGTAGATATCCAGATAGGCCTCGATGTCGCCCTCCGTCAGAGGCCGGAACGCCCACTTGCGGGCAGCTTTCTCGTTGCGCATAAGCCGTACTCCTTTCGCCGCGTACCGCGTACCACGATTATACCGCCATTCCCGCCGCTTGGCAACAGAAATGCCGGTACTGGAACGGCGTTTGGCGGCATACAATGGCACTAAAAAACCGAAAGGGGCGCGGATGCGATATGAAAAGGGTAAAGGTATTCCTGCTGCGGCGTTGGTACATGGTGGGAGGCGCGGCGCTGGTGCTGGCGGCGGCGATCTTCTATGTGGTGAGCTATCCGGCCTCCGTCAGCACCGCCGCCTCCGCGCGGCAGCTCCCCATCTATTCCGTAGAGCGAAGCCAGCGGGTCTGTGCCATCAGCTTCGACGCCGCGTGGGGCAACGAGGACACCCAGACGCTCATCGACATTCTGGAGAAATTCCACGTCAAGACCACCTTCTTTGTGGTGGGTGACTGGGCGGAGAAGTACCCGGAATCGGTGAAGGCGCTGCATGACGCAGGCCACGAGGTGATGAGCCACTCCAACCACCACGACCATTTCAACAGTCTCTCCGCCGATCAGATCGTCGCGGATGTCACCGCCAGCAACGAGCGCATCGCCGCCGCCAGCGGCGTGACGCCCACGCTGATCCGCTGCCCCTACGGAGAGTACGACGACCACGTTATCTCTGCCATCCGCTCCATGGGCATGGAGCCCATTCAGTGGGATGTGGACTCCCTCGATTGGAAGGATTACGACGCGGACACCATCTGCCGGCGGGTGACCTCCAAGGTACAGCCGGGGAGCATCGTGCTGTTCCACAACGCCGCCCTCCACACGCCGGAGGCGCTGCCCACTATCCTCACCTGCCTCATCAACGACGGCTACACCGTCCTCCCCGTCTCCCAGCTCATTCTGTCCCCGCCCTACACCATCGACCACACCGGCCGGCAGTTCCCGGCAGAGGAATTGTCTTAAGAGCGGCGGGATAGGCTTATGTTTTACAAAAGTCATCATAAAAGCGCGTGCGATACTCGCACGCGCTTTTCTGGTAAACACGGAGGTCTATAACCGTACTTCGACCTCCGGGAAAAGTTTTTTCACACTGCCGCAACCGTGGATGTCTAATGCCTGCTACACTGAACAGGGGCCGCATAACCAATAACAAAAAGAATAACCCGCCTCCCTCGCAACATTGAACACGGTGGGAGGTCATTGCGTTTCATAAAAAGGTGCAGACAGCGTGACGGAACGGTATTACTCCGCCAGTTCGAAGGTGTCCCGCTGGTTCACGGCGTCCAGCGCCAGCTGCGCGCGGGACAACGTATCGGCGGTCTTTTCATAGTCCGCCTCCACCGCCGCCAGATCGTAGTTGGCATAGGTGTAGTCGATGATGTTGGACTGTCGTCCATACTGCTCCTCTACCCGCTCCTTGGGCAGCCGCGCCTTCATATCCGCCAGCTTGTTCTTTCGCTGGGTGAGCTGGGGGATATAGACCAGCATCTCGTCGATGGTCATGTGGAAGCCGGGGATAACATGGGTGGCGTTGAACACATTGATGGCGTGCTTTACCTTGCGGATCCGCTGCTCCAGCTCCGCCAGCCGGTTCTGGGTGTCGGCATAATCGTAGGCGGGGCGCACGGACTCCACATCCTCGCCCATGGCGGCGCGGAAATCCTTGCTGCGGCTCTCTCTATCCAGCAGGGCGGCGTGCTCGTCGTTCAGCTTTTTCAGCAGCTTGTTGGCCTGTGCAGAGGTGTATGTCATAGTCGTTCGTCCTTTCTCTTTTGTAAATTCCCGCTCCTATTGTACAGGATTCTGCGGCGCAAGTCCAGCAAATTACCGTTCTTTTTCAGGTGCCGTCCATGAATGTCCCTTGCATTCCCCCTTGAAAATGGTGTATGCTATCGGCAAATAACACACGCCGCACCGGTCGACCGGCGGGCGTTTCCGACAGCAAAGGAGAAAAGCTATGCTGCATCTGAACATCTGCAAGGCGGAAAACGCCGAAGAGGCGGCTCGTCTGGCGGCAGACCGTTTTCAGGAACTGCTCTGCACCAAGCCTGCCTGTGTGCTGGGTCTGGCCACCGGCTCCACTCCCATCCCCCTGTACCGGGAACTGATCGCCCGGGAGCAGGCGGGGCGCATCGACTTCTCCCGCGTGCGCTCCGTGAATCTGGACGAGTACAAGGGACTTGCCCCCGACCATCCTCAGAGCTACCGCCGCTTCATGCAGGAGAACCTGTTCGACCACATCTCCATCCGTCCGGAGAACACCTATGTGCCGGACGGTCTGGCCACGGATGTGGACGCTATGTGCAGCGCCTACGAGCGCACCATCGAGGATCTGGGCGGCGTGGACTTGCAGCTGCTGGGGCTGGGACACGACGGACACATTGGCTTCAACGAGCCCTGCGGCCATTTCCCCGTCTGCACCCACGAGACGGCGCTGACGGAGATCACCCGGCAGGCCAACACCCGCTTCTTTGCCAGCGCCGCAGAGGTGCCCACCGCCGCCTATACCATGGGCGTGGGTACGGTGATGGCCGCCCGAAAGATCCTGATGATCGTCACCGGCGCGGACAAATCGGACATTCTCCACAAGGCGTTCTTCGGCCCGGTGACGCCGTGGGTCCCCGCGTCCATTTTGCAGTTCCACCCCGATGTGACACTGATCTGTGACCGCGCCGCATGGGACGGCGTCGGACGCTGAAGGGAGCAGCCGCTATGGACTATCTGGGTATTCCCTGCCACATCAAAAACAAGCCCGCGCTGGACAGCGGCTTCATCCCCTTCGCCCCGTGGCGCGGCGCCTATCTGGCGGAGGCTCACCGTCCCGTCCGCATCGCCGTGGAGCGGCAGGACGGGCAGACGGCGGTGTTTGACACCCGGCTGCGGGATGCTGCGTACCACGCCGCCAACCTGCGGTTTCTGGAGCGCACCGTCAAGCTGCTGCTGTGGAGCGTAGGCGGCTGGCGTGTCCGCATCTGCGGCTGCGACGAGCTGACGGAGGCGCTGCGGCACATCTATTGCCGGGGCGGCGGCCGGGCGTTTGACGCGGATTTTATGGAGACGGTGTTCCAACGTCCCTTTGTGCTGGAGGCCGTGTCCGAGGCGGGCTTCCCCGTCCCCCGCAGCGGCGCACGGCGGATCGGCGGCCACCTCAACGGCTGCCGCATCGGCTTTGACGCCGGCGGCTCCGACCGGAAGGTCTCCGCCGTCATCGACGGTAAGACCGTCTACTCCGAGGAGGTGGTCTGGCACCCCAAGACCCAGACCGACCCCGCCTACCACTATGCGGAGATCGTATCCGCCCTCCGCACGGCGGCGTCCAAGCTGCCCCGCGTGGATGGCATCGGCGTGTCCTCCGCCGGTGTGTTCATCGGCAACGCGCCTATGGTGTCCTCCCTGTTCATCAGCGTGCCGCCGGAAGCACGCGGCCCCATCCACACCATCTACGACCGTGCGGCCGCCGCCATCGGTGACGTTCCCATCGTGGTGGCAAACGACGGCGACGTGACGGCGCTGGCCGGCGCCATGAGCCTCCGGGACACCGGCGTGATGGGACTTGCCATGGGTACCAGCGAGGCGGCAGGTTATGTAAACCGCGAGGGCAGCATTCCGGGTTGGTTCAACGAGCTGGCCTTCGCCCCCGTCGACCTGAACCCCCACGCGGCGCAGGACGAGTGGTCCGGCGACGTAGGCGTGGGCTGCAAGTATTTCTCACAGGATGCGGTGAGCAAGCTGGCACCCGCCGCCGGCATCCCACTGGGTGATGCCCTGACCCCGGCGGAAAAACTGACTGCGGTGCAGCAGCTGGCGAGGCAGGGCGACGACCGGGCGCTTGCCGTCTTCCGGGATATCGGCGTGTATCTGGGACACACCCTGCCGCTGTACGCCTCGGTGTACGACCTGAAGCACCTGCTGGTGCTGGGGCGTGTGGCCTCCGGCATCGGCGGCGAGCAGATCGTAACGGTGTGCCGCCGCGTGCTGGCGGAGGAGTACCCGGCGCTGGCGGTGTCCGTCACATTGCCGGATGAGCAGTTCCGCCGGGTGGGGCAGTCCATGGCGGCAGCCAGTCTGCCGGAGGTGTGAGACGCGGCTTGCAAATAGCCCTATATTCCCCAACATCCTTCACCCGGCATCGGTATCTGTTCCACATCGATATAAAAGGCCCTCCGGCTGTGCCGGAGGGCCTTTTCGTCGTGCTGTTTTACTTGCCGCCGTTTTCCGCCACCCAGCCCCGGACATACTCCACAAAGCGGCGGGTGGAGGCGGACAGCGCCTTCTCATCCTTTACCGCGATGCCGATGTTCCGGTAAAACGTCATGGGCGGGCGGCAGGCCGTCACTGGGTAGGGGCTGTGGCGCACCATCAGCTCCGGCAGCAGGCTGATGCCCAGTCCCTTGGACACCATGGCCAAAATGGTGCGGTCCTCCCGTGCGGTGTATTTCACGTTGGGCCGCACGCCCATCTCATCAAAGGCCGCCCGGATCTCGTAGTCCTCGCCCTCCTCCAACTGGATGAACGGCTCCTCTGCCAGCGCCTCCGCCGGAAAGGGGTTCATCCGGGCGTAGGGGTGGTCGCAGGGAACGATGACCTGCAGCTCGTCCCGGTGCAGCGCGTAGGTCTGTAAGCGCTTCACCGAGGGCAATCGCAGAAAACCGCAGTCCACCGTGCCCTTCAGGATCCACTCCTCCACCTGCTCGTAGAAGTCGCTGGTGACCACATCGAACTCAATGCTGGGGTACTGTCCGCCAAAGCTCTTGAGGATGGACGGCAGCCACTGGGCCGACACGCTGGAGAAGGTGGCGACCTTGACAAGACCGGCGTCCATGCCCCGCAGGCTGGCTGCCGACTGCATCAGCGCGTGGTGGGCGGCGCACAGCTTTTCGATCTCCGGCAGCAGCGCCCGGCCGTCCGCCGTCAGCACCACGCCGCCCCGGTTGCGGCTCAGCAGCGTGACGCCCAGCTCCTCCTCCAGCGACTGCACCGCGTGGCTGACGCCGGACTGGGTGAAGTTCAGCGCCTGCGCCGCCTTGGAGAAGTTGCCGCAGGCCGCCGTTTTCAGGAACATCTGATATTTGGTTATGCTCATGCGCTCACCTCATTTCTAATTCAATTATATCATACATTTGCTCATAGTTGCAAGTACAATAATGCGTTTTACAAATAACAAATCCTGTGCTATGATTCTATTGTCGACAGGAAAATTTGAAATATATGGAGGTAACGAATTATGGCACTGGTAACGAAAGCGATCCGCTGCGCTGTCTGCGGCAGCAGCGATGTAGCATACGACGGGAAGACCTATCACTGCGCCGCTTGTGGTACGAACAGCGACGCCCCCATGTCCGCCGCCGATCTGGCCGTGGTGAACCGCATTGCCGCTCTGGGCGGTGACAACGAGGAGCTGACCCGTCTGCGCCGGCAGTACCGGAATCTGGACATCACCAGCTGGGACAGCGAGAACCGCCTGCAGATGAAGTAAGGCGCACCAAACCGCACAATTTGTCTTTTCCATGGGGTTTACCCCTCTTTCCGTGTCCGGCTCCGGCCGGGCACGGTTTTTTTTGCAGCAAAGGACGGCGGCCTCTTGGCCGCCGTCCTTTTATCAGGTCTGCTTCAGGCAGTTCTCATCAAATGCCACCTCCGCACCGCAGAGGTTGTCCAGCAGCGTGTCATTGCCATAAAAAGCGCTCTCTTGGACCCGCAGGGTCATCCAATCGCCCGGCAGCTCCGCCAGCTGGATGGCGGTGCCGTTGCGGATGAAGCGTCCGCCGTGGATATCGCTGCCCCAGGAGCTGCTGCCGTTGGTGTCGATGCACAGCGCCACACCGTTATGACTGAAATCGGAGCGCTGCACCCAGATCCAGCCGCCGTCCGCCGCCAGCGCGCCCACATCCCAGCCGGAGATCTCGCAGCGATTGAGGTAGGTGGGCGCCTGCGCTTTTATACCGGTACCGCCGTTGCCCCGGAGCCGGCAGTTCTGCAGCACAACGTGCATATCCACCGCCGTATTCTCCGGCAGACGCCCCACCGTCACCGGTGAGGTAAAGATGGTACCGTCGTCATGGGCCACCAGCTTCACGGGACGCCGGATGGTCAGCGGCTGGTCATACGTCACCGCCGGCAGATAGACAGTCACAGCCGTCTCAAAGCTGACCTCCTCGGCCAGCCTGTCCAGCAGCGCTTGGAGATCCTCCGTCGTGTCCAGCGCCGTATCCTCCCAGCTATACGACTGGACGGGCTGCTCGCCGCACTCCACCACCTGCCGCAGGGTGATCTCGTCGCCGTTTTTCATATACAGCGTCCAGATAATGTCGTTATAGGTGCATTTGCTGGTGACATGGTGCTCGTGGGCATACAGCGCCCCGGCGGCGGCGTAGTGATCTGTGGCTTCGTCCACCACGCAGGCGTCGCCCTCCTGTGCCACGGCCTGAATGGTATGACGCTCCACCAGCGCCGAAAACGCCGCGCGCACGTCCGCCTCCCGGTCATCCGCCTTCACCACAAACAGGCACAGCGGGCTGCTGCCCTCCTCACCCCGGAGCAGCAGCTCCTTCCGGTGGCTGGCAGGCACACCGCCGCCATCGGGCTGCGGACTGAAGCAGGCAAATACATGATAGAGCGTACCGTCCGCCCCATCGTACCACACCTGCCCTGAATCCTGCTTCAGCGTACCCTCCAGACTGTCTGGCTGCTGGGGATCCGGCACAGGCGGGTCATATCCAACGGCAGCTCCGCCGCCGGCCAGCGCCCAGAGTCCCGCTCCCGCCAGCAGCAGCGCCAACGCCGTGCAGAGCCATACCCGGCGGCGCTTCCTGCCGCCGTTGGACGGCGGCGCCACTACGGACCGGCGCTCCATCTGGCTGGCCGTGCAGCAGGGGCAGAAGGAGGCCTCCTCCGGCAGCACGGCGCCGCATTTGATACAATACTTCTCTTTTTTCACAGTGACCTCACAAAGCGTCCCGCAGCTCCAGCACATCGCGGAACCGCTGGTCAGGATTCATCATGGTGCAGCGACGGACGATCCGCCCCGCACGACCCTCCGCCAACCGGCGGGAGGGGTGCTGCCCCGTCAGCATCACGTTCAGCAGCACGCCCAGCGAATAGATATCTGCCCGGCCGTCTGTCTGGGACATACCGAACTGCTCCGGCGCCGCATACCCGGTGGTCCCCAGGATCACCGTGTCAGCGGGATGCTCCGGCTTGACGATGCGGGAGGCGTCAAAGTCGATGAGCACCGCGTCGCCGCCCCGGAGAATGACGTTGCTCTCCTTCACATCCCTGTGTACCGCGCCCATGCTGTGCAGCACCCACAGCGCCCCGCAGATATCCGCCGTCACCTTCCGCGCCTCGCTCCAATCCAGCACGCCGCCCTCCAGCAAGTACAGCAGCGTGTCGCCCTGCACATACTCCTCCAGCACCGCCACACGGCCGCGGGACTCCGCCGCCTCCTCGATGCGGGGCAGATAGGGGCAGTCCACCGTCAGGAGGCGGCGGTACACCTCGTCGCTGCCGTCGAAACAGCGGAAGATGTAGCGCTTGCCCGTGTCCCGATGGCGCACCAGCGTCACCGTCCCCCGCGCCCCGCGTTTGAGCACCTTGAGCTCATCGAAATATGTCTCCACCGCCCGGATCAGCGTATCGTACACGACCGTCCCCCCCTCTTTTCTATCAGTATAGCGGTTCGCAGCATATCTGTAAAGAATTTCGCCTTCCTGTAAGGCAGAAAAAGCGCAGAACTATGCAGACAGCATATTGTTTTTCCTGTCGCTTTTGGGTAAAATAGGAAATAAGAACATGAGAAGGACGGCTGAACCATGACAGAGAAGAACACAACCCAGCTCCTGCATGAGCTGATGGATGCCAATGATCTGGATCGCATTCTCTCGGAAAACACCGCCAGCTTCCGCGCAGGCAGCCTGCCCGATGCGCTGCAAGCGCTGTTTGAGACGCGGGACACCACCAAGTCGGCGCTGGCCAAGGCCTCCGGCATCAGCGAGGTCTATCTGCATCAGGTCTTTTCAGGGCGGCGCACCCCCTCCCGCGACCGGCTTTTGTGCCTGTGCATCGGTCTGCACGCCAGTCTGGAGGAGGCTCAGAGTCTGCTGGTACAGGCGCACCACGCGCCGCTGTACCCGCGGGAGCAGCGGGACGCCATCCTGATCTATGGACTGAGCCACGAGCTGACGCTGCAGGAGGTCAACGACGCCCTGTTTGAGATCAAGGCGGAGGCGCTCTGTTAACTGCCGCCATTCCATACAGCAGAAGTCCCGACCAATGGTCGGGACTTCTGCTGTTCTCTATCGCTCGGGGACTTACTTACAGAATGGAGTAGTTGACGATCAGGCCGGCGAACACGATGGATACCATGCTCAGCAGCTTGATGAGGATGTTGATGGCGGGGCCGGAGGTATCCTTGAAGGGATCGCCCACGGTGTCGCCCACGACGCCGGCCTTGTGGCACTCGCTGCCCTTGCCGCCGAAGTTGCCCGCCTCGATGTACTTCTTGGCGTTATCCCATGCGCCGCCGGCGTTGGCCATGTAGATGGCCATCAGGAAGCCGGTAACGGTAGCGCCGGCCAGCAGGCCTACAACGCCCTTATAGCCCAGCACCATACCCACAACGATGGGGGTCACCACCGCGATCACGGTGGGCAGAACCATTTCCTTCAGGCTGGCCTTGGTGCACAGATCCACGCAGCGGGCATAGTCGGGATCGGCCTTGCCGTCCATCAGGCCCGCGATCTCCTTGAACTGACGGCGCACCTCCAGCACCACGCTCTGCGCGGCGCGGCCCACGGAGTTCATGGTCAGGGCGGCAAACACGAAGGGCAGGCAGGCGCCGATGAACAGTCCCACCAGCACCAGCGGGTTCATCAGGGAGAAGTCGTTGAACGTAACCTCGGCAGCGCCCACCTCCTTGACCTTCTCGATGTAGGAGGCCATAAGGGCCAGCGCGGTCAGGGCGGCGGAGCCGATGGCGAAGCCTTTACCGGTGGCGGCGGTGGTGTTGCCCAGAGAGTCCAGCGCGTCTGTGCGCTTGCGGACCTCCGGCTCCAGGCCGGCCATCTCGGCGATGCCGCCGGCGTTATCGGCCACGGGGCCGTAGGCGTCGGTGGCCAGCGTGATACCCAGTGTGCTCAGCATACCCACGGCGGCCAGCGCGATACCGTACAGACCCATACCGGCGCTGGCAGCGCCGCCGGACAGGAAGAAGGCCAGCAGGATGCAGACCGCCACGATGATGATGGGCATGGCGGTGGACAGCATACCCAGACCCAGGCCGCCGATGATGATGGTGGCTGCGCCGGTCTGGCTCTTGCCGCTCAGCTCCTGGGTGGGCTTAAAGGTGTCGGAGGTGTAATACTCGGTAGCCTTGCCGATGAGCACGCCTGCCACCAGACCGGACAGGATGGCCACATATAGGCCCCAGTGCTCCAGACCCAGCAGAGCCCAGACAAGGAAGAAAGAGATGATGGCGATGAGGATGGCGGACAGGTTGGTGCCCCGGGACAGCGCCTTCAGCAGCGTGCGCTGGTCGGCGTTCTCCTCGGTCTTGACGAAGAAGGAGCCGATGATGGAGCAGAGGATGCCCACAGCCGCCATGACCATGGGGATAGCCATGGCCTTGAACGCCTGATCGGAGAAGGCGGCCACGCCCAGCGCGGAGGCAGAGATGATGGAGCCGACGTAGGACTCGTACAGATCGGCGCCCATGCCCGCCACGTCGCCCACGTTGTCGCCCACGTTATCGGCGATAACGGCGGGGTTACGGGGGTCATCCTCGGGGATACCGGCCTCCACCTTACCCACCAGGTCGGCGCCCACGTCGGCGGCCTTGGTGAAGATACCGCCGCCCACACGGGCAAACAGCGCCATGGAGCTGGCGCCCATGCCGAAGGTCAGCATGGCACTGGTGATGTCAGCAGCCCCCAGATTGAATACGAAGCGCAGCAGCGCAAACCAGACAGAGATATCGAACAGGCCCAGACCCACCACGGTGAAGCCCATGACAGAGCCGGCGGAGAACGCCACCCGCAGACCTCTGTTCAGGCCGTCGCGGCAGGCGTTGGCGGTGCGGCAGTTGGACTTGGTGGCGATACGCATTCCCACGAAGCCGCTGAGACCAGAGAAGAAGCCGCCGGTCAGGAATGCGAAGGGCACGAACCATGTCAGCAGATGGCAGGCAGCCATGATGCACAGCACCACGATCATGCAGGCAAAGAAAATACCGACGACGGTGTACTGCCGCCGCAGGTAGGCGTTGGCGCCCTCGCGGATCGAGCGGGAGATCTTGCTCATCAGAGGGGTGCCCTCCTCAAAGCGCAGTACCCGCTTGCCCGTGAAAAGCGCGAACAAAAGCGCGATGACGGAGCCAACAAATGTGGCAAGGACCAGATACTTTTCCATGTGTGTTTTCCTCTTTCCTCCCCCTGTTGCAGGGGATATTCACTTTTTTGTTCCGCACAGTATTATAAAAAATTTCCAATTTCCCGTCAAATTTTCACACGGATTTTGTGCTATGCTAAAAAAAAGTGTATGAGTGTCCGTCATTTTGACCGGAATTTTTTTCTTATAAATAGACGCATTTTATCCATCTTTCCTGTTGTTTTGAACGGTTTTAATTTTTCGTTTGACAGATTTCTGTCATTTTGAGCGCCATATTCCCCCGTCCCGCTTTGCCTCGAAAAATTTTTATGCAACTTTTTCTGTGCAAAAGAAAAAAATTCCACGCAAAATGCAGAAAAAACCTTTTCGGTATATTTTTTGTATTCCCCCGATGCGAAATGATTTTTCCCTCGCGCGTCGTTGGAGATTTGCACAAACCCGTTTTGCAACAAATTGACCGCCGGGAAACAGCAGAAAAAGGAGCATCCCTCCGGATGCTCCTTTTTGGCAAATATACGCTTACTTACGGGCCTTGCTGTCTACCACGTCGTGCAGCAGGCGGCTGAAGTCCGCCAGAGACATGGCACCCAGATCCTCGCCGGTACGGGTACGGACGGAGACGGTACCCGCCTCCATGTCGCGGTCGCCCACCACCAGCATATAGGGGATCTTCTCCAGCGTAGCCTCGCGGATCTTCTTGCCCACCTTCTCGTTGCGGCTGTCCACCTCCACGCGGAAGCCCTGCTTGCGCAGCTCCGCGGCCTGCTGGACGCAGTAGTCGGCGGCGCGGTCGGTAATGGGCAGGAAGCGCACCTGCTCCGGCATCATCCACGTGGGCAGCGCACCGGCGTACTCCTCGATGAGGTACGCCAGCGTCCGCTCGTAGCAGCCCAGAGACGTGCGGTGGATGATATAGGGCAGCGCCTTGTTGCCGTTCTCGTCGATATAGTACATACCGAAGCGCTCGGCCAGCAGCATATCGATCTGGATGGTGACAAGGGTATCCTCCTTGCCGTAGACGTTCTTGTACTGGATATCCAGCTTGGGGCCGTAGAACGCGGCCTCGTCGATGCCGATGGTGTAGTCCACGTCCAGATCCTTCAGGATGCGCTCCATGACGGACTGTGCGTGATCCCACTGCTCCGCCGTGCCCTCGTACTTGTTGTTGGGGTTGGCGGGGTCCCACTGGGAGAAGCGGAACGTACACTTATCCAGCAGACCCACAGTACCCAGACAGTACTTGGCCAGATCGAGGCACTGCTTGAACTCCTCCTCCAGCTGGTCGGGGCGCAGCACCAGATGGCCCTCGGAGATGGTGAACTGGCGGACGCGGATCAGGCCGTGCATCTCGCCGGAATCCTCGTTGCGGAACAGGGTAGACGTCTCGCCCAGACGCATAGGCAGGTCGCGGTAGCTGCGGCCCCGGTTCAGGAAGACCTGATACTGGAACGGGCAGGTCATGGGACGCAGGGCGAAGCACTCCTTCGTCTCGTCCATGGGGTCGCCCATGATGAACATACCGTCCAGATAGTGATCCCAGTGGCCGGAGATCTTATACAGCTCGCGCTTGGCCATCAGGGGCGTCTTGGTCAGCAGATAGCCTCTCTCCTGCTCGGTATCCTCCACCCAGCGCTGCAGCAGCTGGATGACCCGCGCGCCCTTGGGCAGCAGGATGGGCAGGCCCTGACCGATGCAGTCCACGGTGGTGAAATACTCCAGCTCGCGGCCCAGCTTGTTGTGGTCGCGCTTCACCGCGTCCTCGCGCTCCTTGAGATACGCCTCCAGCTCGTCCTTATTGGGGAACGCCACGCCGTAGATACGCTGGAGCTGCTGGCGGCTGGAATCGCCGCGCCAGTAGGCGGCGTTGCAGGCGGTCAGCTTGATGCCGTTGCCCTTGATGCGGCCGGTGGAGTCCACGTGGGGGCCGGCGCACAGGTCGGTAAACTCGCCCTGCTTGTAGAAGCTGATGACCGCGTCCTCCGGCAGGTCATTGATCAGCTCCACCTTGTAGGGCTCCTCCTTCTCCTCCATGAACTTGATGGCCTCGGCGCGGGGCAGTTCAAAGCGCTCCAGCTTCAGCTTCTCCTTGCAGATCTTCCGCATCTCTGCCTCGATCTCCGTCAGGTTGTCGGGGGTAAAGGCAAAGGGCGCGTCCAGATCGTAGTAAAAGCCGTTGTCGATGCTGGGGCCGATGGCCAGCTTCACCTCGGGCCACAGGCGCTTCACCGCCTGCGCCAGAATGTGGGAGCAGGTATGCCAGTACGTCTTGCGGTACTGCTCGTTTTCAAACGTGTAGATGTTTTCCTCGCTCATGGTACAGTCCTCCTTGTTTTGGGGGC
>CAKTPV010000008.1 GCA_934591815.1 uncultured Oscillospiraceae bacterium
CGCCTGTAGCTCAGATGGATAGAGCGTTAGACTCCGACTCTAAAGGCCGCTGGTTCGAATCCAGTCAGGCGTACCAACACGAAAAAAGACACGCTTCTGCGTGTCTTTTTTCGTGTTGGTACGGTTTTGCAGCGCAAAACCGGTCGCCTGCGGGCGGGTGACTGAACGCGCAAGGGAAACCCGACTAAGGTTTCCCTTGCACACATTCCCTTCCTTGCGATATGCGGGAGTGCGGACAACAAACGTTGTGGGCAATCACAAAAACCGTCTCAAGCAATATGCTTAAGACGGTTTTTGCTATATGGTCAGCAATACCGTGAACATGCACGGGGAGAAAACCATCCCGCTGGTAGGACGATTTTTACGCTTGATGGCCCAGACGCACAAGGAGATCACAGCCGCAGCCACTAAACTGGAAAAATGGAAACTGCGAGGCCGTCGATAGTCGATAGAAGATGGCGGCTAAAAAGAGCGATTTGCTTTTCGTATACAAAATTTCAAATGAAGCAAAAGACAAAATGTTGCACAAATATAAAATACCATGTATAATACATCTGCTAGGCAAAACGATTGGAATGGAGAATGGCTATGAAACAGGGAAACCCGGCAGACATCGTTTATGAATATGTGAAAAATCAAATCGTCACAAAATCGCTCTATCCCGGCAATCGAATCATCGAGGAGGATCTCGCGCGGGAGACCGGTGTCAGCCGCACGCCCATCCGTTCAGCGCTGGTGCGGCTGGCCTATGAAGGGCTTGTGGTCCAGCAGCCCAACAAGGGTTCCTTTGTGGCAAAGCCCTCCTTCACGGATTTACGGCAGGTATATGAGATTCGCGCTGTACTGGAGGTTGGGGCATTCCGCGCAGCTATACAGCGGCGCAGTGATGAAAGCGTCCTCCTGATGGAACAAAATATGGAGAAGCAGCGCCACTTGGGGAGCATCTTCAATATGTCCGATTATGTAGGGCTGAACCGCGAGTTTCACTGGATCATTACCATGGAGGCGCAGAATGCCTACTATGAGAAATATCTGAACGAGCTTTACAACAAAGTGGGTACCTATTTGCTCTTTTGGGATAGCTCCACTACCAACACGCTCTCGCTGGAAACGCACGAATTGATTTACGAAGCGTTCCGCAACAGAGATGAAAAGAAGGGGGTTAAGGCACTTTTGGAGGATATTCAGCTGGCGGAGGACAGCGTCCGAGAATCACACCAGCCTTGACAAATAAACATACAACAAAGAGCCGCACAGCGATGCGCGGCTCTTTGTTGTATGTTTAGCGCAAATTAACCATTGTACACTTTCACGAAAACACTGCACCGTCGTTTGTTTGACCTAACAAAATAATCAGCTTGACTCAAAACGAAGTTGACTTTGAATTCTGAATTGTATACAATCGCTACAACAAAATAAAGCTCATTGAATGAAACAATCTGCGATGAGGCGTCGCTGTATTAAAAAAGTGAGGTATAGAAAAATGGTTATTGGTGTTTTGAAGGAAGTCAAGGCAAATGAATTCCGTGTTGCTGCCGTTCCTGCCACAGTGACGGAAATGGTGCGCCACGGACACACCGTGTATGTGGAGACGGGCGCCGGTGTCGGCAGTGGTTTCAGCGACAAGGACTACGAGGCTGCCGGTGCGGTGATCGCGGATACCAACACCGTGTGGGAGAAGGCTGATCTGTACTATAAGGTCAAGGAGCTGTTCCCTCAGGAGTACAAGTGGATGAACAAGGACAAGATCCTGTTCACCTATATCCACTCCAATGCCCATCCGGACGAGACGGATGTGCTGTTGAACAGCCACGTGTCCGCTGCTGCTTACGAGGATGTGCAGGATGAGAACGGTCGTTTTCCGCTGCTGCGCCCTATGAGCGAGCTGGCCGGAAAGGGCGGCTTCCTGGCAGCGCTGTACTTTTCCCAGTCCGTCAATGGCGGTCCCGGAAAGCTGCTGGCCAATGTGGTCGGCGTTGAGACTCCGATCATCACGATTCTGGGCTGCGGCGTGGTAGGTACCGGCGCGGCAGAGCTGGCAGCGGCTTTTGGCAATGAGGTGCGTATTCTGGACGTCAATATGGACACCATGCTGGCCACCCAAAAGGTCATGCCCCACAATGTGACCTTCATGATATCCAATCGCAGCAATCTGGAAAAATGCCTGCGGGAATCTGACGTCATTATCAATGGGATCATGTGGTCTAAGGAGAGAAAAGATCACATCGTCTACCGCGAAGATCTGAAGCTGATGAAACCCGGCGCCATGATCGTGGATGTCGCCTGTGACGAAAACGGCGCCATCGAAACTTGCCGGGATACCACACATGACGATCCCATTTTCTATGTGGATGGTGTCATGCACTACTGCGTAGACAATATTCCGTCTGCTTTTTCTCAGACCGCGTCTGTAACGTTGGCCAACGCCACACTGCCTTACCTGCTGCAGATGGCCGACAAGGGCTTCAAGAAGGCCATGGAGGACAATCGTCTGCTGCGCCTTGGTATGACCTGCTACGACGGGAAGCTGACCTTGAAGGAGACGGCTCTGAAACAGAACCGTGAGTGGACAGATCCTGACGAGCTGGTGAAAAACTGGTAATTGGCCATTTGTCTTCATGATTAGAACCGCGGAAAACGCGGCTTTCGGGAGGAATAACTATGTTTGATCTGAAAAACGAAGTTCTTCTAAACGAGGAACTGGTCATCCAGTGGCGCAGGACCCTGCATGCCACGCCGGAGTTGGGCAGCGACCTTCCTAAGACAGAGAATTTCATTTGCGAGCGGTTGACCGAAATGGGCATTCCCTATCGCAGATACTCCAACGGCGGCATATCCGCAGTGATCGAGGGAAATGGCCCCGGCAAGACCATCGCCTTCCGGGCGGATATGGATGCACTGCCCGTCCGGGAAGAGACAGGACTCCCCTTTGCATCCACAAACGGGGCAATGCACGCCTGTGGTCACGATGCGCATGTGGCCATGCTGCTGGGCGCAGCGAAGATCTTATCGTCCCATACGGAAGCCTTCACCGGCAAGGTAGTACTGATCTTCCAGCCCGCAGAAGAAACCACCGGCGGCGCAAAGACCATGGTGGAGGAGGACTGCCTGACTGATCCGAAGGTGGACCGGTTTATCAGCCTCCACATCGGCAGACTGTTCAAGGATGTTCCCAATGGTTGTATCGGCGTAAAGAAGGGCTCGATGATGGCATCGATCTCTGCGTTCTATGTGACGGTACACGGCGTAGGCGGTCATGGGGCGTGCCCTCATGAGTGCGTGGATCCCATACTGGTCTCGTGTGAAATGATTCAATCCCTCCAAAAGCTGGTCAGCAGAGAGCTGAATCCTGTTCACGGAGCTGCCGTGACAGTGGGCATGATCTCCGGTGGCAAGGTGGAGAACGTCATTCCAGACGAAGTTCAGTTTATGGGAACTGTGCGCGCCCTGACGCAGGAGGATGCGGCACATCTGAAGGAGCGCATCACAACCATGCTGCCGCGTATCGCGGAGGCGAACCGCGCCACAGCAGATGTCCGCTATGTGTCCTACTATCCCTCGACAGAGAACGATCCTGATGTCACGGAGTTCCTGAAGAATTGCGCGGAAAAAGTGGTGGGGAAAGAAAATGTTGTGGACATTGCAGAGCCTACCACGGGTACCGAGGATGTGTCGTATTACATCCGTACGGTGCCGGGAAGCTTCGGGATACTGGGATCGTGGAAGGCCCATGACGACGGAAAAGTGTATCCGCACCATAACGCGAAATTCCATTTAGACGAATCCACCTTCAAGATCGGTACAGAGCTTTATGTACAGTGTGTCTTGGATTACTGCAAGTAAGAACCCCTGATCCTGTCGATCATCCCTGTATTCGTTGTGCACGCGGCTATGGGGGTGTCAAAGCACCCAGACCCCAAAGCGCATTGAAATGGAAAAGAAAAGGAGAGCGAAAAAATGGAACGACCCGAAAAGAAAAAATTCAAAGTCCTGCACCCATACGCGCTGATCATTGTCCTGATCATCTTCTGCACGGTACTGACCTATATCGTCCCTGCCGGTGTGTATGACCGCTACACCAATGACGCGGGCACAACGGTGGTTGACCCGGATTCCTTCCACTATGTGGACAAAACGCCTGTTTCCCCGGTGGCCATGGTCGAGGCGATCCCCACGGGCATGGGAGAGGTAGGCTGGATCATTTTCCTGATCTTCATCATCGGCGGCTCCTTCGGCATCATCAACGCCACGGGGGCCATCGAGGCGGGACTCGGCGCGTCTATCGAAAAGATGCGGAATAAAACGGCGCTGCTGATCATCCTGCTCATGGCCATCTTCTCGCTGGGCGGCGCTACCTTCGCACTGGCGGAATCCACGCTGATCTTTATTCCCATCTGTGTGTTGCTGGCCAAGCGGCTGGGCTATGACTCCGTGGTGGGCATGGCCATCGTCAATGTCGGCGCTGTGTGCGGCTTCGCCGCTGGCTGGATGAATATGTATACGGTAGGTGTTGCCCAGGGCATCGCGGGGCTGCCGCTGTTCTCCGGCATGGGCTACCGCATCGTGACCCATGTGGTCGTGCTGCTCATCGCCATCCTCTATGTCCTGCACTACGCCAAAAAGATCAAGGCGGATCCCATGCGGAGCGTCGTGTACGGCGTGGAGAGCGATGTGGACAAGGAGCTGTCGGAAAAGGGCACGGAGCTGGTCTTCACCGGCAGACGCAAGGCCGTCCTCATCGTCGTGCTGGTCGGCTTTATCGCACTGGTGTACGGCATTACCCACGGCTGGAGCACCAGCAAGGAGATCTGCGCCCTGTTCCTGACCATGGGCGTTATCTGCGGCTATGTGGGCGGCCTGAAAACGGATGAGGTCGCCAACGCATTTGTCGAGGGCGCGAAGTCTGTCACCTACGGCGCGCTGCTGGTGGGCCTCTGCCGCGCGATGGTGGTCATCCTGACGCAGGGACAGATCATCGACACGATCCTGCACGCGCTGGCCTCCGGGCTGCAGGGCATTCCCGCCGTTTTCGCCGCAGGCCTGATGGTGATTGTCCAGACGTTCATCAACTTCTTCATCAACTCCGGCAGCGGACAGGCCGCCACGACGATGCCCATTATGGCGCCTCTGGCAGATATCCTCGGCGTCTCCCGCCAGACGGCAGTCCTGGCGTTCCAGTATGGCGACGGCCTTTCCAACTCCCTGTGGCCCACGTCCGGCGTCCTGATGGCGGGCCTGAGCATGGCCGGTATCCCGTTTGACAAGTGGTTCAAGTGGGTCTGGAAGCTCATGGTCATCATGTACGCGGCGGTAACGCTTATGGTCATGCTGAGTGTCATTATTGGATACAATTGATTCGGATACCGGAAAAGCAAAACAAAAAAGCACGGATTCCTGAACAATAAAGCCTGCGAGTATCCACAAAAACCGTCTCAAACATGTCGTTTGAGACGGTTTTTATATGCGAAAAGTAAGGAGAGTTGAAACCTGATTTGACCACTATTGCGCGTTTTGCGATCCAACTAAGCTATTACGCTATATCATATCTCCAGCATTCCCTGCAAGCCCGCGCTGGCGGCCTTTTTGTTCTTATCGAAGGCATGGGTATAAATGTCGAGCGTGGTGGAGGGCTGGCTGTGGCCGAGGATGCCCGCCACCGTGGCCACATCCGTGCCGCCCGCGATCATCAGACTGGCGGCGGTGTGCCGGAGGGAATGGACGTTCAGCTCCTGCGGCAGGCCGTTCTTCTTGAGGATCAGCTTGAAGCGGTAGGTGAAGGTGGTGGGCGTCATGGGGAGCTGCGCTCCCTGACGGCGGAACAGGAAGTCATCAGTGGTCAGCTGCCGCTGGTCATAGGTTTCGGTGATGTATGCACATTCCTGCCGGTACTCCCGCAGGAGACTTTCCATCTCGGCGGAGAAGTACACATAGCGGTCACCTGCGCGGGTCTTGGGTTCTTTGACGAAGATCTCCTCGTCCGTCACCTTGACCGCGTTGCGGCAGATGTGGATGGAACGCTGCTCCCAATCAATGTCGCACCACTTCAATCCGCAGCACTCGCCCCGCCGCATTCCCGTGGCGATGATGAGTTTGAAGTAGGTTTCGTACTTGATGCTCTCGCCCTCCAGCGCGGCGATGATCTTCTGCGCCGTTTCCTCGTCCGCGATCTTCTTTTCGCACTTGCGCCCGGCGTAGCGGTAGGTGCGCCACGCCGGATTATGCGAAAGAAAGCCACCCTCCACGGCATCAGAGAGGATGCTGCACAGCGTAGCGTGCACGCCCTCAATGGTGTACTCGGAGAGTGGCTTTTTTGTGTCGGGACGAATGACTTTTCGCAGTTCTGCGTAGAAATTCCGGAAGTGCTCCGGCCGCAGCTCGGTGAGCTTGTAGTGACCCAGCGCCGGGAGGATACGCTCGATGTCCTGCCGGTCGCGGCGGATGGTGGACTTTGCCAGCTTGCCGCGCGCGATGTCCGTCAGCCACAGGTCGATGTATTTTGCCAGCGTGAGCTGCTGGACGGGCTGCGGTGTGTGGCGGCATTCCCGCTCAAAGAGAACGGCCTGCTCATTGAGCCACTTTTCGACCTGCCTGGGCGTCAGCTCCTCCGGCGGGTGGACGGTTTTCTGCCGGGGGTTGATGCGCTTGCCGTTGTAGTCATAGCCCATGGAGACCACGATGAGATAGCTGCTGCCGCGCTTGCGGATGCTTGCCATAAAAATGACCTCTCTTTCATTTGACCTCGGTACAGTTGAGGCTTATTTTGCAAGCACAACATACCGCAAGCACGGCGGTAAAGCTATCTGTAATTTTTGGAAAAATGAATTTCTACGAAAGCAACAATCATGCGCTGCGCCGCTTCGGAGAACAGGCGGCGGCGAGATTGAAGATCTGCTCGCCGTCCGGGCGGAGCATGGTGAGCATGGAGTCTGCCGCCTGCTCCTTCTGCGCCTGCTGGGGGTGGCAGTAGGTGCGCTCCAGAAAGCCGGTGTCCGCATGACCCACGAGGTCTGCCACCGTCTGCTTGTCCACGCCGCAGTGCAGCAGCGATGTCACGAAGTAGTGCCGCAGGGTGTGCAGGTGGTATTCCCGCGGAAAGCTGATGGCGTCATAGATCTTCCGCAGCCGCTTGGTGAAGGTATCCGGGTGGATGAGCTGCCCCTGCTCGTCGGTGAAGAGGTAGGGACTTAGCTTGCGGCGCTGCTTGTCCGCCTCCATCTGCTTGCGGCGCTTGTAGGTGAGGAGGATGCCCCGCAGGTCAGAGGAGAGGTAGACTTCACGGCTCTTGCCGTTTTTGGTGGCGCCCTCCACGATGCCCTTGCCGGGAACGCTGCTGCGGGAGCGGCTGACGGTGAGCAGCAGACCGTTTTGCGTGCCGGTGAAGTCCGACCATTGCAGAGCGCACAGCTCGCCCCGGCGGCAGCCGGTGTACATGGAGAGCAGATAGAATAGGCGGTAGTGCCGCGGCTCCTTCGCCAGCGCGTCCAGCAGCTTTTCCACCTCGCTTCGCGTGGGGATGCGCTGCACCGTGCGCTGCGGTGTGGGCAGGTCTAACATCCGCGCGGGATTCTTCTCGATGATCTCATTGCGCTTGGCGTCGCTGAGCACGGCGGAGACCACGGAGAGGTACCGCTGCGCGGTGGATTCGTTGATGAGCTTTCCGTGGTGCTTGCGCTTACGCAGCACGGAGAGCATATTTTCCAGTGCCATCGGCCGGAGCTTGTTGAGGCGGATGCCGCCGATCATGGGATACACCACCTCCAGCATCCGTTGGTATGCAGCGATGGTGCTGGGGGCATATTTCGTCTGCCGCTTCAGCCAGAGGGAGGCGAATTCCTCAAAGGTCATCTCGCCATCCTCGACGTAGCCGGTCTTGAAGCTGCGCTCCAGCTCCTCTGCGGCGTGGGCGACGAATTGGAAAATGCCGCGCTTGGGGACACCGGACGGGACTTGGATGGTCTTTGCCTTGCTGATCTTTTTGCCGTTGGGCCGGTAGCCATTGCTGACAGTGATCTTATACCGTCGTTCATCTAATTGCTTGATGCTTGCCATTTTTAGAGTCCTCCTATTGTTTGCTCGTGCTGATTTTCTTTCTGTTCTTCCCGCGCGGCGTGTTCATCCAATTTTTCTTTCACCGTCAGAGCCGCGCCTGCAGCGAAGCCGACCACAGCGCCGAAGTTTTCGGCGGCGATTTTCGCCTCCATGCGCCGCCGCTTTTCCTCGGCGTCCTCATCCTCATCTATCAATGTCCCCACGGCAGTCAGTCCGGCCACGGCGGGGATCAGAGGAACAGGCCGCGGATCGCCGTCGCGCCATACCAACCCGCCAGTGCCGCCGTGCCAAGGATCAGCACCAGCATGATCCACTTGAACGCTACGAGCAGACTGAAATCCGGCAGCCACCGAATCCATTTGCAGGAATACCGCTCGCTCAGGTTCCCAACCCGTTCCAGCAGTTTGTTCATCTCTGTCAGCGATCTCTGCATCTCTGTCAGAGACTGCTGCACCGGCGTCAGGTCGATGTGTGTTCTCAGACTGGGAAGTGTTTTCCGAATCTCCTCCAACTCCCAATTCATTCCGTCTGCCTGCTCCGTCAATTTGTTCATCGCCTGCGGCAGATCGCACTGGATCACAATGGGCTGGATCGGCTGCGGCGCAGCTGGCGGTGCGCTGTTTGGCTGATTCATTCGCTTCAATTCCTCCATCGGCTTCCTCTGCTCGATGGAATTTTCTTTTAGCGAACTCTGCTCTGATTCTGAATTCATGCTCCATGGTCTCCTTGCAATACTTTTCCTCGTGCAGTTTGTTGTCGCGGCATCTCATGCCGTCCGGCGTGGTGTAGGTGATGTATTTGCGGCTGCTCTCCCAGCGGACGGCGTAGCCCTCGGACGCCATCAGCGAAACGAAGGCGTCCTTGTCGGCGGCGTATTTCATGCACGCATCGATGGTGTTCATGAGCCGCAGCTTCCAGCTTTGGCCTTTCAGTGCCGTGTGGTATTCCGCGCCGCTCATGCCGCGGGCCTGCTGTGCGGTCGGCTCAAAGACCGGCAGACCCATCTCCAGACAGATCATGTCATTGCGCCGCATCAACTCTTGCAGTTGTTCCTTTGCCATGTGCAGCTTTTTGCCGGTGTCGAAATTGACGGAGTTGATGACGCAGTGGGAGTGGATGTGCTCCCGGTCTACGTGGGTACAGACCAGCACCTCACAGCCGTCGAAGTATTCCGCCAGCCGCCGTGCGGCTTCGTGAGCCTGCCGTGGATCGACCGCCGCTCCCTTTGGAAAACTCTGCACCATGTGGTAGAACATCACCCCGCCGTCCTTGTGGTAGAGCAGCTTCGTGTTCAGAAAATCATCGTAGACGCTCTGCGGCTGGCAGTTGATGCCGCTGACGAGCGGCTCCCCCTCCCATGCGGTTTTCTTTTCCTGCATGACGTAGAGCATCACGCCGCGCATGGCGGCGCGGGATTGTGTGCCCCGCTTGTAGTTCACGAAATGTACGATGGCCATACGGCTCACCGCCCTTCCATGACTAATCGCAGAGCGGCGCTGACCTCGGACAGCTCCTGCGCAACTTTGTCGAGGCCGGTGACCTGCACCTTGCCCATGTTGGCGAGGACGGTGAGGCGGTTGACATTGCTGCCGATGCCCTTGAGCTGTCGGAGCAGCTCCTTCTGTTCGTCGATGACGATGATCCGCTTGCCGAGACAGCAGGCGGTGACATAGTCGCTCATGGACATGTGGGCCTTCGCCGCCAGCGTTCTGATCTTCTCGCGGTCGGTGGACGCCATGCGCGTGCTGAATTTGATATCTTTTTTCATGTTTTTCTCCAATCGTAGCTTTAAGTGGGTCCGGGCTTCCGCCCGGAATTTGGGTGCAGGGCTTTGCCCGCTCGGTGCATTTGGCAGGGCAGCGGCTTCGCCGCAGACCAGACAAATGCGATGCTGGCCGTCGCCGCCACCTGAGTGGGCGACGATTCCCGCGTCCCGCGCCGTGTTCGGTAAACAGCTCTCGGGTGGTACACACGCCACCCCAGCCCCTAACCGCGCACACAGCGGCTCACACGCCGAAACACGGGGCGTTTTCACCGCCTGAGACAGCGGCAGGGTCGATAGGGTCAACAGCTTGGGTACCCTGTGCATCGTCACTTTCGGCACGGCGCAGCTCGATGAGCCGCTTGCCGTTGCTGCGGCGCACCACGGCGGAAATACCGATTTTACTTAGTGCGGCAACGCTTTGCAGGATCAGACGAGACACCTTTTTCGGTGTGACGCCCTCGCTGCCCGCAGGGTCGATCTGCGCGGACAGCTCCGTGGGAGTGCCGATAAATTCCGTGCGGTCACGCATCAGTTCAGAGAGAAGAATGACGATCCGGCCGCCCAGCAGCTCCGGCTGTGTCCGGCTGTCCGACACCAACTCCCACACATTTTCCGCGTTGCGTTCCAGCGTCAGCTCCCGGTACTCGATGTCGCGCCCGATGCAGGAGAGCGTTGCCTTGCCGCTGCCGCGCTTGTCCTCAATGAGCGTGAAGCTGGAATCCACCGCGCCGCTGATGGCCGTCGTGCCGGAGATGCGGCTGAACACATCGTCGGCAAGCTCCTTCCGCAGATGGTGGATCAGCAGAATGGCGATGCCGTGGGCATCCGCGATGTGCTTCAGCACGGAGAGGTCACGGTAGTCATTGGCGTAAGTGTTGTCATAACCGGCGCCGCGGATCATTTGCAGTGTGTCAATGATAATTAGCACCGTGTCGGGGTGCTCAGAGAGGAACGCACAGAGCTGTTCCTCCAGACCCTTGCCAAGGGTGTCGCTGTTGGTGGTGAAGTGGACGCTGGCGGGAGCGTCCTCCGTGATCTCGAACAGGCGGTTCTGGATGCGGAGGGTGGAATCCTCCAGGCAGAGGTAGAGCGTAGTGCCCTGCTTCACGCCCATGCCCCAGACGGGATCACCCTTCGCCACCGTGACGGACAACCACAGAGCCAGCCAAGACTTTCCCACCTTGGGAGAGCCCGCGAGGATGTGCAGACCTTGAGAGAGCAGCGTATCCACCACGAAGTTCAGCGGTGTGAGCGGCTGACTCATCAGCGTTTCTCCGTCGATGGTCAGCAATCGGTTTTCTTTTTTCAATTTTTGTTCCTCCGGATAAAAGGATAAGGGCAGAGACCTCGCTGCAGTCGAGGCTCTAACCCTTTCACTTGATTATTCTGTATTTTTTGGTAGAATGAGAATATCACAGGACAGTTACAAAACAGATATGGGACAGGGGGCGATGCTATGCCGCTGGGAATACAGCAGAACAACGATTTCACGCAGTTCACAATGGATGTCTGGAATGACAAGATCTTTTATCAGGAGAAGGAGTTTCCGGCGGGATTCATGGCGATGTCCATTCTGAACATTCCCGAAGAAAAACTGCCGGAGCTGATACAGGCCGGCGGCGCACCAACCTTCCTGTTCCCTGTGGTGGTACAGGGCAGCGATGAGGAGGCTGCGGCGGTATTCCCGCAGCTGCGGGAACGGATATTGTATCTGACTGAACTGCTTTGGAAGTATCCGCCCTTTTGCTACAATGACTATGAGAAGGAAATGCGCCGGATCAATATCCTGTTTGACGAAAGAAACCTCCTGCAAATACGGACGCCCGATTCGGAGTTCCAGACGGAGTTCCTGAGATTCTGCGTCGGGATCATACGCATCCCTATCGCTATGTATCACTTCTATGCAGCGGGGCGGTTCTTTGAACTGGATTATCTGCGGCGTCTGAAAAAACGGAACGAAACACATTTTGCCGTGGCCGCGCATGACTGCTTCAACAGCGAGCAGTTTTGGGATGAGATGCGGAGTTTACAGAGCTTGGATATGGAGCCGTTCACGGTCTACCCGGAGCTGTCCTCCACCTATGTGTTTGCCCGCAGTCCGAAAAACGAAAAAGAAATGGTGTTTGTAGAACGGGTGATTTTTCCGCGCCTGACCGATTTCTACACCTATGACCTGATGAACGGATTGCACCACGGCCACGCGCCCAGCCAGTGCCAAGGCTGCGGAAGATACTTTCTGACCACCAACGGCCACATCCCAAAGTACTGTGACGGCGTCGCCCCGCAGGACAATCGCTATACCTGCCGGCAGTACGGCGCGATGATGCACCAGAAGGAGCAGAACAAACAGCACCCGGTCTACCGCCTGTTCAATACCCGAACCGGGACGATCCGCAAGCATCACCAGCGAGGGAAGATCTCCGATGACCTGCGGCGGGAGGCACTGTATCTGGCGGGGAGCTACCGGGACAAGGCACTGATGGACAACGACTATGCCGCTGACGGATATGCGCGGGACATGGAATTGGAACACATTTACGCGGAGGCAGAAAAGCGGCTGAAATGAGGAAGGGGGCGTTCCTGTGACGAAAAATATGTACACCGTTGCCGGGGACGCCCCCTGCAATGAAGAGCTGGCTTTGCGGATACAAGCCGGAGACAAAAACGCCGCGGAGCGGCTCCTCTCACAGAACGAGGGCTACCTCACCAAGCTGGCGCGGGCGTACACACCGTGGTGTGAGCTGGAGGATTTGAAGCAGGAGGCGGCGTTGGCGCTGCTGGACGCGGCGAGGCGCTTTGATCCCGCCTTCGGAACGAAGCTGCTGACCTATGCGACGCCCGCGATAGAAGCGGCGCTGTCCGACTATGCCGCGCGGTATTCTTCCTCTCTGCCCATTCCCATCAGCCGGTACAATCAACTGCGCAGAGTGGCATACCTCTGCGCCGAGGCACAGGATACCTCCGAGTCGGAATTGACCAAGGCGGTGTGCGAAAAGCTGAAGGTATCCTCCAAGGCAGCTGAGACACTGTTGAAGGAATACCAGACGCTGTGCTGCACACGGCAGTTGGGAGATGATGTGTTCTCCATCAGCTGCGGCGGCGATCCCGCCGTGGCCTATGACCGCCTCATGCGCCGGACGCTTCTGATGCAGCGAATGGAGGAGGTGCTGACGCCCAGAGAGCTGAATCTGGTGCGAAGCTACCTTGGCATCGGTCAGCCGGACGAGGTCGGCATGACCTTTCAGGAGCTGGCGATCCGCCTCAACTACAACGGCTCCAGCGGAGCGGAGAAGGCGTACAAGGCCGCGCTGCGGAAGCTGAAAAGGGACTTATACGGCGGGGCCTACGGTCGGTGGCTCTCTGCACAGAAAGCCATCCGTGCCGCCAAAGCGGAAGCAGAGCAGACCACGGGACAGCACACAACGCCGCAGAGAACATGGTGGGAGGAGCAAGCACTGGCGAATCGGTTTGCCTGCGAGGTCGCAGCACTGATCCGTGTTTACGAGGTGCTCAGAGGAGCTTGATCAAAAAAGTTTTTAAGTCCAAATGTAATAAATCATCCTGTTATCCGTGCATTACACGGACAACAGGAGACGGAATCCTACTCTTGACATGGAGTAGTGTGACATAGGTCTCTAAAAAACGGAAAACAACTGTGATGGAAAATGACATCCAGAAGGTCGTGCTGCGCGGATAAAACCGATTTGGTCAGCGCCAAATGAGGGAGGAACTTTCGCACAAGCGAAAGCTCCTCCCTCATTTATGAAAGCTCCTGCAAAGCATTGCCGAGGTCTATGTTGATGCAGATCGCCTGCCGCTGGATCTCCTGCGGACAAACTGCCTGCCCTTGGTTGATACAGGCGTAGATTGCGTTTGGGTTCTTCGCGGTCATCTGCCAGAATGGATACTTGATGATGACTGGTGTATTATACCCAACGCCCAATTCCAGAAAGAGGATTTTCCCACCCGCTCGGGTACGGAGGAAATTCTCATACCGTTCCGCTGCTCTGTGCCAGCCTTCGTCCTCGACAAACTTATTGTCGGAACGCAGGTTCATGGTCAAAGGCTTGCCGCAGTGTGGACAGACAGGGAGCAGCTCTGTCGGGACTTTCATATCCTCCTGCCGTGTGACCATTTCACGAATCGCGGCTTCGTTCTCAAAGGTTTCCTGACAGCACGGTTCGCTGCACTGGAACAAGCCGTAGTCGCCCTGCGTGTAAAAAAGCCGTTTCTTGTCAAAGCCCGCCTTCTGAAAGCAGTGGTCAACATTCGTGGTGATGACAAAGTAATCCTTATCCCGCACCAGATTCAAAAGATCCTCATAGACCGGTTTGGGGGCATCCAGATAGCGGTTGATGTAGATATACCGGCTCCAATAGGCCCAGAATTCTTCCATTGTAGGGAAGGGATAGAAGCCGCCGCTGTACATATCCTGAATGCCGTACTTCTGAGCGAAATCAGAGAAGTGCTGTTCAAACCGTTCACCGGTGTAGGTGAAGCCCGCCGCCGTGGACAGTCCGGAACCGGCACCGATCACAACAGAGTCACAGTCCTGCAAAACCGTTTGCAGCCGTTCAATCGGCTCGGAGTTGCTTTTCATAGATAGTTTTGTCCAAATCCTTGAAAACATTGAAGATCACCTTCTTGACACTGGTTTGCTTTTTGAGAAATTCTTTGACGGTCTGCACTGCAATCTCCGCCGCTAAGTCATTGGGGAAATGAAACTCTCCCGTGGAAATGCAGCAGAACGCCACACTTTCCAAGCCTTTTTCCGCCGCCAGCTCCAAGCAGGAGCGGTAGCAGGAAGCCAGCAGTTCTTTGTCCTTTTTTGTCACTCGCCCGTCGATGATCGGTCCGACAGTGTGCAGCACATACCGGCAGGGCAGATTGAACGCCGGAGTGATTTTCGCCTGTCCGGTGGGTTCGGGATAGCCCTGCTGCTCCATCAATTCTTCACAGGCAAGCCGCAGCTCCACGCCCGCAAAGGTGTGAATGGCATTGTCGATGCAGCGATGATTGGGAATATAGCAGCCGGTCATGCCGGAGTTTGCAGCGTTCACGATAGCATCGCACTTCAGCGTCGTGATATCGCCCTGCCAGAGATACAGCCCCGGCTGAATGGGCGTCAGGTCGGCAATATCCGTGATGCCCTTTGCGACGGTTTCGCCTTGCAGGTATGCGTCCTGTGTTTTCAGAAAATCTGCTTCAATGCGCTGCGGCGCGCGAATATTCATCAGCCCCCGCAAAAGCTGACGCTGACTGTTTGTATCTGCCGGTATGCCCATATCCCGATACTGCGGTTGTTCCTTCAAAAGCGACTGGATCAGAAACAAACGTTTTTCACTTTGGTTCATAGTCAAACCCTCTTTTCGATCACCTGCTTAGGACAGGTTTCCGCACATCGCCCGCAGTGGAGACAGTGGTGCTGGTCAATCGCCACAGGCTTCTTTGTAATGTCGATGCACTTCTGCGGACAGACAGAATAGCACAGCTTGCAGCCGATGCAGCCTTCCCCCACATAGTAGCCTGGTACTTCCTGCGCTTCTTTTCCAATGGTGAAGCTGTCCCGGACGATGTGCGCCGGGTCGCTGATGTCAAAATACTCGCCGTCCGCTTCGTACAGGCAAAACACCTCTAACGCACTGCGGGTATCGCCGGGATAGATGGACTGCATATAAGTGTTTTTCTCAAAAATCTCATTCAGCTTCTCACTGCCGATGTTTTTGATCTTACCCCGCAGGGAGATCGAGAGCTTGTCCTTGGTGGCGGACAGGGCGATGAACCCCTGCTCCATGAGCTGGGCATAGAATGCCTTGCCCTTAGCGGTAAGGAAATACACGCCCTGCTCGTCATAGAGCATCATGTCAATCACACGGGTCTGGGGATGCCCATCTGTTCCGATGGTGGCAATGGTGGTGGAGTGGATATTTTCCACCAGTAATCCTAAATAATCTTGTTTCTGCATCGTTTCAATACCCCTCATTATAGAATTGCAGCAGCCCTTGTATTTCTTAAGGCTGCTGCATATTTTTTTAGAACTCGTAGGGAGGGTTGCCGGAGAAGTCAGCGATAACGCCGTGGGCATTATCCAGATAAAACACCTCGAAGATGGGGTTGGTGGCCTCACCGTACTGACCCTTCACGATGGGGTTCTGGATGCACATTTCCTTGGCAGCCATGTTGTTCTCGAACACAGCCTTGCCGTGCAGACGGATCCATGCGTATTCCGGGCTGGAAACGGAGATCTCCACCTCCGGGTTCTCCTGCATATCCTTGTAGACATCCTTGGTGTTGTTGGTGCAGAACCACAGCTTGCCGTCCAGTTCGCCCGCGAACATGAAGGGGCGGCACTTTGCCTTGCCGTCACGACCGACGGTAGCCAGATACTGCACAGGGTTGGCATTCAGAAATTCTACGACTTTGTTCATGATAAGTACCTCCAAATAATTTTTGTTTTCTCTTGATGGGTTTATTGTAATGGGATTTGTGCGGCTTGTGAAGTACGCACAATATTGTGGTATGGTTACCTCCGGGTAACGATCAGAACTTGCCGTTCTGATTCTGCCAGGTGGACTGGTCTGCGATGGTCTCCATCACATCCCAATGCTCGGCGATCTTGCCGTTCTCCACGCGCCACAGGTCATAGTAGCTGGTGGGCGCACCGCCGAAGGTGCCTTCGCTGACGGCAAGGACGAAATTGCCCTGCGCCAGAACCATGTGGACTTCATCGTACACCATGGAAATGCCCTGCTCCGCCAAAGCGCCCAGCGCGGCGTTCAGACCGGACACGCCATCGGCAATACCGGTGTTGTGCTGGATGTAGGCATCACCGTCAAAATAGTCCGGAGTCTTATCAAGGTTGTTGCCCTGCATGACATCGTAGAGGAAATTCTCGACCAGCTCACGGTTTTCCTCGGTCTTGTCCAGATCCGTGACCTCCATCGTGCCGTCCGTCTGGGTATGACCGGAGGGATTCGGCTCAGCCAGCGCCGCCAGATTGTCCCAATGCTCGGCGATCTTGCCATTTTCGTCAAAGCGGAAGATGTCAAAGGCGACCTGCTCACCGGCCCCGGCGAAATTGTACACCGTCTGCAAGAATACCTTGTCACCGTCCTCAAAAGCACGGATGTTGTTCACAGTGGTTTTCACATCAGTGGATGCGAGATATTCTACGGAGCCAATGAAGGCATCCGCACCGGTGCCGTATGCCAGATTGTGCTGGATGTAACCATCCGCCAACAGGCTGCGGGCGGTGTCCGTATCGCCGGTGGCAAAGGTGTTGATGAGCGCCAGCGCCTTTTCGGTCTGGCTCTGTTCCTGCTGGACAGGCGTCGTCTGCTGGGTATTATCAGCGGGTGTTTTGGTCGCAGCGTCCTTAGAGCCGCAGCCGGTGAGAGCCGTGCCGAGCATGGCAAGAGCCAGAGTGAGAGAAAGAATTTTTTTCATTTTGAGTGACCTCCTTGGTAATTGGGCTTGCTTTCGTTTGCCTCTGGCGTTATAATAATGCCGTAGCTCCCATTCGTAAAGTAAGCACAATATTGTGCCGTAGTTACCAAATGGAAACTAATGGGTAGTTACCAGAAAGAAACGATTGCGCCGTTGCTGGGTTTTCCGGCAATTTGGTGCATCCAAAAAATTTTATGGAGGGTTTCAAATATGAGCGAAATGACCGCAAAAGCCGCTCTTCCTGCCTGTCCTGTGGAGACCACGCTGACGCTCATCGGGGACAAGTGGAAGGTGCTGATCCTGCGTGACTTACTGCCGGGAACGAAGCGGTTCGGGGAACTGAAAAAGTCCGTAGGCAATGTGTCTCAAAAGGTTTTGACCGCCCAGCTCCGAGCAATGGAGGAAAGCGGACTGGTAAACCGCAAGGTCTACGCCGAAGTCCCGCCGAGAGTGGAATATTCTCTGACGGAACTCGGCAAGAGCCTGAAGCCCATTCTGGATTCCATGTGGGCATGGGGGGAAGCATATAAGGCTAAACAGTAAAAAAGCCGAAGCAGCACTGTAAAGGTACTGCTTCGGCTTTTTCTTATGTTGAAGTCAAATCATTCCAAAATGTTTCAATGCCTCCGTGATTGCCTTTTCCTTCTCCGGTGGGCACTGCAGCTGCCTGAAATGGTAATGCGGTGTCAAACCTTCAACGCCCCTTTTAGGGGCAGGTCAAACCACCAGTTTACTGGTGGTTATGATTACGGATTATACAGGATCATGTGCAGAATGGTGGTTTGGTCGGAGATATTGCGGTAGGCGTGGGTGGTGTCGCCCTGAAAGCGGACGCTTTCACCCGCCTGAACAACAATTTCCTTCTGATCAGCCGTGATTTCGATTGCACCGGCGAAAAGGGTGACAAACTCGGTGGTACCCCGCAGATGCGGCTCCGACTGCCAATGGCTGCCGGGAGCCAGCTCCATATAGTAGACGGAGAACTTCCGGTTTTCATCGTCCGGAAAAAGGCAGTAGTTCTTTACCTTGCCGCCGTCCTCCAAGATGGGCTGCATCTCCGCAGTTCGCACCACCTCATAGGGGGCCTTGGGGGAAACGGTCAGCGCGTTGAAGGGAACTTTCATGCCGTTGGAGAGCTTCCACAGGGTGGAAAGCGTCGGGTTACCCTCACCGCGTTCCACCTGTGCCAGCATACTTTTGCTGACATCACTGAGCTTAGCCAACTCGTCCATACTCAGTTTCTTTTCTTCTCGCAGTCGTTTGATATTTCGTGCGACGATTAAATTCATTGAGTTCATTGTATACTCCTACTATTGACAATATAATGCACATGATATATTGTTATATCGCACAAGTAACGATAGTATTATACCGCAAACAAGAAGAAAAGAAAAGGACTTTGTTCCGCACGTTTTGAAGCAAGGAGGCAGCGCATGAAATTTGATTTTGACCAGAGGATCGACCGCACCCAAAGCATCTCTATCAAATGGTCGCCGGAGCTGCGGCAGCAGATGTACGGTGAGAGAGATATTATCCCCATGGGCATTGCGGATATGGACTTCAAAACCGCTCCGGCCGTGGCGGAGGCCATTCAGCGCCGCGCCGCTCACGAAACCTACGGCTATGGCTATCCCGCGCCGGAATATTTACAGGCGTGCGCGGACTGGCAGAAGCGCCGCAACCATTGGGATGTGAAGCCTGAGTGGATCGTCTATACGCCCGGCGTCAATATGGCGCTGGTGTGCGCGATCGAAATGTATACGCAGCCGGGCGACAATGTGATCATCCAGTCGCCGGTCTATTACCCTTACTATGACTATGTGCGCGGGACGGGGCGCAATGTGGCGCTGAACGCACTCGTTAACCGCGAGGGCTATTATGAAATCAATTTTGCAGAGCTCGAAGCGCTTGCAAAAAAGCCGGAAACAAAGCTGATGCTGCTCTGTAACCCGCACAATCCCGTAGGCAGAGCGTGGACAAAGGAAGAGCTGGAGCGCGTGGGGCGGATATGCCTTGATAACGGTGTGATGATCGCGGTCGATGAGATCCACGGGGATCTTGTTCTGCCGCCCCACCGTCATACGCCCTTTGCCACGGTGTCCGAGGAGCTCGCGCAGCACTGCATCGTATGCACCTCGCCCTCCAAGACCTTTAATCTGGCGGGACTTCTGGTGTCAGACATCATCATTCCCAACGATGCGATCCGAGAAGCCTTCTGCAAGAAGATGGCACCTTACTACCTGTGGCCGGGAAATTTCGGAGCTGTGGCACAGATCGCAGCCTACACCGAGGGTGAAGAGTGGCTGGAGGCGCTGCGTGCATACCTGAAGGAAAATGCGGAGTATATTGCGGCGTTTATTGCGGAGCGGATGCCGCAGGTAAAGTATCGTATCCCGGAGGCCACCTATCTTGCTTGGCTGGACTTCCGCGCTCTTGGTATGAGCGATGAGGCGCTCTGGCACTTCATGCGCCATGAGGCGAAGGTTGCAACGGACAACGGTGTGATGTTCGGCTTGAACGGAGAGGGAAATGGCTTCCAGCGGTTGAACTTCGCCTGTCCGCGCAGCCAACTGAGCGAAGCCCTGAACCGCATCGCAGATGCGCTGGATACGCGGCTTTTGTACAATAACTGACTTGCGTAGAGGTGCTCAGTTGAACCGAGTCGCATGACCTGCGAGGCGCGCAGACTACTATTTGACTACTATCGAGAAAAACCTCGGAAGCCCTGCCCCACAAGGCTTCCGAGGTTTTTCTTCAAAATGCCGGAAATTTGTGCAGCACCAACCAAACCCTTGCGCCGCAGGGCACATTTTGCGATCCAACTGAGCTATTACGCTATATCATATCTCCAGCATTCCCTGCAAGCCCGCGCTGGCGGCCTTTTTGTTCTTATCGAAGGTGTGGGTGTAGATATCCAGTGTGGTGGAGGGCGTCATAGACCTTCCGCGGCCGCTTGGTGAAGGCATCCGGGCGGATGGGCTGCCCGTGCGCATCGGCGAACTTGATTATTCTGTATTTTTTGATAGAATGAGCATATCGGATGGCGGGCGTGAAGCAGATACGCGAATCTGCCGATATAAGGCATAATGGATGTGCTGTGTTTGATAAATTGTGATTTACGTGGAGGGTACTTTGCTGATGCGCTATTTGCTTGCGGGATTTCTCGGATTCCTTCTGAGTGGGGTCTGGTTTGGAATGCAACTATGGCTGACGCACGTCTTTTTTAAGAAAGGCTGCAACCATCTCACGTACTTTTCGCCACTATTTGCTGCATGTATTCCCCTTGTGCTTATCATCCGCTTGTGTGGTGGATACTCTCTCAATTTATCGACTCTATCAAACGGTGGGTTGTGGGCGCTTACTGCGGCAACGCTTTTTGCTGCGTGCCTGATAAAGGGGTTGAGCGAAAAGAAGTGCCGAACTGCGGAGAAACAGGAGCTTGCGTGGATATATATGGAAGCTGCATTTGTTGAGATCGCACAGCGTCTGATGATGCAGTCCTTTGTGATGTATTTGCTGGATACGTGGGACTGTGCCACGATTTGGTGCGTTTTCCTCAATGCTCTTATCTGGTGTGCAGGAATCGTCGTCCAGGGGCTTCTCTCAAAACAGACAATGGGGAAAAATCTTGTTCTTGATTTGAGTGCTTCGTTCGTTTTTTCCATCGGCTGCGGCTATGTATTTTACCTATCCGGGTGCATCGTTTTTTCGATAGCTGCACATGTGACCGAGCGATTTGTTATGACAAAGTTAAATCGGTGATCAGATAGTGGGAGACAGGTGGCTCTCTGCACAGAAGGCCATCCGTGCCGCCAAAGCGGAGGCGGAGCAGGACGCGGGGCATCACGCAACACCGCAGAGAACATGGTGGGAGAAACGGGCGCTGGCAGATCGCTTTATCTGTGAAACAGCAGCGCTTGTCCGCGTTTACGAGGTGCTCAGCGGAGCTTGATCAAAATTTTTCATTCCGACTGCAATAAATCGTCCTTTCCGTGCATTACACGGATGACAGGAGAAAAAAGCCCATGCTCAGTATGCTGATGAAAACAGAATATGCGCCGGCAGAGGATCGACACGAGCTGCAGCAGTTGTTGCTCCACGTTGCCGGCGGGGAGCGTGACGCGCTGGCGGCGCTGTATCAGCGCACGCGGACGGCGGTGTACGGCCTTGCGCTGTCCTACCTCAAAAACGCGCAGGACGCGCAGGATCTCACGCAGGACGTCTATGTGCAGGTGTGGGACTGCGCGGCGCAGTACCGACCCACCGGCTCGCCCATGGGCTGGCTGCTGACCGTGTGCCGCAGCCTGTGCCTGATGCGCCTGCGGCGGGAAGAACGCCATGCCGCCCTCAGCGAGGAGGAATGGGACGCCATTCCCGCGCAGGAGTGCGGACTGGACGCCGACGAGCGCGCGCTGCTGCAAGGCGCATTGGCAAACCTCGCTGACGAGGAGCGGCGCATCGTGCTGCTCCACGCGGTCACGGGCATGAAGCACCGGGAGATCGCGGCGCTGCTGGCGCTGCCGCTCCCTACCGTCCTGTCGAAATATCACAGAGCATTGAAAAAGATGCGCAGCCTTCTGGAAGGAGATGACGCCTGATGACCAATGAGAAAATGGAGCAGAGACTGGCTGCGGCCCTTGAAAAGACCGCGCCGGACGATATGAGCGGCGTTCTCTCCCGCTGTGAAGCGCGGAAAGGAACGGTCATTCCCATGACAACAAAGAAAACGGCAAATCGAAAATGGACAACGCTTGCGGCTGCCTGCCTTGCGGTGATGCTGCTGTGCGGCGGAGGCGTGTTCTATCAGCAGGCCCATGCGGTGGCATCCGTGGTGTCGCTGGATGTGAACCCCAGCATTGAGCTGAAAGTGAATCGGAGCGAAAAGGTGCTTGTCTGCACCCCGCTCAACGAGGATGCAAAAGCCATCCTTGCGGATATGGGTAACGGTGCTGACCTCAAGGGTGCAAAGCTGGATGTGGCGGTGAACGCCATCGTGGGTAGCCTCGTGCGAAACGGCTATCTCGACAGCATTTCCTCCGCCATCATGATCTCGGTGGAGGACACGGATGCAGCCCGTGCGGAAAAGCTCCAGCGTGAGCTGACCAGCGCCGTGGACGGCGTGCTGCAGACCAGCGAAGCGAAGGCCGCCGTCCTGACGCAGACGCTGACGCAGGATGCGGGACGGGAGCAGCAGGCACGGGAAAACAACATTTCCACCGGCAAGGCGGCACTGGTGAACCGCGTCCTCGCCATCAACCCGTCGCTGAAGTTTGACGCGCTGGCAAAGCTCTCGGTGGAGGAGCTGAAGGACCTTGCGGAAGCGGGCGCGCCCGCCATGCCCATCGGCAGGGATGCCGCCGCTTACGCCGCAGAGCAGTATGCCGGGACAACGGCGCTTGACTCCGTCACGGCGGAGGTCGATTCCGAGCTGGACGAATTCCCCGCGCACTACGAGGTGGAGCTGCACACGGCATGGGGTGAGTTTGAGTATCTGGTGGACGCCTACACAGGGAACGTGCTCAGCGGGCAGAAGGACTTGCCGGCCACGGCCCCTGTAGGGGATGAGACGGCAAAGCCCACCGCGCCCACCGGCGATATCGGCCATGCCAAGGCAAAGTCCATCGCCCTGAACCACGCGGGCGTGAGCGAGAACAAGGCGTATGACATGGAGATCGAGCTGGACGATGAGGACGGCACGCTCGTATACGAGGTCGAGTTCAAATCCGGCAATATGGAATACAGCTACGAGATCAACGCCGCCACCGGCGCGATCCTCAAGCACGAGGCGGAGTTGGAGGACTGACGCGAAAATGGAAAGTATGCGGCGCAGGCGCACTTGCCAGACAGAGTGATATTTAGAAGTGCAGAGAATAATCTGAACATAACATAACCTGCGCTTGATGAAACCACATAAGTGGCTTCTGATTTAGAAAGAAAGTCCGGGCGGAAAACCGCTCGGACTTTTCCTTGCATCATACTTATATAAAAGTTGTGGTAGAATTGTTTACAGTTTTTATGATATGATCCGAATATACCTTTGCTGTGGGTATTTCGTAAGAAAATGAATGACAAGAAATGATAGACCTTCAGTTTTCCTGTGATAAAAAAGAAAATCGGAAGTGACAAAGGAGTGCGATGATATGAAAAAAACGATAGGCTTGATAGCCTTGCTGGTTTTAATGATGGGGCTGGTCGGCTGCAACGGGGAAACGGTCAATATCGACTTTCCCTTTGAAGTTGGAGATGTTGAAAATATTGAAGTGTATCGCTACGCAGGAGTACCTGTATCCGCAGAAAAGAAAGTAGTTGTTGCAGCAACTGACATAGCAAACTTGTATGATAGGTTTGAGGACTTATCATTGAAAGAAAAACAAGTTGAGGAAAACACAGGAGCAGATGTGACCAGTTTTCGATTTAGCCTTTCGGATGGGACAAACTACGAACTGATCTATGTCTGTAATGGAGTCAAAAACGGAAAACTGAAATCTTTCACGGGCAATTTTGCATACTTTACAAGTTCAGATATTGGCTCATACTGGTCCGATATTGACCTTGAAGCAGTACCGGTTGAAGAAAGCGAATTGCCAAAGCAGCCCGACTAATTCTGGTTTGCCAAACAGATACCCCCTTAAGAACGAAAGGACGCTCTACTCTTGCAGGAGCCTATTGCTCCGTTTGGATGGCGCTCCGCAGGGAAACACGATTCAGGAGGGCAAAAGGAAGACGATGAAACGCAATAACGGATCTCGCAAATATGTGCCGTCCTTGCTGCTATTCTTGCTATTTGAAGCGGTGGCGGTCACACTGTGGCTCACGAAGGACAATCTGTTCTACCTGCTGAATTTCAGCTACATCGGAGCCTGCCTTGGACTGGGGACGGCGCTGTTTACAGCCGGGAAGCGCTACGCCCGGCATTTCGTGCAGCTGGCGGTGGGCAGCTATATGCTGCTGTACCTCGGTGTCATCTCCCACGAGAATATGCAGATCGAGGGGTTCTGGTACTACCTGTTCCTTGGCGTATTTGAGGCGGCGACCATCCACTACGCCGTGGCGAAGATCTTCGGGCCGCTGCTGTTCGGGCGCGGCTGGTGCGGCTATGCCTGCTGGACGGCCATGGTGCTGGACTTTCTTCCCTACAAGCAGCCGCAGAAGCCGCGAAAAGAAAAACTGAGCGTGCTGCGCTATGTCATGTTCGCCCTGTCGCTGGCGCTGGTATCCGGCCTCTTTTTGATGAAAGTTGCGCACTTGGAGCAGATCATGTTCTGGCTGTTCCTCGCCGGAAACGCGCTTTACTATGCGGCGGGCATTGCGCTTGCCTTCGCGTGCAAGGACAACCGGGCGTTCTGCAAGTATCTGTGTCCCATCACGGTGTTCCTCAAGCCTATGAGCTATTTTTCCCTGCTGCGTGTCCACTGCAACGAGGAGAAGTGCATCCACTGCGGGAAATGTCTGCGGGTCTGCCCCATGAACGTGGAGGTCAACAGGGAATCCCGCAGGCGGAAAAACGGAACGGAGTGCATCCTCTGCTACGAGTGTACGAAGGCTTGCCCCACCAAGGCGCTGCGCTGACCGTCCAACCACCCTGCCGCATAACAAAGGAGCTTTCGTGCAAGCGAAAGCTCCTTTTCTGCTGTCTACCGGCAGAGGGTGACCTGAAACACAGTACCGCCCTCCGCGGAGCTGGACACGGAAATTTCCCCGCCCAGTTTTTCCACCATCTCCTTTGTGATGGCAAGGCCGAGGCCGAAGCTGCCGGATTCGTTTTTCCGGCTCTTGTCGCTGCGGTAAAAGCGGTCGAAAACATGGGGGAGGTCTTCCTCCGGGATGGTGCTGCCGAAGTTTTGAACAGAGAGCCGCGCCTTCCTTTTGTCCTGCGTGAGCGTCAGCTGCACCCGCCCGCCTGCCGGCTCATATTTCAGGGCGTTTTCCAGCAGGCTGCTGACGATGCGCTGCAAGTAGTCCGGATTGCCGCGCAGGATACAAGCCGCGGGGAGTGCCGTTTCCAGCGTGACGCATTTCTCATAGGCGATGGATTCCATCTCCAGCGCCGCCTTTGTGGCGATGGCGGCAAGGTCGACAGGCCGCATGGAAAGCGCCGTGCCCGGTCGCTCCACATCGGCGAGCGTGAGCATCTGGGAGATGAGCTGCTGCATCCGCTTGGCGGCCTCCTGCGAGCTGTCCACCCAGCGGCGGACGCTGCCCACCGGCGCTTCCAGATTCTCTAATAAAATAGCGTTGTTCGCCAGAATCACGGACAGGGGCGTTTTCAGATCGTGGGAGGCGTCCGCGATGAACTGCTTTTCGCGCTGTATGGCGTCCTCCATCGGCTTTGCGGCGAGGGCGGAGAGCCTGATGCTGACGGCAAAAAACAGCAGCATGGCGCTAAGCCAGATGGCCAGCAGCACCAATGCTAAATTCGCCATGGAGCGGGTGATGTAGTCCGTGGAGGCGATGGCGATGCGGCAGGGCTCACCCCCGCTGCGGTAATAGATGACGCGGCTCTGGCGCAGTGTGCCGAAGTCGTCCTTCTGAGAAACGATGGCGCTCAAAAGCGAACGCAGCTCCTCGTCTGTAAAGGCGTTGTTCGGCGATAAAACCGAATATGCGCCGCTTTCCGGGGAGTAGAACACCGTGAGGATGTCCTTTTTCTGCTGGGCGCGCTCCTGCTCGGGCTTTTCCCTCGGCGGCTCGCCCTTCGGCGGCTGGGAGAAGCCCTGCAGGGGGGCCACCACCTGCTCCATGGTCACGCGCAGGCTGTTGTAGTAGTCGTTCACCATGTACACGGCCACCGCCGCTACCATGACGGTCAACACGATGCCGATGAGCAGCATATTGAACTGTACAAAGCGTTTCCGATAGGGACTCATGGCGCGGCCTCCAACCGGTAGCCGATTTTCTGTAGGTTTCTGATGGTGACCCTGGAGCCGAGATACCGCAGCTTTTTGCGCAGGAAGGAGATGTAGGCCTCCACGTTATTGTCTGTGGCCTCGGAATCCAGCCCCCAGGCGCGGCTGATGAGAAGATCCTTGGAATAGGTCATGCTCGGCTGGGAGAGCAGCAGCCGCGCCAGCGCGAACTCCTTGGGGCTGAGCTGCACATCCCGCACTCCGCAGCGAAGCGTGACGGTGTTGAGATCGAGGGTCAGATCCTGAAAGGAGAGCTCGTTCAGCACCATCGCGCCCTTCCGGCGGGTCATCGCGCCGACTCTTGCCAGCAGCTCCTCCGGGTCAAAGGGCTTGGTGAGATAGTCGTCCGCCCCGGCGTTCAGTCCCGCCACCTTGTCGGGAACGGTGGTGCGGGCGGTGAGCATCAGCACAGGGGTCTGCACGCCCTCGCTTCGCATCTGCCGCAGCACACTGAGCCCGTCCAGCCTCGGGAGCATGATGTCCAGCAGGACAAGGTCATACGCGCCGGCGCGGATATAGTCCAGCGCGGACTGTCCGTCTGCCACCCGGTCTGCGCTGTGTCCCGCCTTGCGGAGAATGTGCGCCACCGCCTCCGCCAGGGCGGTTTCATCTTCTACAATGAGAATATGCAAAGGAATCCCTCCTTTTTCTTGTCCCTATTGTACGCGGAAACCTGAAATCGTTCTGAAAAAAGTTTGTATTCGCTTTTCAGTATTTTTTCAGAAGCCCGTGGATAATGAGGGACAACGAAAGCAAAAGGAGGCAGCACGATGAAAACCTATCAGGCCGTATTCAAACGGAAGGAAGTAAAGTACCTGCTGACGGAGGCGCAGCTTGCCGCCCTGCGTCCGGCGCTGGAGGCGCACATGGAGCCGGACGCCTTTGCACACAGCAGCATCTATAACCTCTATTACGACACGCCGGATGATCGCTTGATCCGCCGCTCGCTGGAAAAGCCCGCCTACAAGGAAAAGCTGCGCCTGCGCAGCTACGGCGTGCCAGACGAGGAGACGCAGGTGTTTCCGGAGATCAAGAAGAAGGTACGGGGCATCGTCTATAAGCGCCGCGTGAGTATGCCCTACGGCGACGCGCTCCGCTATTTATCGCGCAGGCAGTCCGGCGGCGACGGACAGATCTTTCAGGAGCTCAACTGGCTGCTCACCGCCTACGGCGGCCTTGCGCCGCGCATCTTTCTCAGCTATGAGCGGGATTCGTGGAGAGGGAGGGAGGACACCCCTCTGCGCCTGACGCTGGACCGCGAGATCCTCTGGCGCACCGAGGCGCTGGATCTGCGCTGCGGCGCGTGGGGCGAGCCGCTGTTAGCGCCGGGGCAGGTGCTCATGGAGGTGAAGATCGCCAACGCCGCCCCGCTGTGGCTGGCGGAGGCGCTTTCGGAAAACGGGATCTTCCCCATCTCGTTTTCCAAGTGCGGCAGGGCGTTTGAATCGCTCTGCAAACATAAACTCGATGAAACGGAGATGAGACGATATGCTTGACGGGATTTTCGCGTCCCTTTATACGACCTCGGTGACGGCGCCGGTGTTCCTCGCCGTCTGTCTGCTCTCAGTGGCGCTGGGCTTCGGTATCGCGCTGGCCTACCGGAAGATCAGCGGCGAGGGCGGCACGATGGTTTCGGCGCTGACGGTGCTGCCCTTTCTGGTGCAGCTGGTCATTCTGCTGGTCAACGGCAATCTCGGCGCAGGCGTGGCGGTGGCGGGCGCGTTCAGCTTGGTGCGCTTCCGCTCCGCTCCCGGCTCCGCCCGGGACATCATGGCCATCTTCCTCACCATGACCGTGGGCCTCTGCTGCGGCATGGGCTACTGCGCCATGGCGGTGCTGGCGGCGCTCGTGACCTGCATGATTTTTCTGCTGCAAGGAAGGCGGGCAGCGGACGTTCGCGAGCGGGACATTCGCGTGACCGTTCCGGAAAATCTGGATTACAGCACCCTGTTCTCCGACCTTTTTGCAGCGTATACCACATCCTCCAAGCTGCTGCGGGTCAAGACCGTGAACATGGGGAGCCTGTATAGCCTCCACTATCGGGTCACGCTGAAGAATACGGATAAGGAAAAAGAATTGCTGGACGCCATGCGCTGCCGCAACGGGAATCTGGAGATCTCCTACGGCATCGCCGCAGACGGCAGACAGGGGGAGGTTTTATGAAACGATCGGCAATCATTCTTGCACTGGTGCTTACCTTGAGCCTGCTGGCGGGCTGCGCTGCCAACCAAGCGGAGAATACCGCGACCGTCAGCGGCACGGAAATCGCATTCAGCGACGGCAAGATCACGGCATCCCCCACAGACGGCGTGGAGATCGACGGAACGGCGCTGACCATTACCGCCTCCGGCACCTATGTGCTCTCCGGCAGCTGCACCGACGGCAGCGTGACGGTGGAAAAGGGCGTGGACGGCGTGACGCTGGTGCTGAACGGGCTGACGCTCACCTCGGAAACCACCGCGCCCATCGTCTGCGGCAAGGGCAGCGGGGTCACCATTGAAGCCGCCGCGGGGACGGAAAACACGCTGACGGATACGGAGAGCAACAACGACGAGACCGGCAATGCCGACGCGGAAAACGCCGTCATCAAGTGCAAGGACGGCTCGCAGGTGGTGCTCTGCGGCGCGGGGACGCTGAACGTGCAGGCAAACGGCAAAAACGGCGTTAAGTCCGGCGCAACCACGGAGGACGGCGAGGCATCTTTGACCATCCGCGACCTGACGCTGAACATCGACGCGCCGGTGAACGACGCGGTGAACGCGGAGGCGGCGCTGGAGGTAGAGAGCGGCGCCCTCACCCTCTCGGCGGGGGATGACGCGCTGCACTGCGACTACACGTTGAACATCGGCGCGGAGGGGACGGACGGCCCCAGCGTGACGATCACCTCCTGCTATGAGGGACTGGAGGGCGCCGCGGTCAACGTCTTTTCCGGCAGCATCAGCATCCAGTCCACGGATGACTGCATCAACGCCGCCAACGCCGATCTGACCGGCTACTCCTATGAATTGAACATCTTCGGCGGGACGATCACGGCACACTCCGACAGCGGCGACGGCTTTGATTCCAACGGCGGTCTGACGATCTCCGGCGGCAGCGTGACCGTCTGGACCGCCAACGCCGCGGACAACGAGCCTTTGGACGCGGACGGCGCGGTGACCGTTTCCGGCGGCACGGTGCTGGCAGCGGGCGGCAGCGGCGGTATGGGCATGAGCCTTGCGGCAGCGCAGCCCTGCGTGATCTTCGGCGGCACGACGGAAATGCCGGGTGAGAATCTACAGAACGGGCAGCCCGGCGCGGGCGGACAGCCCAATGGGAAGGAGCCACCCAGCGGCGAAGAGCGTCCCGATGGGGAAGATCGACCCGCGCAGGGCGGCTTTGGCGGCGCGTCGCTACTGACACAGGATAACAGCTTTGCCATTGCGAACAGCGGCGGCGCGGTGCTTTATACAGGCGAGGCGGCCTACAACGCGTCCTTTGTGTTCTTCTCGTCCGCTGATCTTTCGGATGGAGAGAGCTATACGCTCACCTCCGGCGAGACCCAGACGGAGAGCACCGCTCAGACCGGTACGGTAAGCATCGGCATGGGCACTATGGGCGGCCCCGGCGGACAGAGGCCGGACGGCACGCCGCCCTCCGGCGGCGGAGGCGGCCAAAAACCGAACGGCAGTACCCCACCGGAAAAATCCGTGGGGGCGGACAGTCAGAATAACGGCAGCGACGCCAAGGCATAAAAGCACGGAAAGAGCTCACCGAACCTCTATGATGCCTACACACAGACTGCGTAGAAGCAAAAAGACTCCCGGCATACCACACACGCGGTATGCCGGGAGCCTTTTTTCGCGAATTTTATAGGTGTATGACGCGGCGCAGGTCAGAACGCGAGCAGGTTCAGTCCCGTGTCCGGGTCGTGCCCGCTGCCCACCGCGCCGGGAATGACCTCTGCGATCACCAAATCTCACTCGGCATGGTTCAGACCTTCATCCCACTTCCAGTTGCGGATCTCGGGCAGATCCACGCCGTTGTCGCGGATGTACTGGCGATGCTCCACCAGCTTATCCTGCATCTTCTGGACGAGGTATGCACCGCGATTGCCCAGCTGCGGCAGACGGCGCACCGTGTCGATGACCAGATCAAACCGGTCAATGTCGTTGAGGACCCGCATATCGAAGGGCGTGGTGATGGTGCCCTCCTCCTTGTAGCCGCGGACATGGAGATTCTTATTGTGGCGGCGATAGGTCAGCTCGTGGACAAGGGTAGGATACCCGTGATAGGCGAAGATAATGGGCTTATCCTTGGTGAACAGGCCGTCGTACTCCTCGTCGGTCAGACCGTGGGGATGCTCCGTGTGGGGCTGGAGCTTCATCAGATCCACCACATTTACCACGCGGATCTTCAGCTCCGGCAGCTCCTTGCGCAGGATGCTGACGGCAGCCAGCGTTTCCAGCGTGGGTGTGTCGCCGCAGCAGGCCATGACCACATCCGGCTCCTCGCCCTGATCGTTGGAGGCCCAGCTCCAGATGCCGATGCCCTGTGTGCAGTGCTTCACCGCCTGCTCCATGGTCAGCCACTGCTGGCGGGGGTGCTTGCTGGCCACAATGACATTCACATAGTTGCGGCTCTTGATGCAGTGGTCAAAGCAGCTCAGCAGGCAGTTGGCATCCGGCGGCAGATACATCCGCACCACATCCGCTTTCTTATTGGCCACATGGTCGAGGAAACCGGGGTCCTGGTGGGTGAAGCCGTTGTGATCCTGCTGCCACACATTGGAGGCGAGGATATAGTTGAGGGAGGCGATGTCGTGCCGCCAGGGCAGCTCGCTGCACATCTTCAGCCACTTGGCGTGCTGGGCAAACATGGAGTCCACGATGCGGATGAACGCCTCGTAGCTGTCAAAGAAGCCGTGGCGTCCGGTGAGCAGATAGCCCTCCAAAAAGCCCTCGCAGAAATGCTCGGAGAGCATGGAATCCATCACCCGTCCATCGGGGTCGAGGTGGTCGTCAATGCCGGGGATCTGCTGGTCAAGGAAACGGCGGCCGGTCACGTCGAAAACGGCCTGCAAGCGGTTGGACGCCGTTTCGTCCGGCGCGAAAATGCGGAAGTTCCGGGCGTCCATGTTCAGCTTCATCACATCCCGGACATAGGTGCCGAGAACATACATATCCTGCGCCTCCACGGAGCCGGGGGCTTTGACGTCCACGGCATAGTCCCGGAAATCGGGAGTACGCAGATCCCGCAGCAGCAGACCGCCGTTGGCGTGGGGGTTTGCACCCATCCGTCGATTGCCCGCAGGCGGGAAGGACGCTACCAGCTCCACGGGCGTACCGTCGGCGTTGAACAGCTCCTCCGGCTTATAGGAACGCAGCCATGCCTCCAGCTGGGCAAGGTGCTTTTCCGTGTCCGCACCCATGGAGATAGGCACCTGATGGGCGCGCCAGCAATCCTCCACCGGCAGTCCGTCCACCTCCTTGGGGCCTGTCCAGCCCTTGGGGGTGCGCAGCACGATCATGGGCCAGCGGGGACGCTTGGCTTCACCGCTCTTTCGTGCCTCCCGCTGGATGCGCTTGATCTCGCGGATCGCCGCGTCGAGAACGGCTGCCATCTGCTGGTGCATGGTCATGGGGTCGCTGCCCTCCACAAAGTAGGGCTTCCAGCCGCAGCCGAGGAAGAAGCACTCCACCTCCTCGTGGCTCATGCGGGAGAAGATGGTGGGATTGGCGATCTTGAAGCCGTTGAGATGCAGAATGGGCAGCACCGCGCCGTCGGTAATGGGGTTGACGAACTTGTTGCCGTGCCATGAGGTGGCCAGCGGGCCGGTTTCCGCCTCGCCGTCGCCCACCACGCAGGCAGCAATGAGCTCGGGGTTATCCGCCACGGCGCCGAAGGCGTGGGCCAAGGAATAGCCCAGCTCACCGCCCTCGTGGATAGAGCCGGGGGTCTCCGGCGCTACGTGGCTGGGAATACCGCCGGGGAAGGAGAAGCGCTTGAAGAGCTTCTGCATACCCTCCTTGTCCCGGGTGATATTGGGATAGATCTCCGTGTAGCTGCCGTCCAGCCAGTCCTGCGCCACCATGGCGTTGCCGCCGTGACCGGGGCCGGAGAGATAGATCATGTCCAGATCATCGCGCTTGATGACCCGGTCGAGGTGCGTATAGATGAAGTTCTGTCCGGGGCAGGTACCCCAGTGACCCACCACGGTCTGCTTGATGTCGCCCTTGACGAGAGGGCGCTCCAGCAGGGGGTTATCCAGCAGATAGAGCTGGCAGGCGGTCAGATAGTTGGCAGCACGCCAATAGGCGTCGATCTGCCGGAGTTCCTGTTCGCTCAGGGGCGCCTTGCTGCCAAGGCGCACGCGGGATCTCAATGCGGACATGGGAATTCCTCCTTATAAAACAAAATATGAGATCGCTGTGGATGAAAGAAAACATACGGTCACAAAGGTGGCGCACGGCTGCGCCGTCAGATGTGGAGGGCCTCCTTTTCTTTACATAGGCCGGGGTTTCACTCATGGCAGCTTGCTTCTTTACTTATACATTCTTTCTTATGTATAACATAGTACGAAAGCCGCTCTGCGTCAAGAAAGAACTTCCGTGCAGTACATGGAAAAGGGCTGAGAAAGCAGCTTCTAAAAGGGCATAATCGCGCAGGCAAAACGAACACAAAAAGCACTTTTCTGACAAGTTTGTATGGTGGAAGCTTTCCTTTGTGTGCTGTATAATGATGGCACAGACAAGGAGGTGGTCAGTATGCTGGCAGAGAATCTGGCGCTCCTGCGAAACATCCGCGGCATGACGCAGGAGGAGGTGGCGGAGGTCATCGGCATCTCGCGCCAGTCCTACTCCAAGTGGGAGCAGGGCGAAACGATCCCCGACGTTGAAAAATGCGACCGGCTGGCAAAATTCTACGGGGTCTCCATCGACGCCCTTATCCATCAGGATGAGGAGGTCGGCAAGGCGCGGGTGGCGCCCGCCCCGGTGGGCAAGCATCTGTGGGGAACGGTGGCGATGGGCGCCAAGGGGCAGATCGTCATCCCCAAGGCCGCGCGGGATACCTTCCACCTGAGCGAAGGCGACCGCATGGTCGTCCTCGGCGACGAGGAGCAGGGCATCGCGCTCATCAAGGCGGAGGTCTTTGAGGAACGAATGCAAAAGGCCCTGCGTGCAGGTCAGAAATCCAACGAATAAAAGAAGGTGCGATCATGAAATGTCCCGAATGTGGAAAGGAAATGCGGGAGGGGTATCTCTTTTGCAGCAAGGACGGCGCGTTCAGCTTTGCAAACGAGGTGCCGGGCGTGTTTGAGAACGCGAAGAATGCCGACGGCTTTGTGAAGATCACAGACCTCAAGGCCAGCCACCGGACGAGAGTTCCGGCGTCCATCTGCGAGGAATGCAGGACGGTCATGCTCAAGTATTGAGTGACGCTGCCGTTTCCAACCGAAAAAAGTCCCCAAGCCGTTGTGTCACAACGGCTTGGGGACTTGCAATATTTGCTTTCTCTGGTATGACGCGGCGCAGGTCAGAACGCAAACAGGTTCAGCCCCGTGTCCGGGTCATGCGCTCTGTCCACCGCACCGGGAATGACCTCTACGATCATTTCGCAGGTGGCGCTGACCACAGCCCGGTTTAAGTGGCCGCCAAACACCTGCCCCTTGTCGTTTCCGGCACTCATGTGCAGGTGGGTGTAGAACGCGCCGTCCATGGTGTTGATGGTGCCGGTCAGGGAGACGATCTCAAAATTGCCGCGGAACTCGTTTGCGTAGTACCGCTGCTCCTCCACCTTGTAAACGCCCACCGTAAAATCGTCGGTCGCGCCCAAGGCGGTGACACTGGCCAGTGTGATGCTTTCCCTGTGCGCAAGCTCTTTTACCTGCTCGAGGATCTCCTCGCCTCTGTCGATCCGCACCACGATTTTATCGCCAAATCTTCTGTATTCCATCGTAAGCCACTCCTTGCGTTTCGATTTTCCCTGTGGTATTTTCATAATAGTACCTGCACTTGGCTTTCTGTCAAGATGCATTTGAAAATTTTGAGGGGTTTATGTGCTTGACCGAACGGGGGAGAGCTGTTCGGCCTACTCATCGACCGCCCACCACCCCTGCCGCATAACAAAGGAGCTTCCGCATGAGCGGATGAGGCGGCACGAAGCCGCATAGAGTTGATCGTGCGTTCGCGGGTAAAGCAAAACGGTGTGACGGAGGAGCAGGAAGCCGAAAACCAAATGGCATGGGCGCGGCAGCCGAACGCTTGCAGGGCACGGGCGGAGGAAGTCGTAAAGGAGAAAACATCATAAGCTGAACGGGGCGCTTCCGACCGCGCAGACGACCACGGCATTTCAAGAAGCCCTGTCCCACGGGCAGGTCACAGAGAAGCAGAAAGCACTGCGGGAGTTTGTCCTGTCCGCTTACGGCGACACGGAATGACGGCGCACATAAGCAAAGAGGCAAAAGACCATTTCCGGTCTTTTGCCTCTTTGCTTGCTTCGGGACTATTCTGTAATAGTCCTTTTACATATGTGAGGGGGGAGAAAAACAGCGTGTTCTAAGTCGCGTGCTGCGCTGTGCCGGCAGCGTCTTACAGGGCGGCGCGGTCAAAGACCAATTCGCCGTTGAGATAGGTCTGCAGGACCTTGATATCCTTGATGGCGTCCGGCTCCACGGCCAGCAGATCCGCCGACAGCACGGCGAAGTCCGCCACCTTGCCCGGCGTGATGCTGCCCTTGCGATCCTCGGAGAAGGAGGCATAGGCGCCGCCCATGGTGAAGCTCTCCAGTGCATCCTCGACGCTGATACACTGCTCCGGCCGCCAGCCGCCGGCGGGCTGACCGCTCAGCGTCTTGCGCGTCACGGCGGAGTAGATGTTCTCCATGATGTCCAGCGACTCTACCGGACAGTCGGAACCGCCGGAGATGGGGATACCCTTATCCAGGAATTCCTTCCAGTTATAAGATGTGGACGCCCGCTTGCTGCCGATGCGGTCTTCGATGATACTGATGTCGTAGTTCAGGAAAATGGGCTGAATGTAGGCAATGAGATCCATGGCCTTCATGCGGTCCAGCTGATCGTGGGACGTGACCTGACAGTGAATGATACCGTGGCGCTCACCGGTTCTCGGATACTGGCGGCGAGCCTTCTCCATGGCGTTCATCACCATGTCCATGCCGGCGTCACCGATGGCGTGAATGGCGATCTGCATACCGGCGCGGTGTGCCTCTAAAATCAGGGCGTCCAGCTCCTCCTGACTGAAGAAGGGAATACCGCGGGTGGTAGACACGTCGGTGTACGGCTCCCGCAGATAGGCGGTTCGCGCACCCAGCGCACCGTCGGAGATCACCTTGAACGGCCCGATGCGGAACAGCTCGTCGCCGTAGCCGGTGTTGTAGCCCCGGCCAAGGAAGTCCCGGAGCTTTTCCAGTACCGGCAGGTTGCACTGCTCATATACGCGGATCTTCAGGTTGCCCTCAGACCGCAGTGCTTCGTATACGTCGATGACCTTTTGAAAATTGGTGGGCACGTCCTTGAAATCGTCGGACTGGATGGTGGTCACACCGTGAGACAGTGCCTCCTGCGTTGCCAACTGGATCAGTTCCCGGATTTCCTCGGTGCTCTTTTCCGGGATGGCATCCAGCACCAGCTGGCGCGCCTGTTCGCGGAAAATACCCAACGGCCGCCCGTTTTCGTCCACATCGATCTGTCCGCCCTCGATCTGCTGCGCACTCTCGGTCATGCCAATGAGCTTCAGTGCCGCGGTATTGACGGAGATAACATGTCCGCAGGTGCGGGTAAAGGCGATGGGGCAGTCCGGCGAGATGCGGTCCAAATCGTCCCGCGTCAGGAACCGTGCCTCGTCCTGAAACTTATCATGGTTCCAGCCGCGGCCGCGGATCCACGTTCCCGGCTGAATGTGGTGCTCCTCAATGTAGGCGCGTCCACGCCGCACGACCTCCTCGATGCTGTCCGCTGTGTGCAGGCTCACGTCCTTCAGAAACATACCCAGCGACAGCACGTGCATATGGGAATCGCAGAAGGCGGGGGTCACCGTGCGCTGCTGCATATCGACGCGAACCGCGTCGCCGGCCAACCGGGCCAGGTCATCAAGCGTGCCGACAGCCTGAATGGTGCCGTCCTCTACCAGCACAGCCTCTGCACGGGGCTGTGCTTTGTCTACCGTGATAAAATTACCGTTATGAAATAGTGTTTTCATGTCCAGTTACTTCCTTTCGCTATCAAGTCAGCCAAAGTACCAGATATTTGCACAGAACGTGCAGCACCGTGGGACACAGCAGGCAGCCCAGTCCCAGATAAAACGTGGCCATCATGGCACCGTAGGGTACCAGCGTCTCGTCGGCGGCGGCCAGTCCGGCGGACACGCCGCTGGTGCTGCCCATCATAGCGCCGTAGATCATGGCCGATTCCGGATCGTGCAGGCCGATCCGCTTGGCCACCAGCGGCGTGCCGATCATAATGGCGATGGACTTTATCAGTCCCGCCGCGATAGAGACAGCCACCGCACCGGAGTGTACGTTCAGCGCCGTAGCCGTCACCGGTCCCACGATAAACGTGACCGCACCGGCGGCGATAACGGTGATCTCCTCGGCATCTCGGTAGCCGAAGGCCAACGCGACCACCATGCCCATCACAAAGGACAGGGCCACGCCGGCAAACAGGGCGACGATGCCCTTGAGTCCGCAGCGCTTGATCTCCCGCAGATCCGCGTGGAACGCGGTGGTGATAATGGTAAAATCCCGAGCCAGCGAGCCGCCCAGCGACCCCATGCCCGACAGAAGTGCCACGTCTGCGATGCCATGCTCGCCGCCGGTGGTGATACCACCCAGTACAGCGACCGCAAGGCCCATGACAATGGCAAGTGCGGACGTATATTCCGGCCGGTGCAGCAGCTTCTCTGCTACGGCGCGGGCGGCGATCATGATCACGCCCACTACGATCACGGACAGCAGAAGGCTGTTGCCGATCAAAAGGTCATGGACCCACTCAAATCTCGACATGGCCCCCGCTTTCTCCGCGATGTGACGGCAGCAGCGCCATCACCAGCCATACGGCGCCCACGGCAGCTACGCCCGCCAGCACCGCGATCAGGCCCTCCGACAGCGCCGATATCACATTCTGCGTGCAGGCCATGGCGACCACCACGGGGATGTACATACCCCGCCAGAAGCTGATGCTCCGTGTTGTCGACTCACTGACACCGCCGCGCCGCTCCAGCCATGTCTTGGCAAGCAGCAGCAGCACCATGGCGATACCGACGCCTCCGATATCTGTCCCGGTGCCCATCAGGGCACCGAGACAGCGACCGGCCAGCTTTCCCGCCACCATGCAGAATGCGACCAAAGCCGTTCCAGTTATCATATTTCCTTCCTTTTCCCGAATATGTGCTTACTCGGCATCCGCCTTCTTGGCGCGCTTGATCTTGATGCCGGTGATGATGTAGAACGCACCCACGACGAAGCTCAGATAGGTGATGGGCGCAAACAGAATGAACTGGCTGGTGCTCTCAAAGCCCAGAGTAGAGGCATAGTACGCACCGGACAGACCCCAGGGGATGATGGGAGCGATGGCCGTACCGGTATCCTCCAGCGTTCTGGAGAGGTTGGCGCGGTCGATGCCGTACTTGTCGTACAGATCCTTGGTCATGTTGCCGATGATGATGAAGGACACGTAGTAGCTGACCACAATGACAAACAGCACCATGTGCAGCAGACCGACCAGGAGCATCATCTGCTTCTCGTTCTTGGCCATTCTATCCAGCTTGGCCACGATGACCTGCACCGTGCCGCTGGCCTTCAGGGGCGCACCGAAGATACCGGCTGCCAGCACCAGGCCGACAGTGTCCAGCATGCTCTTCAGACCGCCGCGGATGACCATCTTATCCACGATGGCAACGCCGGTGGACTCAGTATAGCCGGAGGTCATGGCTGCCAGTGTGTCGGCGAAGGAGGCACCCTGGAAGACCATGGCCAAGACGATGGCCACCACGATACCGGCGAAGAAGGTGGGCAGCGTGGGCTTTTTCAGGGCGATGAGCGCCACCACCACGATGGGCGGGATCAGCAGAACGGGATTGATCTTGAACGTTGTGTGCAGGGTGTCCAGCAGATTCATGTACTCAGCGCCCTCAATGGCGGAGTTGCCGTGACGGATACCCAGAACGATGTACAGCACCAGAGAGATCACCAGGCAGGGCACGGTGGTCCACAGCATGTACTTGATGTGATCCACAATGTCCACCTCCGCCACGGCGGAGGACAGCACGGTGGTGTCAGACAGGGGAGACAGCTTATCGCCGAAGATAGCGCCCACGGTGATAGCACCGGCGGTGTAGGCCAGAGGGATCTGCAGGCCGGCGGACACGCCCATCAGCGCCACACCCACGGTGGCTACGCTGCCCCAGGAGGTGCCGGTCATCAGGGACATCAGCGCCGTGATGAGGCAGGCCATTACCAGGAAGATGGAGGGGGAGAGGATCTTCAGGCCGTAGTAGATCATGGTGGGGATGGTGCCGCAGGCGATCCAGATACCCACCATCATGCCCACGAACATCAGAATAACGATGGGCACGGTCATGGACTTGAAGTTTTCTTTCATCTGCTCCTCGATCTCGGACCACTTGATGCCCCAGATCAGAGACAGAGCCGCCACGATCGCGGCGTCAATAATGAGAACGATGGTGATGTTGCCGCCGAGGATCACCTTTCCGACGACGATGCCGAGGATCGACACTACCAGCAGGACCACTGCCTGCCAGGTGTTCACTGTCTTTTCCGGTGTAACAGCAGGATTTTCCTTCATGTGATCGTTTCTCCTTTTGGTTATTTTGTTTAACTCTCTCTCACAGGTGGTCGACTCACCTGTGCTTTGTGTACATAATACACTTGACAAATCATAATGTCTAATATATATATTTATATATTACCATATATTTTTTGTTATGGAAGTGAAAATGATGAATCTGACGCAGCTGGAATATTTTTACAAAGTAGCCCACAGCCCCACCCTGACGGAGGCCGCCTCAGAGCTGCACGTTTCTCAGCCGGCGGTCAGCAAGAATATCCGTGATCTGGAGGAGGAGTTCCATACCCGCTTTTTCACCCGCAGTGGCCGGCGAATGTACCTGAACGAAGAGGGCCGTGTACTGCTGAAACATGCCACAGATATTCTCTCGTCTGTGGACGCGCTGCGCGCTGAATTGCAGGACACCCGGCAGAGGGAGGACATGACGCTCCGCCTCGGCGTATTTGCCGCCTCGGCGCTGGTGCCCGACATCATCAGCAGCTTCAGCAAGGATCACCCCAATATCAAAATACAGCTCATCATGCACGGCGGATACGGCCGCTCCGAGGACAACCGCGCACTGGACATGGTGCTGGCCGCCGCCCATGAGCTGCCGCAGCAGGGCAAGGTTCGGCTGCTCATCAAGGAGCATATCAAGCTGGCTGTACCGGCAGGGCATCCGCTGTTGAAACGGGACAGCGTCGCCTTGCAAGAGTTGACCAACGAGGCATTTATCAGTCTCTCCAAGGGGAAGATCCTACGCACCATCATGGATCACTACTGCGGTCAGGCAGGGCTGACGCCCAATGTAGTGCTGGAAAGCGACGATCCCTACATGATCCGTAATCTGGTGTCCTACGGCTTCGGTGTGGCCTTTGTGCCGGAGATCACATGGAAGTACAGCACCCGCGGCCCACAGGTCTGTCTGGACGAGGCGCATCCCTGCATGCGCTATCTCTACTGCCAGATGCCGGACGACACCTATACCAGCACCGCCAGCCGTCTGTTCCTGTCCTATTTGCAGGCATATTTCAAGAACCTGCGTCTCTAAGCATGGCGTGAAGTGCGCAGCACCCGCGTTTCAAAGGATTTGTCGAAAAGCTGGTGGCGTTATTGCGGAAAGCCTTGCTTCGTTAGGCTCGCAGCTGCACTATAGAAAAGGAGCTTTCGCTTGAGCGAAAGCTCCTTTTTTGCTGTTGCCGGCAGAGGGTGACCTGAAACGCGGTGCCGTCCGCCGCAGAGCCGGATGCGGATATCTCTCCGCCCGGTTTTTCCGCCATCTCCTTTGCGATGGCAGGGGTGAGGCCGAAGCTGCCGGACTTGCGCGGAGAGAAGGACTGATACATGAAGTTCTCCGTTGACATTGCCGCGGGGTCTCGTATAATGTTATGTGCAACATACAAAATCAGGCGTGACATAAAGCGCGGGCGAAAGGCGGTGTCTGTGTATGCTTACGGTGCGGAACGTTTCCCACGATCCGTTTTACAACCAAGCCTTTGAGGAATATGTCTACCAGACGTATCTGGACGATGATATTTTCCTGCTGTGGCAGAACTCCCCGGCGGTGGTGGTGGGCAGCTATCAGAACATCTGCCGGGAGGTCCACGTGGAGGCACTGCGGCAGCGGGGGATCCCCGTGGTGCGCCGGATCAGCGGCGGCGGGACGGTCTATCACGATCTGGGAAACGTGAATTACACGTACATCGTCCGCGCTGGCACGTTGGACTACGACGCCGTGCTCTCTCCCGTGATCGCGGCGCTGAACGCCATCGGCGTTCCCGCCCGGAAGAACCGGACCTGTGACATCGCCATCGGCGATTTGAAGATCTCCGGCAGCGCCCAGCGGATGACAAAGGGACGGCTGCTGCACCACGGCACACTGCTGTTTTCCTCCGACCTCGGCGTGCTGGATCAGATCACCACCCACCGGAAAAACGACTGCTTCCAGAGCCGGGGGACGCAGTCCGCCATCTGCACCGTCACCAATATACAGGAGCATCTGGCAAGCCCCATGACCATTGAGGAGTTTCAGGACCGGCTGCTGGCGCAGATGGTGCCGCCCGGATGTCCCCATCTGACGCTGACGGCGGAGCAGGAGGCAGAGGTCTGCCGCTTGCGGGACGAGAAGTACCGCAGCTGGGAGTGGACGTGGGGCAAGACGCCCGCCTTTACCTACGAGAAATCCGGACAATTCCACGGCGCGCCTATCCGCGTCGCCTACCAAGCCAAGCGCGGTATCGTTTCAAGCGCGGTCATCGACTGCGATGCTATCGATGGCGCGCTGGCGGCGCAGCTGCTCAACGGCGCGCGCTTAGACCCGGAGGGGTTTGCCGCCATCTGCCGCCGTCTGGCAGGCGATGAGGCGGAAGAATTGATGGACTGGCTCATGTGAAGCAGCGATTAAATCGCTTTTGAAAATCGTATCGCCGGGTACGGCAGAAAGGAACAGCACGATGGAAAAGAAGATCAATATGCCCAAGCTGGCCCCCGAAATGGAAAGCGGCGTTTTGTGCGCGTGGCTGAAGGAGGAGGGCGACACCGTCGCCGCAGGCGAGCCGCTCTTTGAGATCGAGACCAACAAGGTGGTCAATCAGGTGGAGGCCACCATCTCCGGCGTGCTGAAAAAGCAGCTGGCGGAGGAGGGCGACACCGTCTGTGTGGACACCGCCGTAGCGGTGCTGGAGGCGGAGTAAGGCATGGAAAAGAAACCGGAATGGCTGAAGGTGCGCTATAACCAGGACGCCGTCAACGAGGTGGCGGCGCTGATGCGGGACCTGAAGCTGAACACCGTCTGCAAGGAGGCCAACTGCCCCAATCTGGGTGAGTGCTACCAGAAGCACACCTCCACCTTTATGATCCTCGGCAGCGTCTGCACCCGGAACTGCCGGTTCTGCAACGTCACCACCGGCCATCCGCTGCCGCCCGATCCGGAGGAGCCGATGAACGTGGCAAGAGCCGCCAAAAAGCTGAATCTGCGGCACGTGGTGCTGACCTGCTCCACCCGCGACGATCTGCCGGACGGCGGCGCGGAGCAGTTCGCCAAGTGCGTCCGTGCCATTCGGGAGGTCTGCCCAGGCACCACGGTGGAGACGCTGATCTCCGACATGAAGGGCGACCACGCCTCCCTGGACACGGTGATCGCCGCCCATCCGGAGGTGCTGAACCACAACGTGGAGACGGTGCGGGAACTGCAAAGCGCCGTGCGGCCCCAGGCACGGTACGAGCGGTCTCTGGGCGTGCTGCGCTACTGCAAGGAGCAGGACCCCACGCTGCTGACCAAGACCGGCTTCATGGTGGGGCTGGGAGAGACGGAGGAGCAGATCAGCCGTCTTATGGACGACATTCTGGAGACAGGCTGCGACATCCTCACCATCGGGCAGTATCTCCAGCCCTCGCCCCAGCACTACCCGCTGGCGCGGTACGCCACGCCGGAGGACTTCGTCCGCTGGAAGGAGCTGGCGCTGGCCAAGGGCTTCCGCCATGTGGCGTCCGCGCCGCTGGCCCGCAGCTCCTACAAGGCGTGGGAGGCACTGGAGGACGTGCATGATCTATATTGAGACAGGCTCCACGGATGTGTACTATAACTTCGGGCTGGAATACTATTTCACGCTGGAAAAGCGTCTGCCGGAGACGGTGTTCCTTTTCTGGCGCACCACGCCGACCCTGATGGTGGGCAAGTACCAGAATGTGCTGGAGGAGATCAACAAGCCCTACGCCGACGAGCACGGCATCCATCTGGTGCGCCGCATGAGCGGCGGCGGCACCATCTATACGGACATGGGCGGCTGGCAGTTCACCTTCATCCAGCACAAGGAGGCCGGGGAGATCGAGTTCAGCCAGTACATCGCCCCGGTCATCGACGCGCTGAGGGAGATGGGAGTCAACGCCGCCTTCAATGGCCGCAACGACCTGACCATCGACGGCAGGAAGTTCTCCGGCAACGCCCAGTACCGGCTGGGCGACTGCATCGTGCACCACGGCTCGCTGCTGTTCGACACGGACATCGCGCAGATGGTGGCGTCCACCACGGTGGACAGCTACAAGATCACCTCCAAGAGCATCAAGTCCGTCCGGGACCGCGTGACCAACATCTCCGAGCATCTTCCCGCCCCCATGGACGCGGAGACGTTCAAGGCGGCCATGGTGCGCCACATCATGAACGGCAGCGCCGACACCTACACCGTCACGCCGGAGGACGACGCCCGCATCCGGGAGATCGCCGGGGAGCAGTTCCAGAGCTGGGAGCGGATCTTCGGCAGAAGCCCGAAGTTCACCATCGACCGCACGGGACGCTTTGCCGGCGGGAAGGTACAATTCAAGCTGGACGTGCAGAAGGGGCTTATCCGGGACGCCGCCGTATACGGCGACTTCTTCTCCACACTGGACGCCGACACCCTCTGCGCCGCGCTGATGGGCTGCCCCTATGAGCGGGGAGCGGTGCTGGAAGCCCTCCGCAGCCACGGCATCGACGGCGCGGTGTACCGCATTTCCGCCGAGGAGCTGGCGTCGGTGGCGGTCGACTGACCCGCGACCACCCCTTACGGGGCGTGATCGTGGGCGGAATAGCAGGGGGTCTATGGCTGGCCGCGCCGCTTTTATCCGGCGGTGCTTGCAAGATAGAGGGAAGTCTGATCGTCCTGCTGGTAAATGTGGGCCTGATCGCGGCGCTTGCGGTTTTGCGGCGCAGGTGCAAGGCGGCGTGACAATATACTGTATAAACAAGAACCCCCCTTCGTAAGAAGGTGGGTTCTTGTTTATACTGCTTTCTGGTGAAGGGGCAGATACGCTCTATTTTTGTGTGCAGGCGATACTGTTAACAGAAAGGCTCCAGCTGAAAGGCCAGCTCGGTGCGGCCCACGACGGTATGGTGGTTGTTGTAAAGGTTTCTGTCGTGAAAGCGGGGCAGGGAGCAGGCTTCCTCCGGCGTGATGACGCCGAGCTGGGTGAGAACCGAGAGAATGGCATACGGGACGATGGAGGAGGCGCCGTCCTCCATTTTGAGGGCGATGCCGATCCCCTTATCCTTGATACCCACGGCATAGAATGCACTGGCGCCTGATTTGCAGAAGATGCGGTCGCCGAAGGCGGCCATCAGCTGGGTGCAGATGCGATCGGTTCCTGCCACCATTTCCGGATGTGCTGTCATGGCGGACGTGATGCGCCGGAGGACAGCGGCCCGGGTGGGGTCAAAAAGCGTGGGCAGGGACATACGGGCGTAGCCTTGTGCCAGCCGGTAAAGGGGCAGCGCGTGGACTGGAACGCCGCAGCCGTCCACGGCCAGATGGATGTCTGAGGTCTCCACGCCGCACATTTCGGCAAACACCGAGAGGATGCGCTGCTGGACAGGGTGCTCCAATGCGGTATAGCCTTCCAAAGACTCCCTTAAATGGCGGGCGGTGATGAGCATACCGGCGTGCTTTCCGGAGCAGTCGCAGTAGATGGGCGCACGGGGGATGCCGGCGATCTTCAAGGCATCCTCGGCGGGGACATACATGGGGTATTCCGACCCGCAGCACAGCTGGTCGGGGGAGAGCCCGGCCTTGTGCAGGATGCTCTCCACGGCCTTTACATGAAAGGGCTCTCCGTTATGGGAGGAGCAGATGACAGCCAGCTCCTGTGGGGTAATGCCATAATGCTCCAGCGCACCGCTTTCTGCCACGGGAATCGCCTGAAGGGGCTTGGCGGAGGAGCGGGCAAATGTAAGACGCTCCGGATCACCGAGCTTCCAAAGGATCTTGCCTGTGTGATCCGTTACCGCAATGTGTCCCCGGTGGACCTGATCCACCAGCTCGCCGCGGTACTGATAGGCAATAACAGCCATAGCATATACCTCCGTTTCTTAGATCACAAAGTAGAAAAAGCGCAGCACATCACCGTAATCGCCGGCATCAAAGGCTACGGTGGTGGGAGAGATGAGGCTGGCGCCGGGATAGTGGGAGCATCCATAGGCGTCATAATGGTGTACATAGGTGACCTCCACATGGAAGTGATCGGGAAGTGCCGGAGGTGTGGCTGTCTTTGCGGCCGCCACAGCCTTAGCCATCATACCTTCGATCTCCTCGCGGACAAGCTCCGGGGTCTTTGTCAGAACGCCGTAGCCGTGGCCGGATTTAGTGGGCACGGTCAGGAGACCGGGTACGGTGCGCGCCGCAGATGCACACATCCCCTCATCACCGCTGGCGAATAGGGTGGGAACGCCCCGGTAAGCGGCGGCATAGGCGTACATCTCGAATTCTCCCCACAGGGTGCCATTGACCATAAGACGGAAAATGCGGGAGCTTACCATCGTGTGGGAAGCGGGATTTCCGGAGGCCGAGGCGGCATCATGAAAGCCGATCATCAGCATACCGTCATAGCTCTCGTCAAAAATGCCGGTAAGGCCCAAGATGTCGTGGGTGATCCCCCGAAGGAGACGGGCGTCCCGGGGGAGCAGGGAGCAGTCGATATTGCAGCCGTCTCCGTGCATATCCTCGATGATGACCTCGTCGGCTCCGCCGGAGAAAAGGCCGCGGGCTGCGGCGGCAGCCTCTAACGTCATCTCCCGTGCCATAGGCGCATAGCAGGCGTTGGCGGGACGCGCCTCATCCCAGCAGGCCAGGGAAGCCACGCCTTCAATGTCGCAAGGAACGTAAAATTTCATGCTTGAGCCCTCCTGTAAAAGCGTAATCGTGATAAATGCAGAGGAATAGGGGTCGAGAAGCGCTGGGCAAAATGCCGGGGATCAAACGATGGACGCTGTTCGTCAGATGTGCTTGGGGCGTTTTACATATCAAGATGCCGTTTCGCTGCGGATACGCCGCAGATAGCGGTAGACCGTAGGCTCGGAGATGTGGAGCTCCTTGGCGACCTGGCCGATGGAGCCCTTGGTCTGGAACACGCCCTGCGCCTCCAGAGAGCGGAGTATATCCAGCTTGTCACTGGTATGCATGGCATCGGAGGGGATGCCATAGCCCAGAATGGTGGAGTGGATCAAATTGCTGGACAGCTCCGGGATGGAGTCATCCAGGTTTTCGGTATAGCCGGAGCTCTCCTCCTCTTGCGGAAGAGAAAAGGAATGGAGCAGGTTGGAAAGATGCTCCGAGAGTACCAGAATATCCTCTACGTCGTGGTTCACGCAGATCAGCCCCACCAGTTGGCCCTTTTCCTTAATAAAATAGGTGGAGGAGACGAAGCGCTTGCCTCCCCGGGTGCGGCCCTCGTAGTTGGCCACATAGTTGTGCTCCTTATAAGCCTCGGTGCGCAGCAGCTCCTTGGCGAGCTCCGTCATAGGATCGCCCACCCGGCGTCCACTGAGATGCTCGTTGCAGGCGGCGATCACCGAGCGCTCCGGTGTGGAAACATCGTGGAGGATGATCTCGTAGTTTTTTCCGCAGATCCTTCCCATAAATTCCACCACGGGAATATACCGCTCAAGGCAGGCGTAGTTGCTCACTGTATCCCAACTTTCTCGACAATAATTTTTTTGCCTGATAAAAAACAGTCACGCGTTGCTGCTGAAAATTAGTATATCTAAAATTTGCAGATAAATCAACACCCAATGTATCGGAAAATGGTGGCAGCGTAATATTTTTTTTGCAGGGAGCCGCAAAAACAGCCGTTAAGACAGCGCTTTAGACAAAAATTTGTCAAACTTCTTGGCGCATATGCGAGATTGACAAGAACGTTGTGATAAATTATAATCAGAGCCATAATAAAATTATCAGAAGGACGGCGTGAGTCACATCCCTCGCACAGCAAATTCTGTCGGCGTATGATCGTCTCCTTCGTGCATGTGCAAGGCGGAGCAGCGCGCCCGTACCACCGATAAGCTGCTGCGTGGCGAAACGGCTCCCGTGACGGGCACTGAGATGGAGGTGCTGTATGAAATACGATTTTGACACACCCATTGACCGCAGAAACACCTTCTCCTTCAAGTGGGACTGCGGTATGGACTACTTCGGTCTCGACGACGTGATCCCCATGTGGGTGGCAGACATGGATTTTGCCTGCGCTCCCTGCATCGTGGAGGCCGTACAGAAGCGCGCCGCCCACCCGGTCTACGGCTATGGCGTGCGCCAGCAGCCCTATTACGACGCGGTGATGGGCTGGCTGAAAAAGCGCCACGGCTTCGAGGTCAACTATGAGCATCTGGCCTTTGCGCCTCCCGGCGTGATCTACGCCATGAATGTGGTGCTCCGCATCCTCACCAAGCCCGGCGACAAGGTCATGGTCCCCATGCCCAACTACGATCCGCTGTTTGACATGGTCACCCGCGGCGGCCGGGAGCTGGTGGAGACGCCGCTGGTCTGGAAGGACGGGCGCTACACCTTCGACTTCGCCGACATGGAGGCAAAGGCTGCCTCCGGCGTGAAGGTTCTGGTGCTCTCCAGTCCCCACAACCCCACCGGCCGGGTATGGACCCGTCAGGAGCTGGAGGGTGTGGCGGAGATCTGCCTGCGGCACAACATCTTCATGCTGGTGGACGAGATCCACTGCGACTTCGTGCCGCCGGAGCATCCCCATACCACCTTTGGCCTGCTGGGTGAGGATGTGCTGCGCCACGCCATGGTCTGCTACTCCTCCAACAAGGGCTTCAATCTGGGCGGATTGGGCATGGCCACCCTCGTGCTGGCGGATGACGACCTGCGGTGCAAGTTCAACGAGGAGATGTCCATTGCCCAGACGCGGCTGGACAACATCTTCGGCATGGCTGCCCTCATAGCCGCCTACAACGACGGCGAGGAGTGGCTGGATCAGGCCATTGCCTATGTGTCTGACAACAAGGCGTATCTGGAGCAGTTCCTGCGGGAGCGCATCCCTCAGATCCGCATGATCCCCTCCGAGGGTACCTATCTGGTCTGGCTGGATTGCTCCCAGCTGCCCTACCGGGGCATGGCGCTGGAGCACTTCATGATCAACGAGGCCAAGGTGGCGTTCTGTGCCGGCTATGAGTTCGGCGAGCAGGGAGAAGCCTTCCTGCGCATGAACGTGGCCTGCCCCCGGTGTACCCTGACAAAGGCTCTGGAGCAGATAGAAAAAGCGGTCAACGGTCTGGCTCTTCAGTGATCCCTGTAAACGACGCACCATGCGAAGTGAGAAAAAATTTTTTTAAAGGAGAAACAGCTATGAAAAAGAGAACCATTGCACTTATCCTGTCCGTAGCTCTGTGTCTCTCGGTGGCCTTGACCGGCTGCGGGGCAGGCGATTCGCAGCAGAGCAACCCCGCTGATGACGGCAAAAAGAGCCTGACCATCGCGGTGCTGAATGATGTTGTCTCGCTGGACCCGGCGGTAAAGGACAGCAGCGCCGAGATGCAGATGGCGTCTCATCTGTATGACCCCCTGGTGGACTACGATACAGATCTGGGCAAGAAGCCCGGTCTGGCAGAGAGCTGGACTGTTCTGGACGACGGCGTGACCTGGGAGTTTAAGCTCCGTCAGGGTGTGAAATTCTCCAACGGAAACGACTTCAATGCCGATGACGTGGTCTTCAGCTTTGAGCGCATCCTCAATGATCCTACCCTGGAGATGGGCGTGTACCTCATGCGTCTTCAGGAGATCAAGAAGGTGGATGATTACACCGTGCAGCTGGTGACCAAGATCCCCTATCCCGTGTTTGCCGGCAGCCTGATCCACATCATGATGCTTGACAAGGAGACCTGCGAGGGTCTTACCAGCGAGGAGATCGCAGCGAACCCTGTGGGTACCGGCCGTTATCGGCTGGTGGAGCATGTGAAGGAATCCTATATCAAGCTGGTCCGCAACGACGAGTACTGGGGCGAGCTGCCTGAAGCGGAGACCGTGGAGTTCCGCGTTATCGCCAATGCAGCTACCCGCACCACCGCTCTGATCAACGGCGAGGTGGACTTCATCTCCAACATCCCCGTGATGGACGTGGAGCGCCTGAAGAACGACCCCAATGTGCAGGTCGTTACCAACCCCAGCCTGTCCTGCAGCTACATGGGCTTTGACCTGCTCAACGAGCATGGCTCCGCCGGCACCGACGATCCCAACCCGCTCCTCAATGTGAAGGTCCGTCAGGCCATCTACCACGCCATTGACATTCAGACGATCGTCGATACCGTCATGAACGGCTATGCCACCGTGGCCAACTCCTATATGCCCAGCATCTGTGTGGGATATAATGCCGACGTCGAGCGTCCCGCTTACGATCCCGAGCTTGCCAAGCAGCTCCTGACGGAGGCCGGCTATCCCAATGGCTTCTATCTCCGCATCGATGCCCGCAGCGACAGTGACATGAACGCCGATCAGGTGTCTCAGGCCATCGCCAGCTATCTGGAGAAGGTGGGCATCAAGACCGAGGTGAACCTGCTGCCTCGCGCCTCCTTCTATGAGAAGGTAAGCGCAGAGAACCTCCAGTCCTCCTTCTTCATGGCAGGATGGGGCGACAGCTCCGGCGAGGGCATGGTCATCTTCAACGATATGCTCTACACCTACGACGGCAAGCCCGGCATGGGCGAAGGCAACAAGGGCCATTACAGCAATGCCGAGGTGGACGCGCTGCTGGATCAGGCATCTGTTGAGCCCGATCAGGCCAAGCGTGCAGCTCTGGTAGAGCAGGTGGATCAGATCGCCCGGGACGAGGCTGCCTACATTCCTCTGTTCTTCAAGGACAACATCTTTGGCGTACGTGCCGGCATCCACTACACCCCCAGTGCCGATGACCATATTCTGGCTTGGGACTTCACCTTCTAAGCGTATATAAAGAACAATCAATGGGAGGAGGCAGAAGGGGATCTTCCCTTCTGCCTCCCACCAATAGGGTGTAAGCCCGTAAATGAGGTGTTACCGTGTTCAAGTATTTCCTGAAGCGGCTGGCGCAAATGGTAGTTACACTTTTCATTGTGTCCATTCTGGTATTTGTTCTGGCCAACTTCATTGGCGACCCCGTCAATATGCTGGTCTCTCCCAAGGCTCCGCCTGAGGTTCGAGAGCAGGTTCGAGAAGAGCTGGGGCTCAACAGACCGATCCTGGAGCAGTATGTATCTTTTGTCAGCAATGCGTTCAAGGGAGATTTCGGCAAGTCCTATATCTATAAGGTGGATGTGCTCTCCCTGATTGCCCAGCGGGTGCCTGCTACGCTGGAGCTGGTTTTTGTATCAGTCGTGCTGGCTCTCGTCATCTCCATCCCACTGGGTGTATATGCGGGCGCTTTTCCCAAACGAAAATCCAGCACACTGGTGATGGGAGGTTCCATTCTGGGCATTTCCCTGCCCTCCTTCTTCATCGGCATCATGCTGATCTACATTTTCTCCCTGAAGCTGCATTGGTTCCCCTCCTCGGGACGGGGCGCAACAACGTCGTTCCTGGGAATGAATTTCAGCTTGTTTGCACCCGGTGGGCTTAAGTACATTATCCTGCCTGCCCTCACGCTGTCTGTGACCAACATCGCGTCTCTGGTACGGCTTACCCGTGCCGGCGTGATGGAGAATATGCGGCAGGACTATATCAAGTTTGCCCGAGCAAAAGGTGTGTCCACCCGAAAGGTTCTCTTTGGACACGCTCTGAAAAATGCCCTGATCCCGGTTATTACGGTGTTCGGCATGGAGATCGGCTCTCTGATCGCCTTTACGACGGTGACCGAGACCATCTACTCCTGGCCGGGGCTCGGCAAGCTGCTCATTGACTCCATTAACTCGGTGGATCGGCCGATCATTGTGGCCTATCTGATTCTCACTACGGTGTTGTTCGTGTTTATCAATTTTGTGGTCGACCTTCTGTATACAGTCATCGACCCGAGAATCGAATTCAGGTGATGCGCTATGGGTGAAATGAAAAAAATGGGCGCTGCCCCTAACAAGAGCTTGTTCCGGCGCCTCGCTGAGTCTGAGTTCTTTCACAATTACAAGCGCAGTCCGTCCGCCATCATCGGCACGGTGATCGTGGTACTGGTGCTGTTCATTGCCCTTTTCGGGCCGTTGTTTGCGCCGCAGAACCCCTATGATGTGGCCTCTCTTTCCCTCACGGATTCCTACAAGCCGCCTGCATGGGAAGCGGGAGGTGACGCCCGGTTTATTTTTGGCACCGACAGCCAGGGACGGGATATTTTCAGCTCTCTTATTTACGGAAGCCGTATCTCCCTCTTTATCGGCGTTGTCGGTACGCTGCTGGCCTGTGCCGTAGGCATCACGCTGGGACTGATCTCAGGCTATTTCGGCGGGAGAGTAGACGCTATCATCATGCGTTTGGCAGATATCCTGCTCTCTTTCCCCGATATTCTTGTGGCGCTCTTCATCATGACCATGTTCGGACGGGGCGTAAGTAAGCTGCTGGTCGTGTTTACGATCATCGGGTGCGTCACATACATCCGTACCGTCCGAGCCGAGGTGCTGACGGTGAAGCAGATGGAGTATGTGGATGCAGCCAGAGTCATCGGCATCCCCAATATCCTGATCATTGCCAAGCATGTGCTGCCCAATGTTATGACCACCGTCATCGTTCTCTCCACTATGAAGGTGGGCGGTCTTATTCTGGCAGAAGCCACGTTGAGCTTCCTGGGCGTAGGCGTTCCGGTCACGGAGCCCTCTCTGGGTATGCTGGTCAAGAATGGCTTCGACGTGCTGTTCAGTGGATACTGGTGGATCGCGGTGATGCCGGGTCTCTACATCATGCTGATCGTGTTCGGAATCAATCTTTTGGGAGATTTCCTGCGCGATGAGTTCAATCCTAAGCTGAAGTAAGGGGGGAAGTGAGATGAGCGAAACACTGCTGCAGGTGGAAAACCTGCGAACCTACTTCCACACCTTTCGCGGTGTGGTCAAGGCGGTGGATGGCGTTAGCTTTTCCCTGGATGAGGGACAGGTGCTGGGCATCGTGGGCGAGTCGGGCAGCGGTAAATCCGTTAGCAGCTTTTCCATTCTGAAATTGATCGAGCCGCCCGGAGTGGTGGAATCGGACAAGATCCTTTTCCAGGGTGAGGATATCAGCAAAAAGAGCGAACGGGAAATGATGAAGATCAGAGGCAAGGCGATCTCCATGGTGTTCCAGGATCCTATGACCTCCCTGAATCCGCTCTATACCATCGAAAAGCAGATCACCGAGATGCTGGATCTCCACCAGAAGCAGATGACCAAGCAGGAAAAGCACGCGCGCTGTGTGGAATTGCTGCAAATGGTGGGCATCCCCAACCCGGAGGACCGGCTGAAATCCTACCCCCATCAGTTTTCAGGCGGTATGCGGCAGCGGGTCATCATTGCGATCGCCTTGGCTGCCAACCCGAAGCTCATCATCGCCGATGAGCCCACCACTGCGCTGGATGTGACCATACAGGCGCAGATCCTCAAGCTCATGGATAAGCTGGTGAAGGAGCAGGACGCTTCCCTCATTTTGATCACCCATGACTTGGCGGTGGTTTCCCAGATGGCGGATCGTATCATCGTTATGTACTGCGGCAAAATCGTGGAAAACGGCTCTCGGGATGACGTGATCCGCCGTCCCAGCCATCCGTATACCGTGGGACTTCTTAACTCCATCCCCAGAATGGGAGAGGAGCAGAAACGATTGGAGTCCATTCCGGGTATGGTTCCCAGTATGCTGGATCTGCCCCAAGGATGTTACTTCGCTCCCAGATGCAAATACTGCCAGGATATTTGCCGTACCGTGGCGCCTGAAAACCATGAGGTGGGCCCGGGGCATTGTGCGGCTTGCCACTTTCCGCTGACAGGAGGCGAGAGCCATGAGTAAGATTCTTCAGGTGGAAAACCTGGTGCAGGAGTTTAATCTCACCAAGGATTTTCTGGATAAGGTAAAATTCAAAAAAGGCCATTTTTCACTGGAAAATCGAGTGGTTCACGCGGTCAACGGCGTCAGCTTCGACGTGGAGCAGGGCGAGGTGTTCAGCTTGGTGGGCGAGTCCGGCTGCGGAAAGTCTACCACGGCCCGTACCATCATCAAGCTGATCGAGCCAAAGTCCGGCAAGATCATATTTGACGGACGCGATATCACCCGGCTCAAGCCGCAGGAGATGCGCCCCATCCGTCGAGAGATGCAGATGATCTTCCAGGACCCCTATGCCTCCCTGAATCCCCGGCAGAAGATCATGGAGATCCTCACCGAGCCGATGCTGTTTCACAAGCTGTGCAGCAGCAAGGCAGAGGCAGAGGAGAAGGCGATTCAGCTGCTGGAGCGTGTTGGACTCAGCTCCGAGCAGGCCAACCGGTATCCGCATCAGTTTTCCGGCGGTCAGCGTCAGCGCATCGGCATAGCCCGGGCGTTGGCGGTCGAGCCGAAATTCATCATAGCGGATGAGCCGGTATCTGCTTTGGATGTGTCCATTCAGGCGCAGATCCTGAACATTCTTATGGATCTGAAGGATGAATTTCATTTTTCCTATCTGTTCATTGCACACGACCTGAGCGTGGTCAAGCACATCAGCGACAGCTTGGGTGTCATGTATCTGGGATCTATCGTGGAGCGGGCTCCGAAGAAGCTGCTGTTCTCCAACCCGGTTCACCCTTATACCAAGGCGCTCTTTTCCGCTGCACCAACGATTGACGAGGGCAATATTGCCGAATCGCAGGAGCTGCGCGGAGAGATTCCCAGTCCGATCCACCTGCCCACCGGCTGTCCCTTCCACGACCGCTGTCCTGTGGCTTGCCCGGACTGCGCGCGGGAGGTCCCAGGGTTCAAAGAGGTGGAGTCCGGACACTTCGCGGCCTGCCATCTGCTGTAAAAAAAGGGGATTTGGCGCGGGTGCATTCCCTCGCACACCCCTGCGGGGGCGGCTATGCCGCCCCCGCTTTTTTTGATTGGTTATCATGGAATAGACCATAAGGAGGAAGAAAAAATGGAACTGCAACTTGTGAAACAGTATGACGCCAGAGCTTGGGACGGTGTGGTGGTCCCGCTGGGAGAAGGCAACCTGAACGGCTATCAGGGCCCTTGGGAGCAGGAGCTCGCCGCAGTTCGTGCCTCGGGGCGGTTTGAAGGAAAAACAGGCGAGGTCTACCGCTTTTCTGTTCTTTCGGAGGGCGCATTGACCCAGATCTTCCTGCTGGGACTGGGAAAGGACTGGAGTCTGGAGCAGGTGCTGGAGAACTGTGCCAAGGTGTATCGTCAGTGTCACGAAATGGATCTGCGCGCGGTGTGCACCGATCTGCGGGGTGTGTGTCCGCAGTTCACGCCGGCGCAATTCCAAAAGGTGGCAGAGGCGGCAGCTCTTACCAGCTACCGCTTTGACAAGTACAAGACGACCCCTGCGCCGACGGGGATCGAAACGGCTGCGTTCCTCTGCGAGACGCCGGGGTGCTATGAGGCCGCTCTGACGGAGGCTGAGGTGGCTGCTAAGGCCACCTGTATCGCACGGGATCTGATCAATGAGCCTCCGACGGTGCTCACCCCTGCCAAGCTTGCGCAGGCGGCGCAGGAGCTTTTTGAGGGGACACCGGTGAAGGTGACCGTTTACGGCAGAGATGAGGTAGAGCGTATCGGACTTACCGCTTTTCTGGAGGTCGGAAAGGGCTCGATCCACGAGCCGAAGCTCATTGTCATGGAATATACCGGCGCTCAGGACGTGGAGAGCCGCTTGGGGCTGATCGGCAAGGGCCTTACCTACGACAGCGGCGGATACTCCCTCCAGTCGTCTGAGTTTATGGAGACCATGCAGCACGATATGAGCGGCGCGGCTGCGGTGATGGGCTCCCTGTGGGCGGCGCAGAAGCAGGGGCTTCGGATCAATATTACCGGCGTGGTGGCGGCTTGTGAGAATAAGCTCTCCGCAACCGCCTATGTGCCGGGCGATGTGATCCGCTCTATGTCCGGACGGTATATCGAGGTAAACAATACCGATGCCGAGGGCCGCATCACGCTGGCTGACGCTGTGACGTATACCAAGCAGTGCTGCGGCGTGGATCGTATCGTGGATATCGCCACGCTCACCGACGGTATCCAGACAGCTCTGGGAAACCGCCGCTGCGGAGCGTTCACCAACAACCGGGCCTTGACCGCGCAGGTGGAGAAGGGCGCTGCCGCTGCCTGTGAGCGGATGTGGGAGCTGCCCTGTGATGAGAATCTCCGCCGGGTGCTGGATTCCCGTGTGGCCCATCTGAAGAACAGCGCGATGGGCTCCAGCGTGGGCGGATATGCCACGGTAGGCGCCATGTTCGTGAAGGAATTTGTCGAGGAGACGCCTTGGATCCATTTGGACATCGGCGGTACCGCATGGACCACCGAATGCGAGGGGATCTATACAAAGGGCGGCATCGGGTTTGGCACGCGGATGCTCTATGAGACGTTTAAGGTGATGGAAAAGGAGGGAACGCAGGTATGAAAAAGCTGGCATTGACGGATTTTGCCAAATACCGGTATCCTTCTGCGCTGGAGCTGTCTCCGGACGGAAGATATCTGGCCTTTTCGCTTAAGGATGTCGACAGGGAAGGGGACGGCTATCGCTGGAATCTGTGGCTGTATGATCTGGAGAACAAAGAGTGCCGGCAGATCACCCGAGGAGACTCCCAGCGGAAGGCTGTTTGGGAGGATAACACCCATATTCTCTACAAGACCACGGAGCTGGACGAAGCGCTGCAGGTGCGGGGCTTTGAGGAAGAGTGGTCGGTGTATCACCGCCTGAACGTATGCACAGGTGAAGAGAGCGAGGCATTCCGCCTCCCCATGTCCGTATCCGGGCTTTGGAGAATGGACGAAGGCCGCTATGTCTTTACGGGCGAGACCCATTTGGACCGGCCGAATCTTCTGGAGCTGACGGGCCAGGCGCTGGAGAAGGAGCTCGTTCGCCGTCAGCAGACCAAGGGCTATAAGGTTTTGACGGAATTGCCCCTGTGTGAAAACGGGGTCGGGATGTTCAATCAGACCAGAAATACGCTGTTTCTCTATCTGGAGGCGACCGGAGAATATCGCCGGATCACGCCGGAGGAGTATGATGTAAATCATGTGAATGCCCGGCCCGGTCAGGTACTCTTCACGGCGTTTCCTTTCCGGGATGTAAAGCCGGTCACCGAGGGAATGTATCGCTGGGACGCGGAGCGCAACGAGACGGAGACGCTGATCACGCCCGACAAATACAGCATCGACTATGTAGGGCATTTGGGCCGGAAGGCGCTCTGCCTGGGACTGGTCATGCGGGACTATGGCGTGTACGAGCATCCCACATTCTTTGTGGTGGACGAAAAGGGAGAGGAAAATCTGGGGCGTTATGACCGCCGGGTCAGCTCCGAGGTGGTTACCGACTGCTTCTCCGGCGCTACCACGGGACAGAGAATGGTGGGCGAGACGCTGTATTTCCTCAATACGGACGGCGTGGGCTCCGGTTTGTGTGTATGGGAGCGGGAGACCGGCGTGCAGACGCTCTTCAGCAGCGATGACTATCTCATTGATTTCGATACCAAGGACGGAAAGAGATTCCTCTTCTCTGCGGCTGTGGGATTGAAGCTCCCGGAGGTGTACCTTTGGGATGGCGGCGAGCTGGAGCAGCTGACGGATTTCAACGGGGCAGCGCTGGAGGGCGTGACCATTTCCGTGCCGGAGCGGCTTACCTTTACGAACACCGACGGCGTGGATATCGACGGCTTCGTGATGAAGCCGGTGGGCTACGAGCCGGGCAAACGGTATCCGGGCATCCTTCATATTCACGGCGGGCCGAAGATGGTGTTTGGCCCGGGCTTCCACCATGAGATGCAGCTTTGGGCGGCCTCCGGCTTTTTCGTATACTACTGCAACCCCAGAGGAAGCTGCGGCAAGGGAAATGCGTTTGCTGACCTGCAGGGCAAATACGGAGAAGTGGACTTCCAGGATCTGATGGAGTTCACGGACGAGGTGCTGCGGAGATATCCCGAAATAGATGCAGAGCGGATGGGTGTTGCCGGCGGTTCCTACGGCGGCTTTATGACCAACTGGGTCATTGGTCACACGGATCGTTTCCGCTGTGCGGTGTCCCAGCGGAGTATTGCCAACTATGTGGGGGACTATCTCCTCTCGGATATCGGCTACTACTATGTGCCCGACCAGCAGCTTGGCACCATTTGGGATCACCCGGAGCGTTTGTGGAAGGCGTCGCCCCTTACCTATGCCGACCGGGTCAAGACGCCCACGCTCTTTATTCACGCAGATAAGGATTATCGCTGCACGCTGGCAAATGGTCTGGAAATGTTCGCGGCGCTCAAGCTCCATGGCGTGGAGAGCAAGCTGTGTATGTTCTACGGCGAGAACCACGGCCTGAGCCGCGAGGGAACGCCCTCCAACCGCATCAGCCGGCTTCGTGAGATCCTGCACTGGATGGAGGAGCACCTGCAGTAAGAAGCGGCACCCCGTGGCAGCAGCCTATTACATGGATCAATTCCGGCGGACAGCGGCCACAGCGCTGCGTCATACAGGTACCGCTTGGAAGCATTACGTCAAGAGCCCACCTTCGTAAGAAGGTGGGCTCTTGACATAAAAGCGCGAAGGGCGCTTTATTTCTTATCAAACAGGATGAACAGCAGGCTGGACAGGCACAGCAGGAAGGGGTAGAACAGCAGGGGGATGATGTCAAAGGCGCTGATGGCGTAGCCGAGGGTGGCACAGGTGGAGATGGCCACCAGCATCTGGGCGCCGTAGGGGATGATGCCCTGGAAGATGCAGGAGAAGGTGTCCAGCAGGGAGGCGGAGCGCTTGGGGCTGATGCCGTACTCCTCCGCCACCTCCTTGGCGATGGGGCCGGCCATGACGATGGCCACGGTGTTGTTGGCGGTGGCGATATCCATGAGGCCCACCAGCAGGCCGATGCCCAGCTGACCGCCCCGTTTGCCCCGGAACACACGGCGGATGAAGGCGAGGATGCTCTCAAAGCCGCCGTAGGCGCGGATAAGGCCGCACAGGGAGGCCACCAGCAGCGTCACCAGAATGGTCTCGAACATACCGGATACGCCGCCGCCCATGTTGCCCATGAGCTCCAGCGCCGTGACCTGCCCGGTGATGAGGGTGATGGCGGCGCCGGCGGCGATGCCGATGAGCAGCACCACGAACACATTCAGGCCGATGATGCCGCCGATGAGCACCAGCACATAGGGGATGATCAGCACCAGATCGTGACCGCCGGATACGGCGCTCTGTACATCGGTGCCGAGAGAGACCACGATGATCAGCACCAACGCCGCCAGCGCGGCAGGCAGGGCGATCTTGAAGTTGGCGCGGAACTTGTCCTTCATCTCCGTACCCTGCGTAGAGCAGGCGGCGATGGTGGTATCGGAAATGAAGCTGAGGTTGTCGCCGAACATGGCGCCGCCCATGACGGAGGCGATGCACAGCGGCAGGTCAAAGCCGGAATCGGCGGACACAGCCACGGCGATGGGCGCCAGCAGGGTGATGGTGCCCACGGAGGTGCCCATGGCCATGGACACGAAGCAGGCCACCACGAACAGCACGGCAACCGCCAGCTTCACCGGGGCGATGGACAGCAGGAAGTAGGCCACGGCCTCGGCGCTGGAGCGGCCGGTGACGCCCACGAAGATACCGGCGACGAGGAAGATGAGGATCATGGTGACGATGTTCTTATCACCGATGCCCTGTCCCATCAGCTCCAGCTTTTCATCAAAGCTCACGCCGCGGTTTTGCAGGCAGGCCACCAGCAGCGCCACCAAGAAAGCCACGACGATGGGGATCTGATAGAAGCCCATCTCAATTTTCAGGACATACTCCAAAATAATACCCAGCACCAGATACAGCACCAGAAATACAGCCACGGGCAGCAGAGCGATCGCCCGAGGGGTCGGCTTTTTTTCCATAAATTTCTCTCCTTAATAAAAACGTCGGCGTTTACCGCCGTTTTTGATGGTATCATGAGGGAAAGAAAATGTCAACGCAAAGACACCTGCACCTTATCCGATTTATCTGGCACGGCCGGATAAAACCACCGCGCCGCCGGAAAAAACAGGCGCGGCGCAGCCGGTGTAGCGACCTGATCGAATCAGATAAAAATACGCCAAACAGGAAAGCACCGGTGACCGGTGCTTTCATACTGTCTATTCTCCTGCGGTGATCACCGCTTTTTCAGCACGCCCAGAAGGCCGCGCTTGAGCACCTGCCCGCCTGCGGAGATGAGCTGGGACTCGATCTTGGCGGCGCGGCGCTCCGCCTTGCGCTTGGCCTCAGCCTCCAGCTTTTCCTGCTGGCGCTCGGCCTTGCGCCGCGCCTCATCCGCCAGCTTCTGCTGACGGCGGCGCTCCTCGTCGGCCAGCTTCTGCTGGCGGCGGCGCTCCTCATCCTCCAGCTTCAGCTGGCGCTTGCGGTCGGCCTCCTCCTCTTTCAGACGCTGCTTCTCCGCCTCGGCCTCCGCCTTTTCCTGCGCCTTGCGGTCGGCCTCGGCCTGCTTGGCGGCCTCGGCTCGTTCCGCCTCCTCCGTCAGCACCTCGTAGGCCGATACGTTGTCCACGAAGTCGTCGTATTTCTCCATGCCGTCGTGCATCATCACCCTGGCGCGCACCATCGGCTCCGGCGGCGCCATCAGGCTCTGGGGGCAGATGATCTTGGTGCGCTCCACCATGGCGGGTACGCCGTTTTCGTCCAGGAAGGAGGTCAGCGCCTCGCCCACGCCCAGCTCCATGATAGCGTCCTCCGCCTGAAAAGCGGGGTTGGCCCGGAAGGACTGGGCCGCCACCCGGACGGCCTTCAGCTCGGCGGGGGTATAGGCCCGCAGGGCGTGCTGCACCCGGTTGGACAGCTGCGCCAGCACGGAGTCGGGGATGTCGCTGGGACTCTGGGTCACGAAGTACACGCCCACGCCGCGGGAGCGAATGAGCTTTACCGTCTGCTCCACCTTTTGCAGCAGCACGGCGGGCGCATCCCGGAAGAGCATATGGGCCTCGTCGAAGAAAAACACCAGCCGGGGCTTGTCCATGTCGCCGGCCTCCGGCAGACTTTCAAACAGCTCCGAGAGCATCCACAGCAGGAAGCTGGCGTACAGCGTGGGGTTCTGCACCAGCTTGACGCAGTCCAGCACGTTGATCATGCCCCGGCCGTCGGCGTCGGTGCGCATCCAGTCGTGGATGTCCAGCGCCGGCTCGCCGAAGAACAGGTCGCCGCCCTGCTGCTCCAGCGGCAGCAGCGCCCGGAGAATGGCCGCCACCGACTGGGGCGTGATGTTGCCGTAGGTCATCATGTACTCGGCGCGGTGCTCGTTTACATAATTCAGCATGGCCCGCAGATCCTTCAGGTCGATGAGCAGCAGCCCCTTGTCGTCGGCAATGCGGAACACGATGTGCAAAATGCCCTCCTGTACCGCCGTCAGGCCGAGGATCCGGCTGAGAAGCTCCGGCCCCATGTCGCTGACGGTGGCCCGGATGGCGTGGCCGCCCTGCTGGTAGATATCCCAGAAGGTGGTGGGGTAGCCCCGGTAGGCAAAGCGCTCCCGCAGGCCGAACTTGTCGATGCGCTTTTCCATGCCCTCGCTGCTCTGTCCCGGCGCGCAGATGCCCGCCACATCGCCCTTTACATCGCACAGAAACACCGGCACGCCCGCGTCGGAAAAGGACTCCGCCATCACCTTCATGGTGATGGTCTTGCCGGTGCCGCTGGCGCCGGCGATGAGCCCGTGGCGGTTGCACATATTCAGCGCCAGCTCCACACGCTTGTCGCCTGCCAGACCCATATAGATCTTACCGTTCTCGTACATCGTGTCACCCTCCGTCGTTTGTTGATGCTCGTTTCTGCCATTATACGCCCTCTCACGTCCCGGCGCAAGAAAAAAGCGTACCGCCTCCGTTTTTTCCACAGGATGGTGCGGCCGTCTCTTGTGCTTTTTGCCAAAACGCTATATACTGTTGGAAAAAGAAGGGAGGCGGAGGGTGCATGAATACGCTGATCGAGCTGTACGACGAGCGTGCCATTGAGAATATACTGGCGCCGGATATGTTCCGCCCCCGGCGCATTGTCTACCTCTGTCCCGGCGAGGTCATCCGGGACCGCAGACGGCAGGAGACGTTGGCGGCGTTTTTCCGGTGCCGCGGCTGGGAGCCGGAGCTTATCTTTGTGGAGGCGAGCCTGTTCAAGGCGGATCGTATCCTGCGGCAGCTCTGCGCCATCGGTGAGCAGTACCCGGACTGCGCCATCGACGTCACCGGCGGCAGCGACGCGGCGCTGTTTGCGGCGGGGATGTTCGCCGCCCGGAAGGGCGTACCGGCCTTCACCTACTCCCGTAAGAAGAACCGCTTCTATGACATCTCCGGCGCGGCCTTTGCCGACGAGCTGCACTGCGATCTGACCTACTCCATCGAGGAGTTTTTCCTCATGGCGGGCGGTACGCTGCTGCCCGGCCGGGTGGACAACCACATACTGGCGCAGTATCTGCCGGACTTCGACCGGTTTTTCGACTGCTTCCTCCGCTTCCGCCGGGAGTGGCCCGATATCATCTCCTACATTCAAAGGGTGTCGCCCTCGGAGTACGGGCAGACCCCGCCCCTGTCCGTGCAGGGCGGGTACACCGTGAAGGGCGAGCGCGGGACGCGGAACACCGTCAATGAGGCCGCCCTGCGGGAGCTGGCACGCATCGATTTTATCCGGGAGCTGGACATCGTCCCCGACCGGCAGGTCTCCTTCCGCTTCCGGGATCTGCACACCAGAGCGTGGCTGCGGGATGTGGGCAGCGTGCTGGAGCTGTACACCTACAAGGCCTGCGTGGATACCGGGATCTTCCACGATGTGATCAGCAGCGCCGTGGTGCGTTGGGACGAGGTGCTGGGTCACGGCAGCGTCTCCAACGAGATCGACGTGATGGCCGCCCGCGGCGTGGTTCCGCTGTTCCTGAGCTGTAAGGCCTGCGACATCAAAACGGAGGCGCTGAACGAGCTGGCCATCCTGCGGGATCGCTTCGGCGGCAAGGGAGCCAAGGCCGCCATCGTCACCACCGAGGCCTGCAATGCCGCCGCCCGCCACCGCGCCGCCCAGCTGGGGATCGCGGTGATCGATCTGGAAGAGCTGAAGGCTGGTCAGCTCCTGCACCGGCTGAAGGTGATCATGAAGGCGGAACGGTAGCGGAATAGGGAAAAACGCGAAAAGCGCCGTTTTCGGCGCTTGGCGAAACCTCCGCGCACTGCTATACTGTAAAAAACACGGGATACGGGAGGACGGGGCATGAGCTATTACGGCAATTTGATCCTGCGCGAGCGTTTGGCACGCTCATGGAGTCAGGCGGGACTCTGCAAGGACATCTGCACGGTGTCCTACCTCTCCAAGATCGAGACGGGGAAGGCGCAGCCCTCCGCCGATGTGCTGCGGCTGCTTCTGGCGCGGCTGGGTCTGCACACCGACCCGGCGCTGGAGGCGGCGGGGGCGCGCTGTGCGGAGGACGGCTATGAGCGGCTGTTCACCGGACGGTTTGGGGAGCTGGCCGCCGCGCTGCCGGCGGTCTCTGACGAGACGTACCGCGCCACCGCCGCGTGGACGGATCTCCTCCTGCTGCGGCAGCTCGACACGGACGGCGGGGCGCTGGACGCCGGGCTGGAGGCGGGCATGACCCAGCGGCAGCTGGCCATGCAGCGGCTTTTGCAGGGGCGGTGGGATGAGGCGCTGGCGCTGCTGCCCAACGCCTTCTGCCACTGGCGCATCGGCGTGTCCGCGTATGAGGCGGGACGCTACGAGGACGCGGTGGAGCATTTGCAGGCCGGCTACGATCTGGCGGCACGGGACGGTGCGGCGCGGCTGATGCTGCTGTGCCGGGCGTACATGGGGAATTGCTACTGCAACCGCCGGGATATAGAGCGTATGCGCCCCCACTACACTGCCGCGAGACGGCTGGCGCAGGCACTGGGCGAACAGGAGCTGCTGGACTCCATCGCGTACAACACCGCCGCCGTGCAGATCGAGCGGGGGCAGTTCGAGGAGGCGTATGGGTATTTCTCCGCGCTGGATGACCCCGGCGTGCTGGCGCTGCACAAGCTGGCCATCTGCTGTGAAAAGACGGGGCGGACAGCGGAGGCGCTGGCGGCGCTGGAGCGCGCCGAGGCGGCGGAGACAGCGGAGCAGCGGTCGGAGGCAGTGGAGAAGATGCTGGCGGTGGTGCGCTTCCGTTTGGCGCACCCGGACTATCTGCACTGCGACGCGTACGGGGCGCTGCTGCTGGACTGCTTCACCTGCTGCCGCACCCGGCTTCCCCAGGGCTACGCGGCGTTCCATCTGCCGTGGGTGGTGGAGTGGTACACCGCGGCGCGGCAATACAAGAAGGTCTGCGAGCTTCTGACGGAGTTTCCTGATATACGGCTTTAAAATACACTTACCGGCACATTTTTGGCAAAGCTTTCCCAAATGTGCCGGGTTTCTTTTTGCGGAAGCCATGTGGTATGATATGCGCAGAGGTGATGAAGCAATGAAAAAACCGACGGTACAGCTTTGGACACGCAACTTTACACTGGTCACGATCGCCACGGCGCTGGGTGCGGCGGGCGGCATCGCCGGGGGCTTTGCCCTGTCCTTTCTGGTCTTTGACGAGACGGGCAGCACGCTGGCCTCCGCGCTGATCGTGGCCATCCAGCTTGTCCCCAATATTTTTATCCCGTTCCTCGTGGCGCCGCTGATGGACAGGCTGCCACGCAAGGCATTTCTGGTGGGCGGCGATATCTGCAACGGCATCGTCTATGGAGGCATGGGACTTTGGCTCATGCGGTTCGACTTCTCCTACGTCGGGTATCTGGGCATTTCGGTACTCCTCGCCTGTCTCAGCTCCGTTGACCGCCTCGCCTACACCAGCATCTACCCCCAACTCATCCCCAACGGCGCGGAGCAGAAGGGCTACGCCGTCTCCTCCATGCTCTATCCCATCCTGACGGTCATCATGACGCCGCTGGCAGCCGTTCTGCTGGACACGCTGGGCGTTCCGCTCCTGCTGGTGCTGCAGGGTGCGCTGTCCCTTGCCGCCGCGCTGACGGAGAGCTTCATCCGGCTGGAGGAGCGCCGGCAGGCGCAGCGCCAGCGCTACACCATGGCCGCGTGGCGGGCGGATATCCGGGAGGGGCTAGCCTACCTCAAGGAGGAGCGGGGCGTGCGCAGTATCTACGAATATATGTCCGTGACCAACGGCGTGGCCGGCGGCTATGCGCCGATCCTGGTGGCTTTTTTCCGCACCATGCCCGGCATGACGGCTGCCATGTACTCCCTGTTTTCCGTGGCGGAGTTCGCGGGGCGCACCATCGGCAGCGCCGTGCAGTACCGGGTGGACATCCCGCAGAAAAAGCGGTTCGGCTTTGTGTTCGCCGTGTATCAGACCTACGAGCTGATGGATATGCTCCTGCTGTGGCTGCCCTACCCGTTGATGCTGGTCAACCGCGGGGTCTGCGGTTTTCTGGGCAACAACAGCGCCATTTTGCGGGAGGCGGCGGTGCAGCGCTACATCCCGGAGGCGCTGCGCGCCCGCGTCAATGCGCTGTTCGACATGATGCTCACCGCGGCCTCCGGCGTCTGTGCGCTGGCGGTGGGCGCGCTGGGAGAGGTGCTGGACTACCGCCTGTGCGTCACGCTGTGCGGCGCGGTGGCCATGGCGGCGTGCTGGCTGCTGATCTGGGGCAGGCGGACGGCTGTGCGCGGAGTCTATGAGAAGGAGGACGCGGCGTGACCGCGCCGGAGACGCGCAAAATGTTGCGGGTCTTCTCAAAACCATCCGTTCTTTTCCACTATTTATGTTGCACACCGTGCCGCTTTTCCCTATAATGAAAGTATAGACCACAGCCCGCAGCAGACATGACGAACAGGGAGGGAACGGAATATGAAGCAGCATCGCATTCTTTCACGGGCGCTGAGCGTGCTTTTCTGCCTTGCGCTCTGCACACAGCTCACAGGCTGTGTACAAATACCCATACCCACGCTGAAGCCCACGCCTGCACCCGCACCGGACAAGACCTACAACGACAGCCTCATTACCGAGGCGTACAGCGTGGAGGGCTCCTTCACCGATGAGTACAAGGAGACATGGGACTACGCCTACCATATCCCGCAGCTGGCCGCCGACACGGCGGACGCCGCCGCTATCAACGCCGAGATCATAGCGTACTTCGGCAGCGACGCCCGCGCCGCACAGGAGGGAATTACCGCGGAGGGATCGCGGTACGTCAACTGGCTGAAGGTCTCCTGGGAAAGCCATTGGAGCGGCAGCCTGCTGAGCCTTTCCCTGTGCGCCGCAAGCTGGCTCGGCGACATGGGCAGCCGCTATTTTGTCTATCACTACGATTTTGCCGCCGGTCAGAAGCTGACCAACGCGCAGGTGCTTGACCGCGTGGGCGTCCGCGAGGCGGACTTCACCACGGCGCTGCGGCGTGCGGCGGCGCAGACCTTCGACGCTATGTACGTGCCGTGGGGCGTGAACGATATCGGCCCGGAGGATGAGACGTTCCCCGCTGCCTGCATGGAGCTGGCAGCCCTGCGGGCGCGGACGGTGCAGGGGCGGAACACGGGGCTGGAGACCGCCGTGTTCTATCCCAACGGGGACGGTACCTTCACCGCCTATCAGCCCGTCGGCATGGTGGCGGGCGCCGGCTGGTACGACCGGGAGATGACCGTGAAGCCCGGTGCAAGCGAATGGGCGGCCGCCAAGGCGCCCAGCTCCGCCTACGGCTTCGTGTCCGCCGCCCTCACCGGGGACGGCGCCTCCGTCCGTATCACAAAGGGCACGGACGGCTTCTTCGACAGCGAGACATACCGCGAGTCCTTTGGCTTCAGCTACGACACGGAGTACCCCATCGCCGGGTGCTACGGCGACTATCAGGATATCTTTGTGGGCGTGTGCGGGCAGGATCTGTACCCCTACGCATTCCTGCTCACCAAGGGCAATACGGTGGAGTACGCCGACATTTTCGGCGGCTTGGGCGGGAAGGCCCTTTGCTGCGGCGGCCCGCTCTACGGATTGCGGGACATCGTCCGCTTTGAAAGCGGCATCTGCGCCGACGGGCACGGCGGCGGCTACGAGACGGTGTACGCCGTGGACAAGAGCGGCACGAAGTACGATCTGGCCCAGCGCATCGTGCCGATGAGCAGCACCATGCCCACCGGCGTCACCGGCGACTGGTACGCGGACGTGCATCACGGCGGGGAGGGCAGCGGCTATACGGACTGTTATGCGCTTTCCCTCCAGAGCGACGGCTTCACCGATATCCAAAATACCGTGGAGGGGTTGGATGGCCCCATCACATACAGCGGCTACGGCACCTATCTGGGTACGACGGAGCAGGGGATGCTCTATCGCTTCCAGCTCCGCTGCGGCGACCGCTCCTGCGACGGAACCTTCGCCTTCGCCCTCGACTTCTCCGATAGCTGGGACGGCACGCTGATCGTCACCACCATGGGCGGCGTGGATCTCTTTGACGCCGGTGAGGGCGGCAGTACCGTCTTTACCCGCGGCGCATGATACGGCACATAGAGAAAAGCACCGGTCACCGGTGCTTTTCTTTTTATGTATACAGTTGTCCGGGGATCATTCCGATCTGTCCCAGTAGGGGTAATCCGTAAAGACGAAATCCCCGGCCGCGTTTCTCTCCGCCGGCAGCTCCACATAGTCGGTGTGCGCGTCCGGAGGCATCCTCACCGCCATGACCACGGTGAATTTCCCGTCGCCGTCGTCCCGCACATGATCCACCCAGCTGTTGTAGGCGGCCTCACCGCTGGTTTTCTTATAGGCTACATAGACGTCGTCGTTATACGCCAGCAGATCCTTGCCGGCGAGGGCGGCGTCCAGCGTCTTGTCCGTGAAATCGGCAGAGAAGACCTGCAAAAACCGGTCGCGTACTTGCTCCAGCGTATGGATGTTGTCCTGCGCGGGGAACAGCGGCTTATATGGCCGGCCGTCGATGGTCGTGGGCTGTACGCCGCCGGCATACTCCCCGGCGAAGTGCAGATACAGCCACAGGCTCCGGGCGCTGTCCGCCAGCTCCTGCGCCTGCGCCTCATACAGTACCGTGCCGTCCTCGGGGTACAGCGTATAACCGTTGACGCCCCGGAGACTTTCGAGGATGGCCGCCTTGTCACTTTCGTAGCTCTCCCAGAGGGCCAGCGCCTCCGGAGACACCTTCTGGGCGTAGGTACTGATGGCGTAGAGATCCCGGGCGGTGATGAACCGGACATCGTCGTCCGACACAAGGCGGCCCACGGTCACCCTACCCGGATAGTCCTCCGACGTGTAGCCATAGTTGGTGTTGTCGAGGATGAAGAAGGTGACGTCCTTGCCGTCACTGCCATCCACGGAGAAGGTCACCATCCCCTCCGAGAAGCGGGCGCGCACCACGCCTACCCAGCTCTCCGGCAGGGTGAGCTCGTAGGTGCCGTCGGTAAACGCGGTACCGGTGATCTGCTCTGTCAGGAGCAGATCGGAGAGGGCGTCCGAAAATCGCCGGTAGTTGGGAGGAAAGTTGTTGCTGCCGGAGGCGGTTATCACCGAGCCGTCGGGCAGCGCCGCCTGAAAGCTCATGGAGCTTCCGTCCAGCACATCCGGCGGGTTGGCGCCGCGGAAGCCCGCCCACTCATTGATCCGGCAGTTACCCAACAGGGCGCAAAGCGTCTGGTAGAGGGCGTCGTCGCCGTCGATGGCGCGGACGACATGGCGGCTCTCCACATAGTCGGAGACGGTGTTATCCCACCAGGAGGTGCTGGTATAGTATGCCAGATGTACGCCGCTTTCCGTCCTGTATCCCTCGTAGACATAGCTTTCCGCGGTGGTACCGCTCGTCGACAGGGAGAAGCGCTCAAACTCCATGGGATCACCTCCGTAATTGTCCTGATCGTTGTCCCGTCCGGTGGCGCACGCGGAAAAAACCAGCAGGGAGCAGCATAGAAGCGTCAAGCAGATCAGCAGCTTTTTCATAGTCCTGTTCCTTTCTCGCCGTTGTGTGATCGAGGGGCGGCGGGTGTACGGCGGAGCATATTCTTATAAGTATAGTGCAACACATGACGGGGCATTTGTCAAGCCCCAACGTGTGCGCTGCTTGACAAGAAATCACGACTTCGGTATGCTGGTCGGGAAAGGAGCTGATGCCCTGTGGTGGATGGGAACATCATTCTGTCTGTGGCAAAGGCCATGGAGCTGCTGCAAATTCTGAGTCAGGCGGGGAAGCCGCTGCTGCTCAGGGAGCTGACCGCCCTGTGCGGCTATCCCAAAAGTACGGTGTTCGGCCTGCTGACCACCATGCGCTCATACGACGTGGTGACGCAGACGCCCGACGGCCGCTATACGCTGGGGCTGCGGCTGTTCGAGTACGGGCGGCAGGTGGAGCGTTCCTGGGATATCTCCACGGTGGCGCGGCCCTACATGGAGCATCTGTGCCGGCAGACCGGCGCGTCTGTTATGCTCTCCGTCTGCGAGGGCGGCAGCGTCATCACACTGGATCAGGTGGAGACGCGGGGCAGCCTGCGGGTGGTGTCGGACACCGGCTCCCGCCTGCCCATCTACTGTACGTCCCAGGGCAAGGTATTTCTGGCCCATATGTCCCGCACCGGCGCGGAGGCGCTGCTGCGGGGGCAGAGCAGAAGTCAGTTCACCCCCCACACCATTACCGATATCCCCGCGCTGCTGCGGGAGGTGGAGACGTGCCGCGCCAACGGCTACGCCATCGAGAACGGCGAGTACAAGATCGGCCTGCGATCCATCTCCGCACCGGTCTACACCGTGGAGGGTACGGTGCAGTACACGGTGGGTGTGATCGGGATGTTCCGCAGCGTCCACTCCGAGGAGTTCCGCGCGGCGGTGGAGCAGGTGTGCGCCACGGCCGCCATGATCTCAGCGGCGCTGGGCTATCGGAAGCGGGAGGAGCATGGCGGCGCGCCTGCCAAAACGGTGCCGGGGGCTTCTGTGTAGAAAAATGCAGAAATAAGGAAATTATTGCTTTTCAAGCCGGGGAACGTATGGTATACTTTTGCTGTTCATTTTGAGAGTGCAGGGAGGGATCGCATTTGAGTGAGCTGCTGAGGATGGAGCACATCAGCAAGCGGTTCGGCAATTTTTACGCCAACAAGGACATCAGCCTGTCCGTGAACCGGGGCGAGGTACTGACGCTGCTGGGTGAGAACGGCGCTGGCAAGTCCACGCTGATGAATATTCTGATCGGCCTGTATCAGCCCACCGAGGGGAAGATTTTTCTGGAGGGGAAGGAAGTCCGTATCGACTCCCCCAGTCAGGCGGTAAAGCTGGGTATCGGCATGGTGCATCAGCACTTCATGCTGGTGGAGGCCATGACGGTGTTCGACAACATCATTCTGGGCGATAAGCACGCCAAGGGGGTGTTCATCGACCGGGCCGCCCGCCGCAAGGAGATCGAGGAGCTGTCCGCCAAGTACGGTCTGGACGTACAGCTGGATCGTCTGATCACGGAGATCTCCGTGGGCGAGCAGCAGCGTACCGAGATATTGAAGGCGCTGTACCACGGTGCGGAGCTGCTGATCCTGGACGAGCCGTCCGCCGCCCTGACGGATATCGAGGTGGAGGGTCTGTTCGCCATCATGCGCAAGCTGGTGTCGGAGGGCAAGAGCATCATCTTTATCAGCCACAAGATGCGCGAGGTCATGCACATCTCCGACCGCATCACCGTGCTGCGGCTGGGCGAGGTGGTGGGTACCGTCAACTGTGCGGATACCGACAGCCAGAAGCTGGCCAGCATGATGATCGGCCGCGAGCTGGTCACCTATCAATATGAGAAAAAGGACTGTACCGACGGTGAGGTGGCGGTGGCGCTGTCCCACGTCGACTACCATAAGGAGTCCAAGCACAACGGCCTGAACGATATGTCTCTGGTGGTACACCGGGGCGAGATCGTGGGCATCGCCGGTGTGGACGGCAATGGCCAGACCCAGCTGACCCAGCTCATCACCGGCGTCATCGCGCCGGACAGCGGCACGCTGGAGCTGTCCGGTGCGCGGCTGGCTATCTTTGACCCCCACGGCTTTATCAAGGACGGCGTTTCCCATGTGCCGGAGGACCGGAATTTGCAGGGACTCATCGGCGATATGACCATTGCGGAGAATCTGGTGCTGAAGACCTGCGCCACCCCCGCCTTCAGCAGCGGCAACGGCCTGCTGCTGAAGAAGAAGGCCATCAACAGCTACGCCGACGAGATGGCGGAGAAGTACGACATCCGCTGCACCTCGGTGGAGCAGGACGTCCGCAGCCTGTCCGGCGGCAACCAGCAGAAGGTCATTCTGGCCCGTGAGCTGGAATCCGACCCGGTGCTGCTGGTGGCGGCACACCCCACCCGGGGTCTGGACATCGGCGCTACCAGCTTTATCCACGACCAGATGATCGCCGCCCGTGACCGGGGCGTGGGCATCCTGCTCATCAGCGCCGACTTCGACGAGATCCTGGAGATGTCCGACCGTATTCTGGTCTGCTTCGAGGGCCAGATCATGGGCGAGTATTCCGGCAAGAATCCTCCCATTGAGGAGATCAGCCTTGCCATGACCGGTAAGTAAGGGGGGAGGGTGTACATGGAGAAATTGAAACGTTCACTGAGCAGCTTTGCTGTTCCCCTGCTGTCGATCCTGCTGGCGTTCCTCGTCGGCGGCATCATCATGGCGGCGCTGGGCGCCGACCCCTTTGCGGCGCTGAAGTACCTGTTCCAGGGCGCCTTCGGCTCCCGCGCCAACATCGGCACCACGCTGAGCAAATCCACGCCTCTGATGTTCACCGCGCTGTGCGCCTGCTTCGCCTATAAGTGCGGCGTGTTCAATCTGGGCGGCGAGGGTCAGTTCCTGATGGGCGCTATGGCCGCGTTCCTGACGGCCTATTTCAGCGGGCTGACCGGCTTTGCCGGTATCCTGCTGGCGCTGCTGGCCGGTACGCTGGCCGGCGGTCTCTGGGGTCTTGTCCCCGGCATCCTGAAGGTCACCCGCGGTCAGAATGAGATGATCATCTCCATCATGCTGAACTACGTGGCCACGCTTTTCATGGGTGTGCTGTACACCAGCTGGATCCGGGATGAGAACATCCCCCAGACCCCGGCTATCTCCAAGCTGGTGCAGCTGCCCCGCGTGATCGCCAATATGCGCTTTACATGGGGCTTCGTGCTGGCGCTGGTGGTCGGACTTGTCATGTACTATGTGCTGTTCTGGACCAGCGGCGGCTTCAAGCTGCGGGCGGTGGGCTACAACATGACCGCCAGCCGCTTCAACGGCATCCCCGTCAAGCGCTACATCCTGACCAGCTTCATCATCTCCGGCGCCATCGCCGGACTGGGCGGCGGCGCGGAGCTGCTGGGTACCCAGTTCCGCCTCATCAACGGCTTCGGCGCGGGCTACGGCTTCGACGGCGTGGCCATGGCGCTGATCGGCCAGCTCCACCCCATCGCAACGGTGATCGTGGCGCTGTTCTTCGCGGCGCTGCGGGTGGGCTCCACCACCATGCAGGCGGCCACCGGCGTTCCCACCAGCGTATCGGACATCATTCAGGCGCTGGTGATCGTGTTCTCCGTGGCGGGCATGGCGCTGACCAAGCTGCCGGAGTTCGAATCGTGGAAGAATCGGTTGTTCTCCAAGAGAAAGAGAAAGGCGGGTGACAAGTAATGGATTGGATCTCCAGCTTGCTTCTGGCCACCGTTCGCTTGGCCATCCCCCTGCTGCTGATCTCGCTGGCGGAGCTGTACGGACAGCGGGCCGGCATGGTCAACATCGGTCTGGAGGGTCTCGCCTCCATCGGCGCGCTGGTGGGCTTTTTGACCTGCTACATCACCGGCTCCAACTGGCTGGGCCTGCTGTGCGGCGCACTGGCGGGTCTGCTGGTCAATATGATCTACGCCGTCTCCACGGTGACGCTGTGCGCCGACCATACGGTGTACGGCATGGCCATCAACATCTTCGCGCCGGCGCTGGCGTCGTTTATCTACCGTGTGGTCTTCGGCACCGGCTCCGACCTGAAGCAGATCACCACCATGCCCAGCATCGCCATCCCCGGGCTCAAGGATATCCCGGTCATCGGCCCGCTGCTGTTTGACCAGAGCCCCATGGTGTATCTCACCTTTGCGCTGGTGGTGTTCACGGCGGTGTTCTTCCGCCGCACCCGCGCCGGTCTGAGCTACAAGGCGGTGGGCGAGCATCCCAAGGCCGCCGCCACGCTGGGCATCAACGTCATCGGCGTGAAGTACATCGCCTGCTCCATCTGCGGCGCACTGGCGGGTATCGGCGGCGCCTACCTGACCACCTGCTACTCCAGCACCTACACCGACGGCATCGTGGCAGGCCGCGGCTTTATCGCACTGGCCGCCGTGATCTTCGGCCGCTGGAGCGCCGGTGGCATCCTGCTGGCGTGCCTGTTCTTCGGCTTCTGCGACGCGCTGCAGATCCGCTTGCAGGTGTCCGGCATCGGCATCCCCTATCAGTTCTTCCAGATGATCCCCTATGTGGCGACGGTCATCGTGCTCAGTGTCATCGGCACACGGCAGACCGGCCCCCGTGCCAACGGTCAGCCCTACCGCAAGGAGCAGCGGTAAAACGGTAATAACGCAAACGCGCTATTATAAAAAGACATCTATTTCAGGAGGAAAAAACAGAATGAAGAAGTTTCTTGCAATGCTGTTGGCGCTGGTCATGGCTCTGTCCCTGGTGGCCTGCGGCGACAAGCCCGACGCCAACGGCGGCAACGGCGACGGCGACAACAACGCCAACAACGGCGAAAAGACCTACAAGGTCGCCATGATCTGCGACTCCAGCATCAACGACGGCGGCTGGGGCGCTGCCTGCTACAACGCCATGGTCAAGGCCGCTGAGGAGAAGAACTGGCAGTATGATGTCACCGACTCCATCTCTCAGGATGCCTACTATGATTCCATCGCTGCCTATTGCGCCCTGGGCTATGACATGATCTATGCCCCCGGCAACCAGTACACCGACGCTGTCCTGCAGGCCGCTGAGGAGTATCCTGACATCGCCTTCGCCCTGCTGAACGGCGCGGAGAAGACCCCCGGCGAGGCTGTCAACGGCAACGTCAGCTCCCTGCTGCCCAACGCCCAGCAGATCGGCTGGATCGCCGGTGCGCTGGCGGGCCTGATGACCGAGTCCGGCAAGCTGGGCTTCATCGGCGGCTACGAGCTGGAAACCACCAAGGGCAAGATCGCCGGCTTCGAGGAGGCCGCCAAGTATGTGGGCGAGCAGGAGGGCAAGACCGTGGAGCTGCTGGCTGTGCCCTATGCCAACTCCTTCTCCGATGCCCCCAAGGGCAAGGAGTTTGCCACCGAGCTGATCTCCAAGGGTGCTGACGTGTTCTTCGGCGACGCTTCCGCCGTTGACTCCGGCGCTCGCGAGGCCATCGACGCCGCCAACGAGAAGACCGGCGCCATCAAGGTCTTCGACATCGGCCAGCCCGCCGACATTCTGGGCCAGAACCCCTGCATCATCGGCTCTCAGGTCACCGATAACGCCGCCATGATCAAGGTCTCCATGGAGGCTGTTGAGGCCGGTACCTTCGGCGGCAACACCGTGTACGGTACGCTGGAGAACGGCGGCCTGTCCGCCGGTGCTATCAACACCGAGCTGGTTCCCGCCGACAAGGTGGAGAAGTACAACGCCTATCTGGATCAGATGAAGGCCGGCACCTTCATGAAGTAATCGCCCCGGAACAAACAGAAAGCCCGCCTTTCGACTCTCGTCGAAAGGCGGGCTTTTTATCGGTCTTTATGTGGGCGTCAGCCCAGATCCACGTCGATGGCGAACAGGCCGCCCGCGCCGCCGGAGTAGAGGTACAGCACGTTGTCGGTGGGCTTGAACTGTCCCTCGCGGGCCATCTTCACCAGACCGGCGAAGGCCTTGCCGGTGTAAACAGGGTCGAGGAAGAGACCCTCGTTCTCCGCCATCATGCGGATGGCGGCGTTGCCCTCGGGGGAGGGGATGGCGTAGCCGGGGCCGCACATATCGATGAGGTGGACATTCTCCGCCGTGGGCGTGAAGTCCAGCTCCAGCAGCTTGGCGGTCTCCTGCATGATGTTGGTGGTGATGACCTCAAAGGGGTCGCTGTCCACCATCAGACCCACGGTCTTGGTCTGGGGCATATAGAGCATAGCGCCCAGCGCCACGCCGGCGTGGGTGCCGCCGCTGCCCTCGGCGCAGCAGACGTAGTCGAAGTGCATCCCCGTGTCGGCGATCTCCTTCATGCAGTTGACATAACCCAGCGCACCGATGGCATTGGAGCCGCCGCAGGGGATCTTGTAGTAGGGCTTGCCCAGCGCCTGACCCACGCGGTCCATCTCCTCATAGATGTCGTCATAGCTGTTGGTGTCCATGAAGCGGACGTCGGTATCCATGAGATACTCCAGAAGCTGGTTGCCCTTGCGGTCGGTGACGCCCTTCTTCTTCAGAATGAGGATGGGGGTCATGCCCAGCTTCTTGGCGCAGGCCGCCGTCAGCATGGCGTGGTTGGACTGTGCGCCGCCGGTGGTGAACACCACCTCCGCGCCCTTGCGCTTGGCGTCCGCCAGCAGGAACTCCAGCTTACGCACCTTGTTGCCGCCCAGACCGATACCGGTCAGGTCGTCGCGCTTGATATACACATTGGTGTTCAGCAGACGGCTGATGTTCTCCAGCTTTTGAATGGGGGTGGGGAGTACCGCCAGAGGGATGCGGGGGAAATCCTGCAAATTCTTCATGTTTGTTCTCCTTTCGCAATGTGACGAAAATACGATAAAAAGAGCGGGTCAACCGAGACCGTACTCCTTTAACCGGTCATAAAATACGGAGCGGGACACGTCCAGCTGCTTCATCGCCAGCTTTCTGTCGCCGCCGCACTGAAGCAGCACCTGCTGGATATAGCGGCGCTCCTCCTGCCGCATATGCTGGCGCAGCGTCAGGGGGACGGGCTCTGCGTCCAGATGGATGTGCTCGGGGTAGATGATGTCCGTGTCGGACAGCGCCGCGGCGCCCTCCAGCACATTCTCCAGCTCCCGCAGGTTGCCGGGCCAGTCGTAGTTGAGAAGCTTGCTGAACGCCTCGCCGGACAGCGCCTTGTCCGGGATGTGGTAGCGCTGGCAGATCTCCTCCATAAACTCGTTGGCAATGGCGTAGATATCCTCCCGGCAGTCCCGCAGGGGAGGCAGCTCCACGGAAAAGGCGGACAGCCGGTAGTAGAGATCCTGCCGGAAGCGTCCGGCGTCCACCGCCTCCCGCAGGGCGGGGCCTGCCACCGCCAATATCCGCACGTCCACGGGGACGGGCTGGGCGGAGTCCAGCGGGAGTACCTCCCGCTGCTGGATGGCGTGGAGCAACCGGGCCTGTGCGCCCGGCGGCAGACGGTCTACCTCCTCCAGCAGCAGTGTGCCGCCGTCCGCCTCGCGGAACAGTCCCGGCGTGCCGCCCGCCCGGCCGAACAGCTTTTCCTCCAGACCGGCGGGATCAATGGCGGAGCAGTCCGCCTGCACCATCTGGCCGCCCCGGGGCTGTGCCTGTAGGATCCAGCGTGCCAGCCGGGTCTTTCCCGTGCCGCTTTCACCCACGATCAGGATATTGCAGTCCATCTGGCTGATCTTGTACGTCCGCCGCCGCACGGCGCGGGTGGGGGCGGAGTTGCCGAAGGGCAGCAGCGGGTTGGGCACGCTGTCCGGCAGGCTCCGCTCGGAGGATTCCCGGTATTTGCGCTCCGCCGCGGCAATGGCGGTGTTCCGCTCCATGATCGTGGTGCGGATATCCTCGATATTCCGGAACTTGACGATGATGCCCTCGATCTGCCCGTTGCTTTCGATGGGCAGGATGGAGGCCAGCAGCGCAAAGCCGTTGATCTCGTAGGCCACGTCGGAAAAGCTGGGCACCTCGCCGTTGAGCACCTGATGCAGATGGGTCTCGAACAGCTCGCCCTCAAAGAAATCCCGGAAGTGGTAGCCCACCACGCAGATCTCCTGACCCGGGCCCTTGGCGATGAAGCTGCCGCCGCGCAGCAGGCTGCCGATGCCCTCCTTCCGGGCGGAATAACCCTTCTCCTCCCAGAATTTCACGCGCTTCGTCCGGTGATCCAGAACCACCATCTGGCCGATGCAGACGAAATAATTGATGGAGTAGACCTTCTCCCGCACCTCAATGGCGATCTCCTTGTCACCGATATGGATGGAGATGGGGACACCCTGAAACGTCACGTCCAGACTCAGCCCCACCGCCTCGCCGCGCCGCAGGTGCTTGTATACCGGCTTGATGCCGGGGCCCTTGTAGACGCCTACCGCCGCCAGCATATCGCCGGCGCGGAGGCGGGGATCCTCAATGCCCAGCTGGGCCAGATCGGCGGCGGCAAGGTTGCCGTCGTCCATGCCCATGGCGGAGGTGGCCAGGATCACCATATCCTCCGGCTCCAGACGGCCGGCGGGGTGGGAGTAGAGGCTGTGGTTGAACAGGCCAAAGCGTTCCTTGGCCTGCTGGTTGATATGGGTCACGATGCCCTGCCGATCCATGGTGAACATGGCATGGGAGGACGAGTCCATCACATTTTGCAGAATATCCATACTTCCCGATCCCTTTCGGCAGTGATACCGCTATTCTACACCATGTGCGGACGATTTACAACATAGGGGAAAGCAAAGCCTGCGGCGGATACAGCAGGCTTTGCTTTCCCAAGAGAGGGGGGAACGATCACAGATCACATTTGCAGAGATCGGCCAGCGTCTCCCGGCGAACCGCCTCGTAGCTCTCGCCGCTGCGGAGCATGACGATGGGGGCGCGGGGCAGCCGGTTGTAGTTGGAGGCCATGGAGTAGTTGTACGCGCCGGTGGTGCAGACCGCCACGATGTCGCCGCGGTTCACGGAGGAGGGCAGCATCACGTGCTCCTGAATGATGTCGCCGCTCTCGCAGCAGCGGCCCACCACGGAGGCCTCGAAGTCGCACGCCTCCTGCATCTTGTTGGCAAGCAGGCAGGTGTAGTTGGACTTATACAGGGCGAAGCGGGGGTTATCCGGCATACCGCCGTCGATGGAGACGTAGTTCTTGTAGCCGGGGATCTTTTTCACCGTGCCGCAGGTGTACAGCGTCATGCCCGCCGCGCCCACGATGCTGCGGCCCGGCTCCATGTGGATCTCCGGCATCTCGATGGCCAGACGCTGACAGGCGGCCTTGATGGCGGCTGCCACCTGACTGACCTTGGTGTCCACGTCCAGATAGGGGTCGCTCTCCACGTAGCGGACGCCGTAGCCGCCGCCCAGATCCAGCTGCTTGGCCATGTAGCCGTGCTTCTCCTTCATGGAGGCGATGAACTCCAGCATGATGACGGCGGCGCGCTCGAAGATGTCCTCGCCGAAGACCTGCGAGCCCACGTGGCAGTGGAAGCCCATCAGCTCCACATGGGGCTGCGCCAGCGTGAAGACGGTGATCTCCTCGGCCTGTCCCGTCTCGATGGCGGAGCCGAACTTGCTGTCCACCTTGCCGGTGGCGATGGCCTCGTAGGTGTGGGGGTCGATGCCCGGCGTCAGGCGCAGCAGTACCTTCTGGCGTATACCACGGCGGCCGGCCTCGGCCTCGATGGCCTTGATCTCCTCCACATTGTCGGCCACGAAGTAGCCGATGTGGTTGTCCATACCGTAGACGATGTCCTCGTCCGTCTTGTTGTTGCTGTGGAAATAGGCGTGGCTCAGGTCGTAGCCCGCCTGCAGCGCGGTGTAGATCTCGCCGGAGGACACCACGTCGATGCCCATGCCCTCCTCCCGCATGATCTCGTAGATGCGCTTGAAGGAGTTGGCCTTGCTGGCGTACAGGGGGCGGCTGGTGGGGCCGAAGTGCTTCTTGAAGGCGTTCTGATATACCCGGCACTGGTGGCGGATGTAGTCCTCATCCAGCAGGTACAGGGGCGTGCCGTACTGCTTGGCAAGCGCCACGGTATCCTGCCCGGCAAAGTGCAGATGCCCGTTGGCACCGATGGTGATGTTGTCACAGATCATGGTAAAATCCTTTCTCTCCTGCCCGCCGGAGGCGGGACAAGTCCTATGTATGGGAAGGCTCCCGTTGAGCCGAATGCGCGAAATTAAGAGTTTTGATGCGTTAAGTAGCTGCGTGTCGCTTATTTGCGGGGAAAAGAGAGAGGGCGGGGGGACTGCGGCTCAACCACACCGCAGTCCCCGGCCCGTCTGCTGAGAGCAGAGGAGGTACGAAATTGTTCAGGTCACTCGGCCTTGGCGGCAGCGTTCTTCTTGGCAACTGCCTTGTCCAGCCAATCCTTGCCATCCGCAAAGCGGGAGACGATGAAGCTCACCACATAGTCGCCGGCGGAGTTGATCATGGTGGCGGGAGGATCGACCAGGTTGCCGATGGCGACCAGGATGGGGAACGCCAGCTCGATCTGGTTGGGGAAGAAGATGGAGCAGATGATGTACTCGCCGATGTAGCCGCCGCCGGGGACGCCGGACATACCGACGGAGGACAGCACCGCCACGAGGACGATGGGGATCAGGGAGCCCCAGCTCATCTCCTGACCGAACACGCCCCACACGAAGGCGATCTTCAGCACGCAGGAGAAGCAGGAGCCGTCCATGTGCATGGTAGCGCCCAGAGGCACGACCATCTCAGCCACGTCCTTGCTGACGCCGGTATCCTCAGCCTCTTCCAGGTTGGTGGGGATGGTAGCGACAGAGGAGCAGGTACCCAGGGAGACCACAGCGGGCTTAGTGATGTGCTTGAACATGGTCTTCACTCCGTGCTTGCCGCCGCCGAACCAGGCGAACAGCGGGAACGCGGTAAAGATGTAGACAAAGCACAGGGGATAGTACACAGCCATGGCACGCCCATAGGAGCCGGCGATCTGGGGACCGTAGTCGGCCACCAGACCGGCGAAGATGGCGAAGAAGGCCACGGGAGCGTAGTAGGTGATGATCTTGATGAACTTCATCATGACATCGGTCATGCTGCTGAGCCACTTGGCGACCAGGGTCTCAGAGCCGCCCGCCATGTTGGTGGCGAAGCCGAACAGCACGGAGAACACGATCAGGGGCAGCATGGCCTTGCGGGTCAGCAGACCCACGAAGTCGCTGGCGGTGAAGAAGTTGACGATCATGTCGGAGATGGAGGCGTACTCGCCCATTTCCTCAGAGGGGATGTCGTTCCAGGGAACCAGTACCGGGGGGAAGATCTTCATCAGTGCGAACATGATGACAGCAGCGATGGCACCGGTGATGACGAAGGTCGCCACGGTGGTGCCCATGATCTTACCGGCACGCTTCATGCTCTTCATGTTGGCGATGGAGCCCGCGATGGACACGAACACCAGCGGCACCACCACGCAGAACATCATGTTGATGAACACCGTGCCGAAGGGCTTGAAGAATGCGACTACTTTCGCGGGAGCCAGCCAGCCGACGATGGCACCCAGCACCATCGCGCCCAGCATAATGCCAAGGAAAATATAATTCTTGACGACTGCTTTCTTTTCCATTAGATTTTTTCTCCTCCTAACAATGTTTGGTTGATTTGGTTGCTCTCTCTATGTAAAGCATATTGCTTACATACTTAATAAAGAAGGGTCCAGCGCCTCGTCGGTGATCTCGCCCTTGCAGACGATGTTGGTGGGGCCGGTGAGGAACAGGTCGGTGACGTGGCCCGCGCTGTCCCGCTCCACGTCGATGGTCAGCGTACCGCCGGTCATGTCCACCCGGACGCCCTTGCCGGACACCTTGCCCAGCAGCGTCAGCACCGTCACCACAGAGCCGGTGCCTGTGCCGCAGGCGTAGGTGAAATCCTCCACGCCCCGCTCATACGTCCGCTCGTAGACGTGGTCGGGGCCGATGATCTCGTAGAAGTTCACATTAGCGCCCTTGGGGAAGTCCTTGTAGTAGCGGAGCTTGCGGCCCAGCTGGAACAGCGCCTGCGTGTCGTAGTCCTTCAGGTTTTCGATGGGTACCGCCGCGTGGGGGATGCCGGGGTCGCCCAGCTCCACATAGGCGCAGTCGTAGGTGACGCCGTCCACCTCCGCCTTGTCCTCCAGCCGCATATGGCAGGGGTCGTTGAGCCGGACGCGGTAGTGCTGCCGGTCGATGCGCCAGCCGGTGACAAGTCCCGCCGTCGTCTCCACCTTCTGCACCTCGCCCGCCAGACCGTTCTCGTAGCCGAAGCGGCAGATGCACCGTGCGCCGTTGCCGCACATTTCGCCCAGCGAACCGTCGGAGTTGAAGAACAGCATCTTGTAGTCGCCGCCGTAGGTGGGATTTTTCACCACCATGAAGCCGTCTGCGCCGATGGACATATGCCGCTCGCACAGGGTACGGATGATCTCCGGCCACTTCTCATCGGGGATGGCGTTTGCGCGGTCGTCCACCACGATGAAATCATTGCCGGCTCCATTCATTTTCCAGAATTGCATGACCAAGCACTCCTTCCGTGTTTCTGAGGTTATTTTACATACCAGCGCGAAGATTGTCAAAAAAATTACGCAGTCCTGATTTTAGGATTGCCGTCCTGAAATCAGGACGATTTAACAGGGGGCGGGCGGCGCATCCGGACGGCGGCGGGGCGGCGCGTGCCGGCAGGGAGGGGCGGACGGGAAAATCTCCTCTTGCAATCGGGGGCGGGCAGGTGTATAATAACCCAGAAAACTGAACAGACGGGAGCTTGTGTGACAGGCTGAGAGGAAGGTGTTACCTTCGACCGGTGACCTGATTTGGATAATGCCAACGTAGGGACGGCGATCGGCGCTTTGCGGAAGTTACCCATGTCGGGTGGTTTCCGTTTTTTATTTTTTCTGGCAGAAAGGACGTGAGTGGACCTATCCCGAGTGGTTTCGGGCGGATAGAAGGGGAGCGCCTTGTGTCTTGTAATTTGCGAGGGAACCCGTGTTTCGGGGTGAGAGGAGAAAATAGATTCTCGACCGAGCGAAGTATGTTGCTTCGTATAAATATGAAAAGAGGCAATACAAGTGAAAAATTCTAACAGCATTCTGAAAATGACGGTTCTGGCTATGCTCATTGCGCTGGGCGTTGTGATCTCGCCCATCCTGCGGGTGGAGGGTATGTGCCCCATGGCGCATTTCATCAACATCGTCTGCTCCGTTTTTCTGGGGCCGTGGTATTCGCTGCTCTGCGCCACGCTGATCGGCATCATCCGCATGGCCACCATGGGTATCCCCCCGCTGGCACTGACCGGCGCCGTGTTCGGCGCGTTCCTCTCCGGCGTTTTTTACCGCCTGTCCAAGGGTAAGATCATCTGCGCCGTCATCGGCGAGGTCATCGGCACCGGCATCATCGGCGCCATCGTCTCCTACCCCGTTATGACGTTCCTGTGGAGCAAGGAGGGGCTGAGCTGGATGTTCTATGTGCCGTCCTTCATCTGCGGCACCCTCATCGGCGGCAGCATCGCCTATGTATTTCTGCGGAAGATGGCGTCCAACGGTATGCTGACAAAGCTGCAGGTCAAGCTGAACGCCAAGGGCTATACCGACAAGAGCACCGTCCTGTCCGACGCGCTGACCATCGCGGCCTTCGGCGGCATCCTCTTTGTGGTCATCAAGCTGGCCTCCGGCGTCTTTGAACTGACCAACCCCATCTGGAACACCCTGTCCTACGCCGCACCGGCGGTCTGTGCGGCCGCGGCGGTCATCTACTACATCGTCAAGAAGGTGAAACCTGCTGATGCGACCCATTCCTGACATTCGCGGTGCGGTCAGGGAGCGCAGCTCCCTGATCCACTGCATCACCAACCCCATCTCCATCAACCAGTGCGCCAACGCCATTTTGGCCGTGGGCGGCCGCCCCATCATGGCGGAGCATCCCCGTGAGGTGGCGGAGATCACCGCCACCGCCGGGGCGCTGATGCTGAACCTGGGCAACATCACCGACGTGCGGATGGAGGCCATGTGCTTCTCCGCGCGGACGGCGGCGGAGCATGGAACGCCCATTCTGCTGGACGCGGTGGGCGTAGCCTGCTCCAAGCTGCGCCGGGACTACGCCTGCGGCCTGCTGGAGGCCGTGACGCCGGCGGTCATCAAGGGCAACTACTCCGAGATCAACGCCCTGTATCAGGAGAGCTACCGCGCCTCCGGCGTGGACGCGGACGCCGCGCTGGACGCGCAGACCGTGGAGCGGGCCGCCGCCGCACTGGCGCGTACCCGCCATACGGTGGTGCTGGCCAGCGGAAAGGTAGATATCGTGACGGACGGGACGCGGCTCATCCGCGTCAGAAACGGCACGCCCCAGCTCTCCTGCGTCACCGGTACCGGCTGTATGCTGGGGGCGCTGACGGCGGCGTATCTGTCGGCGGCAAGCGGTCTGGACGCCGCTGTCACGGCCTGCACCGTGCTGGGCGTCTGCGGCCAGCTGGCGGAGACGGAACGCGGCTCCGGCAGCTTTATGGTCGGCCTGCTGGACGCGCTGTCCACCTTGCAGGACGCGGAGCTGGAACGTTATATGGATTTGGAGGAGATCGAAATTGAAGCATCTTGACACCAGCCTGTACTTTATCACCGACAGCACAGGCCTCAGCGAGGAGGAATTCCTTCGCCGGACGGAGGAGGCGCTGCAGGGCGGCGTGACGCTTTTGCAGCTGCGGGAGAAGAACCGGACCACCCGGGAGTATCTGTCCCTCGCGGAAAAGGTACACGAGCTGACCCGGCGGTACGGCGTGCCGCTGCTCATCGACGACAGGCTGGACGTGGCCATGGCCATGGACGCCGAGGGCGTCCATCTGGGACAGAGCGACCTGCCCATCCACATCGCCCGGCGCATTCTGGGGCCGGACAAGATCGTGGGCGCTACCGCCAAGACCGTGCCGCAGGCCACGGAGGCCTATGAGCAGGGGGCGGATTATCTGGGTGTGGGCGCCATCTACCCCACCACCACCAAGGTCAAGACCGTCCTGACCTCCACCGATACCCTGCGGGACATCTGCAAGGCCGTCCCCATCCCCGTCAATGCCATCGGCGGCCTGAACAAGACCAACATCGACGTACTGTGCGGCATCCCCATCGCCGGCATCTGCGTCGTCTCCGCCATCATGAAGGCGGACGATCCCCGGCAGGCCGCCGTCGACCTGCGCGATAAGGCAAAAGAGCTGGGGATCCTCTAAACCCCGGAAGACTGTCCCGACCCGAGGCCGGGACCTTCAAGCGGCAGATTGGGGGCACCACCTTCCGCCGCTCTATAAAAGTAATGCTGAAACAGGAAAGGAGCAAACCAATGAGAACAGCATTATCCATCGCCGGAAGTGATTCCAGCGGAGGCGCCGGTATCCAGGCAGATATCAAGACCATGTCCGCCAATGGCGTATACGCCATGACCGCGGTCACAGCCCTGACTGCCCAGAACACCACCGGCGTCACAGACATCTTGGATTCCACCCCCGCATTTCTCTCCGCACAGCTGGACGCCGTATTCACCGATATTTTCCCCGACGCGGTCAAGATCGGCATGGTGTCCTCCGCGGAGCTGATCTCCGTCATCGCCCAAAAGCTGCGGCAATACGAGGCGCGCCACATTGTGGTAGACCCCGTGATGGTGGCCACCTCCGGCTCCCGCCTGCTGCGGGAGGACGCGGTGGAGGCCCTGAAAACGGAGCTGCTGCCTCTGGCGGAGGTGGCCACACCAAACATCCCCGAGGCGGAGATCCTGGCAGATATGCCCATCCGCACTCCGGCGGACATGGAGGCTGCCGCCCGGAAGATCAGCGAGCAGTACGGCTGCGCCGTGCTGTGCAAGGGCGGGCACGATCTGAACGACGCCAACGACCTCCTCTGGAAGGACGGCGCCGGGTACTGGTTCAACGGCCGCCGCATCAACAACCCCAACACCCACGGTACCGGCTGTACCCTGTCCAGCGCCATCGCCGCCAATCTGGCCAAGGGCATGGCACTGGAGGACGCGGTGCGCCGCGCCAAGGAGTATATCTCCGGCGCGCTGGCGGCCATGCTGGATCTGGGTCACGGGCGCGGCCCCATGAACCACCTCTTTGATCTGAAGAGCGCGTACATGAAGGAGGCGGAGTGATATGACCTCTGTTTCCACCCGCCTTCACGACGCGGCGGCTCCCGTCTGGGAGGCCTGCCTGCGCCACCCCTTCGTCACCGGCATCGGCGACGGCACACTGGATATGGAGAAGTTCCGGTACTTCATGTTGCAGGACTATCTCTACCTGTTCGACTATGCCCGCGTGTTCGCGCTGGGCGTGGTCAAGGCGCGGGACCCGGAGCTGATGCGGGTCTTTGCCGCCAACGTGGACGCCATTCTGGGCGGTGAGATGAAGATCCACCGCGCCTATATGAAGCGTCTCGACATTACGGAGGAGCAGGTGTTTGCCGTAAAGCCTGCCCTCGCAAACCTCTCTTATACGAACTATATGCTCTCCGTCGCCCAGACCGGCGGGCCCATGGAGATCGTGGCCTCGATCCTGGCCTGCTCGTGGAGCTACGCCGAGATCGGGCAGGTGCTGGCCGCCATCCCCGGCGCGGCGGAGCACCCCTTCTACGGCGAGTGGATCCGGGGCTACGCCTCCGAGGAGTACGCCTCCACCAATCAGGCGCTGATCGAGCTGATGGACACGCTGGCGGCGGACGCCGGTGAGGAGCAGCTGGCCTACCTGACGGATGTCTTTGTCAATTGCAGCCGGTATGAGCTGGGCTTCTGGGACATGGCATGGGACGTGCAGCCATGAGTATTCTGCGCTTTGACAATGTCTCCTACCAGTACCCCGGCGAGGACTTCGATATCATCGATGGCCTGTCCTTTTCCGTGGAGCCGGGGTCGTTCCACTGCATCGTCGGCGTCAGCGGCTGCGGCAAAAGCACCATCTTCCGCATGATCAACGGTCTGCTGCCGCCGAAGGCCGGTACCATCTCCGTCAATGAAAAGCCCATCACGGCGCGGGAGCACTACTGCGGCTATATGCCCCAGAAGGATATGCTGTTTCCGTGGCGCACCATCGGAGAGAATCTGGCGCTTCCGCTGGAGATACAGCGCAGGCACACCAAGGCGCAGCAGCGTGACATGATCGACGCGGCGCTGGCGGATGTGGGACTGGACGGCTGCCGGGACAAGCGGCCGGACGAGCTTTCCGGCGGTATGCGCCAGCGGGCGGCCTTCGCCCGCACCATGCTCACCGGCAGCGATCTGCTGCTGTTGGACGAGCCGTTCTCCGCGCTGGACTTCCTGACCCGTATCTCCATGCAGGAGTGGCTGCTGGAGCAGTGGCAGCGCCATAAGAAGACCATTCTGTTCATCACCCACGACGTGGAGGAGGCCATCTTCCTGTCCTCCAGCGTGCTGGTGGTGGAGAAAACGCCCATCCACGCCCTGCGGGAGATCCCCGTCCCTATGAGTTACCCCCGTACCCGGCAGGATCTCATCCGGCCGGAGGTGGCGGCGCTGCGGGAGCAGCTGGTGGAAATGCTGAGAAAGCAGGTGACGGAATGAAAAAAGCCTGTAAAAGCAATCTTCCGGCGCTGATCTTCCTGTTCGCGCTGCTGATTTTATGGCAGCTGGGGGCGATGAAGGTCAACGCGGCGTACATCCTGCCCACCCCTGTGCAGATCTTACAGCGGTTGTGGCAGCTTAGGGTGGCGCTGTTCACCGTGCATCTGCCCGCCACCATGGTGGTCACGGCGGTGGGTCTGGCCATCTCTCTGGTGCTGGGCCTGGGGCTTGCTGTTCTGATGGATGCCAGCCCCTTCTGCCGCAAGGCCATCTACCCCGTGGTGGTGGCGTCCCAGACCATCCCCACCACCGCCATTGCGCCGTTGTTTGTGCTGTGGTTCGGCTACGGCATCTGGAGCAAGGTGCTGGTGACGGTGCTCATCACCTTCTTCCCCATCACCATCACCGTTTACGACGGCTTGCAGTCGGCGCGGGTGGAGATGATGGAGCTGCTGCTGACCTATGGCGCTACAAAACGGGATATCTTCTGCAAGATCAAGGTTCCCTGCACGCTGCCGTACTTTTTCTCCGCCATTAAGATGGCCATCCCCATGAGCATCATCGGCGCGGCCATCGGCGAGTGGTTGGGCGCACAGAGCGGCTTGGGCTATTTCTCCCGCCGCATGATGACCCAGCTGGACGGCGCGGGCGTCTTTGCCCCCATCGTGCTGCTGTCCGCCGTGGCCATGGCGGCGGTGGCGCTGGTGGCGCTGCTGGAGAAGAAGGTCGTCCGCTGGCGGGGCGAATTCTGAAAACACACAAAATTAAGAGAGGTATATGACTATGAAACGTATCGTATCCATGCTGCTGGCCTGCGTGCTGCTGCTGTGCTGCATCAGCGGCTGCGGCGCCAAGAACAACGACAATAACAACACCACCGGTGACCTGAAGGAGCTGGACGTGGTACTGGACTGGTACCCCAACGCCCTCCATGCCTTTATGTATGTGGCCATGGAGAAGGGCTACTATGCCGATGAGGGTCTGAAGATCAACATCCGCTTCCCCTCCAACGCCAACGATGCCATCTCCCTTGTGGCGGCGGGACAGGCGGACATCGGCCTGTACTATCAGCAGGATGTCATTCAGGCCCGCGCCGAGCAGAATGTCCCCGTGAAGTCCATCGGCGCTGTGGTACAGGCACCCCTGAACATCGTGCTGTCCCTGAAGGATAAGAACATCACCGGCGCCAAGGATCTGGTGGGTAAGACCATCGGCTACGCCGGCACGGAGCTGTCCGAGGCACTGATCCGCAGCATCATGGACTATGTGGGCGCGGATTACAGCGACGTGACCCTGATCGATGTGGGCTTTGACCTGATGAGCAGCATGACCACCGGCAACGTGGACGCCACCATCGGCTGCTTGGTGAACCACGAGGTGCCCCAGATGGAGGAGGAGGGCTTCCAGGTCAACTGGTTCGATCTGGACGACTACGGTGTGCCCACCTACTATGAGGGGGTGTTCCTGGCCAACGACGATGCCATCGCCAACGACAGCGAGACGCTCTCCGCCTTCCTGCGGGCCTCCGCCAAGGGCTTTGCCGACATGAAGGCAGATCCGGAGGAGGCGCTGCGGATCCTGCTGGCCAACCAGAATGAGGAGAACTTCCCCCTGTCCGAGACAGTGGAGCGCAAGAGCATGGCGACGCTGCTGCCCCTGATGGAGACGACGGACGCCACGTTCCTCAGCCAGACCGACGAGTGCTGGCAGAAGAACATCGACTGGATGCTGGCACAGAACCTGATCACCAAGGCCCCCGCGCTGGACGATGTCCGCGTCGAGCTGGCGTTCTGACAACAAAACGATAAAACAGCACGCCCCCGGCAAAGCCGGGGGCGTGCTGTTTTATAACGTTTTTGCGGGCGGCTTACGCCAGCAGCAGCTTATCGTCCGCTGCATCGGTGCCGCCGGCCTCGGAAAAGAGCGCCAGCAGATCGGGAACGGTGAGCTTCTGCTTTTCCCAGCCGGAGATATCCAGCACCACGCGGCCGGCGTCCATCATAATGAGGCGGTTGCCGTGGGCAATGGCGTCCTTCATGTTGTGGGTCACCATCATGGTGGTCAGGCCGTTTTCGGCCACGATGCGGTCGGAGAGCTCCAGCACCTTGGCGGCGGTCTTGGGGTCGAGGGCGGCGGTATGCTCGTCCAGCAGCAGGAGCTTGGGCTTCTTCAGGGAGGCCATCAGCAGCGTCAGTGCCTGCCGCTGACCGCCGGAGAGCAGCCCTACCTTGGTGGTCAGCCGATCCTCCAGCCCCAGACCCAGCGGCGCCAACAGAGCGCGGTACTGCTCTCGTTCGGCGTGGGAGATGCCCCATTTGAAGGTGCGTCGGGTGCCGCGGCGGGCGGCCAGCGCCAGATTTTCCTCGATCCACATATCGCCGGCGGTACCCATCATGGGGTCCTGGAACACACGGCCCAGATCGGCGGCGCGGCGGTGCTCCGGCTTGCGGGTGATGTCCTCGCCGTCCAGCAGGATGGAGCCGCTGTCCACGGTGAGCGTACCGGCCACGGCGTTGAGCATGGTGGATTTTCCCGCGCCGTTGCCGCCGATGACGGTGACGAAATCCCCGTCGCGGAGGGTCAGCGACAGATCATCCAGCGCTGTTTTGGCGTTGACCGTGCCGGGGAAGAAGGTTTTGGAGATGTGTTTCAGCTCAAGCATGGACGGTGCCTCCTTTGTGGGCGAGTTTTCCCTTGAGGTGGGGGACGGCCAGAAATACGGCCACGATCGCGGCGGACAGGAGCTTCAGGTCGTTGGTGTTCAGACCCAGCTGCAAGACCACCTGCAAAACAAGGTAATAGACGATAGCGCCCAGCGATACCGACAGCATCCGAAGGCCGAAGTTGCGGAACACCTTACCCAACAGGCTCTCGCCGATGATAACGGCGGCCAGTCCGATGACGATGGCGCCCCGGCCCATGTTTACGTCCGCCGACCCCTGATACTGGCACAGGAGCGCGCCGGAGAGCGCCACGATGCCGTTGGAGAGGGCAAGACCCACCACCACGTTGCGCTGGGTGTTGATGCCCTGCGCCCGGGCCATGCGTGCATTGGCGCCGGTGGCGCGGATGCCGCAGCCGATCTCCGTGCCGAAGAACCAGTACAGCGCGGCGATGAGCAGGGCGGTGACGAGCAGCAGCAGCGGCATGGGGTTTTCCAGACTCAGCTGCCGCACAAAGCGCTGGGACACGATCAGGTCATACTTGTCCACGCTGACGGCCTGATTGGCCTTGCCGCCCATGATCCGCAGATTCACGGAGTAGAGCGCCAGCTGGGTCAGGATACCGGCCAGAATAGCGGGGATGCCGCAGCGGGTATGGAGCAGACCGGTGATAAGGCCTGCCGCCGCGCCGCACAGGGCGGCGATGAGCAGCGCCAGCCACGGGTTTACGCCGCCGCGGATGAGCATCACGCAGGCGGCGCCGCCCAGTGCCAGTGTGCCGTCCACCGTCAGGTCGGCCACATCCAGAATGCGGTAGGTGATGTACACGCCGATGGCCATCAGACCCCAGATAAGGCCTTGGGTAATGGCACCGGGCAGAGAGTTGAGAAGCGAGGTGAGCAGCATATGGTTTTCCTTCCTTTTCCTTGGCAGGCTCTGCCGCAGAGGGATGACCGTGTTCATTCCCCTGCGGCGAAGCCCATACTTATGGGGGAGGGGGACAAACCCCCTCCCGGTCACAGGTCAGGCGTTCAGTCCTCGATGGCGGTGTAGCCCTCCAGCGGGGTGATACCGAGCGTTTCGCACATGGCGGCGTTGTACTTGGGGGTGGCGGGGGCGTATTCAATGGGCATGGTGGAGATGTCCGCCTCGCCCTTGAGGATCTTGGCGGCCATCTTGCCGGTGGTCACGCCCAGATCGTAGTAGTCGATGGACAGGGTGCATACGCCGCAGCCGGCGCACAGGCTGGCCTCGCCGCACACGGCGGGCACACCGGCGGCGGTCAGGATGTTGGCGATGCTCTCGGTGTTGTTGGCGGCGGTGTTATCCGTGGGGATGTAGATGACATCGCTGGCAGCGGCGGCCTTCTCCGTGACGGACGCCAGATCGTTGGAATCGGTGAAGGCGAACTCGGTGCAGGTGAGGCCCTTGGCAGTCAGCGCCTTGGTGACCTCATCGATCTGGTAGCGGGAGTTGGGCTCAGCGGAGCAGAACAGCAGCCCCACGTTCTTGGCGTCCGGGAACCACTCGGTCACCATGGCGGCCTGCTTCTCCAGATCGGCAAGGTCGGAGGTACCGGAGATGTTGCCGCCCACAGTGCCGTTGAAGTTGTCCAGATCCAGCGCTACGCCGTAGGCGGTGACGGCCGTACCCAGAATAGGCACCTCGGAGGTGGCGGAGGCCGCGGCGGTCAGCGCCGGGGTAGCGTTGGCCATGATGAGGTCCACATCGGCGGACAGGAAACCGTTGATAATGGTGGAGCAGTTGTTGCTCTCACCAGAGGCATTCTGCACGTCGATCTTTACATCGTCGCCCAGCGCCTCCTTCAGCGCGTCCACGAAGCCCTGGGTGGCGGCGTCCAAAGCAGGGTGCTGCGCCAGCTGGCACACACCCACCCGGTAGGTGGCATTCTCGGCGTTATCGCCGGTGTTGTCGGGAGTATCGGTCTTGCCGCAGGCTGCCATGCCGGCGAGCATGACCAGCGCAAGGAACAGTGTAAACAGCTTTTTCATGGTGTTTCTCCTTTTTCGGTGATACAAAAATTAAAAGCCCTGTTCCGGGTGGAACAGAGCTTTTGCAAACAAATACGTCGCGTCTATGCCCTATGCACTGCCGGAAATTCCTTTTTGGCGCAGCAAAAATAGCCCTCGTAATAGAAGGCGGCATAAACACGGTAGGAGCCCATCAGGGACGCGGAGATGCGGTTGTCAGCGTTCAGCTTTGCCATAGCGGACTCCCTTCTGCTGCGGTGCAGCGACTTGTTGATTGAGACTTTAGCACTTTTAATGGCAAAAGTAAATGGGCGAAACACACAAAAAATAGCGACAGATAACGCAGAAAACCAACAAAATAAACGATAAAAGCGGCGATTCCGGCGGCAGACAGCTGTCTGCCGCCGGAATCGCTGTGCTTCAGATCCGGAATACGCCGATGAGGAACACCAGCGCCAGTCCGTAGTACGTCACCACGGCCACCAGATCGTTGACGGTGGTGATCAGCGGGCCGGAGGCCACGGCGGGGTCGATGTGGATCCGGTGAAAGAGCATGGGGATCAGGGTCCCCACAAGGCTGGAGATCACCATGGCCACCAGCAGGGACACGCCGACGCAGCCGGAGATCAGAAAGGCGGACGCCCATACATACCCCTTGAAGAAGTGGATATACACGCCCAGAAAGGCCAGTGCCATCAGTCCGAGACACCCGCCGTTGAGCAGCCCGACACGCATCTCCTTGCCCAGCAGCGCCAGCTCCTCCTTCAGACTGAGGTTTTCGTCCATCAGCACCCGGATGGTCACCGCCAGCGACTGGGTACCCACGTTTCCCGCCATGTCCAGCACCAGCGACTGGAAGCAGATGACGATGGGCAGCACCGCCACCACCGACTCAAAAACGCCCACCACCGAGGATACGCCCATGCCCAGAAACAGCAGCACGATCAGCCACGGCAGGCGCTTTTTCATGCTGACGAACACCGACTCGCGGAGATCCTCCTCCGAGGTCAGACCGCCCAGCTTGGCGTAGTCGTCGCCCATGGCGTCGTCCACCAGCTCCACCAGATCCTGCGCCGTCAGGACGCCGACGATGCCGCCGGATTCCGACAGCACCGGCAGGGAGTCCTCCTCATACTCTGCCAGCCGGTCGACGCAGTCCGCCACCTTCTCATGGGCGAGCACATAGGGATACCCCCGGCGGATCACATCCTCCAAGCGGCCGTTTTCCCGGGCAATGATCAGATCCTTCAGGTCGATGGCGCCGGCGAAGGCGTTGTTTTCATCCACCACGTACAGGGTGGAGATGTTGTCGTGCTCCCCGGCCTGCCGCACCAGCTCGCTCATGGCGCCGCGGATGGTCAGCGTGTCCGGGATGCACACGAAGTTGCTGCTCATCCGGCTGCCGATCTCCTCCTCCCGGAAGGCCAGCAGCCGCCGGACATCCGCCCGGACATCCGGGGCCAGATGCGCCGCCAGACGCTGCCGCTCCTCCTCCGGCAGCTCCTGCAAAATGTCCAGCGCGTCCGCGGTGTCCATGCCGGAGAGCACCTCCACCGCCCGCGTCTCCGGCAGGGCGGCGAGACAGCCGGCGGCGTCGTCCAGATAGGGGAATACCGCTGTCAGAGCCGGCACGTCCATCAGCCGGAGCACCCGCTCCCGCTCGGCCTTTGTTAAAAGGGCGAGGGCCTTCGCCACATCACGCTCGTGGTAGCGCTTGAGCAGCTTGGAGAGCCCTACGCCGCTTTTTGCGGCGCGGATGGCCGCCGCGATCTCCTGCGTAAAATCGTTTCTTGTGAGCTTGTTCATCATGTCTGTGTCCTCCTTTGGCACCAAAAATGGGCGCAAAAATGCACCGCTTCAGAGATAGTTGCCACAGCAAGACGTCTCCGGTGCGGTGCAGAAGAACACGACAAAACAGAATGTGGTCAGTCCATGCCCATGGATGACCGCATTCGCGTCCTGTATTTCCGCGTACCGCAGATCCGGCTTCGCCCTGTACTTCCGCAGCTATCCATGAACATTCACCTCCGATAAGTGAAAATTTGAAAAGCCTCCCGGCTCTCCTGCCCGATGATAACAAAGATATCCCTTCAAGTCAAGGCCATTTTTTGGCGTTTTTTGCCTGTTGACAGCGGAGGAAAAACTTTATATAATGATATTGAACGTTGTTCAGGTTGAGGTGCTGTATGAATACGGTGGTCACATCCAAAGAGGAAATACTGAAAGCAAGCCGGGAGCTGATCCGGCAGAAGGGCTGGTCCGCTGTCAGCATCCGTTCCGTGGCGGCGGCCTGCGGCGTGTCGGTGGGGTCGATCTACAACTACTTCGACTCCAAGTCGGCGCTGGTGGGCGCGGCGGTGGAGAGCGTCTGGTGCGAGATATTCCACCGTCCGGAAAATGCCGCTGTGTTTCAGGACGTGCAGTCCTGCGTCACATGGATGTACGAGCGGATGGCCTACGGCGGCCAACAGTACCCCGGCTTCTTCACACTGCACTCGCTGGGCTTCCTGCGGGAGGAGCGGGCTGATGGCAAGCGGCGTATGCAGCAGACGTGGCAGCACATTCTGGATGGCCTGTGCGCTGTTCTGCGGCAGGATACCAAGGTCAGGGCGGACGCCTTTACCCCGCAGTTTACCGTGGAGCGGTTCGCGGATGTGCTGTTTGCCCAGATGGTGTCCGCACTGCTGCGGCAGGACTACGATCCCACCGCCGTGCTGGAGCTGATCCGCAGAACGCTGTATTAAAAATCCCACCTTACGGTGGGATTTTATATCCCATATATTGAACATTGTTCATTAAAGGGGAGGTATACGATGGTAAAACGAAACACACTGCTGCTGCTGGCGTGCCTTGTGTGGAGCGCGGCGGGCTTCAATATCCTGCGGATCGGCATTCTGGCCTATCCCGACTATCTGAGCGTGTGGAACTTCCTGCTGTCCGCGCTGGTGTTTGTGGTGTTCCAGCTCATGGTGTTCGGCAAGCTGGTAAAAAAGCACGCGGCGCGCATCCGCGCCTACGAGGAGGAGCGGCATTTCTTCCTCAAGTTCTTTGACGTAAAATCCTTCCTCATCATGGCGGTGATGATGTCCGGCGGCATCTGGCTGCGGTCCAGCGGCCTTGCGCCGGAGCGCTTCATCGCGGTTTTCTATACCGGCCTCGGCGCCTCGCTGCTGCTGGCGGGCGTACGGTTCGGTTATCACTTCGGCAAAGCGGCCTCCGCCGCTCCGGAAAATATGTGAGCCTATACCAAAAGCCTCTCCTGCCCGTCGGGGCAGGAGAGGCTTTTCTATATCGAAGCATAGCGTTACAGGAAGAATTTCCGGTGCAGGCTGCGGCGCAGCGGCTTGCAGATGGCGATGACCAGCAGCATGGCGCCCAGCACGGTACACACCGCCAGCGGGTAGAACGACCACAGGAACGTGTCGTGCAGGTGGAACGTCACATTCAGCAGCCACTCCAGCAGCACGGCGAAGCCGCCGCTGCCCAGTAAGGCGCCGCTGCAGATATACAGGGCGCCGCCGGGCACATACCGCAGCAGCACCACCATCGTGGTGACCAGCACCATGGCTGTACCGGTCACTGGCAGGGCAAAGGTCAGGAACCAATGTCCGTGGGTGGCAAAGTTGATATAGAACAGATATAGCCCGATGACGATGAAGTCGATCGGCACAAAAATCGCCGGATTGGGCCGCTTGAACCACAGGGGCAGCACCAACGTGACATACAGCACCACAAGACCGCCCACCACATAGCCGGACCACACGATGCCGTTGCCCAGCCGCCAGTCGCACAGCACGGAGATCACCGCCGGCAGCACGAACAGCACCGTCAGCACAAAGAGGACACCGGCGCGGCTGACCTCATCCACCCGCGGACGGTGGTCGGGGGGATAGGGCGGCTCGCCCTGTCCGCAGGGCAGATCGGGGTGGAACACCGGCGTTCCGCACAGGGGACAGACCTTTTCGCTGTCGGCCAGCTCCACGCCGCATTTGATACAGTACATAGTTACGCTCCTTTCCTGCGTCAGCGCTGGTTGCTCTCCACCGTGACGTGGAGACCCAGCCTTCGCAGCACGCGGTAGAAATGTATTTCCAGCTCCGGCTCCCGGATGCTGCGGATGCAGTTGATATACATAGTGCCGTTCCACGTCACCACGCCGCAGTCGTGGGGCGCGGCGGCCTGTACGCCGATGATGAAGTCTATCCGGCGAACATAGGATGCCATGGCCTCCGGCAGCTGCACGTTGCCCAGATTGGACAGGCACAGACAGGATTTCCGCTCGCCCACGGCGTCGAACACCGCCTTCATGGCGATGTTCTTGATGAACAGCGGCATGACCCGCAGCACCGGCGAGCGTTCACTGGCCACATTGGCGGCGAACTTGGCACGCATGGTGCGGCGGTTGTCCTCCAGTCCCATCCGGTGGTGTACCTCGTCGCACAGCTCCTCGAAGCTGCACTCGCCCATGCGGGGGTCCAGCTCCGGCGTGATGTAGGACGCGAAATTCCGCAGCGTCCGGCTGGGGAACAAGCTTCGCAGATTCACCGGCACCAGCACCTTCACCGGCTTGCGCCGCCGGGGATCCCGCACCTTCTCCGCTTGCAGCTCCAGAATGGCCTGCATCATGGCGGCGCAGAGCAGCTCCGTCACGGATAGCCCCCGGCGCTTGGCGCAGGCGCGCACCTCCTCGGCGGAGAGCATCATGGTGATGAGGTTTTTGTAGCCGTCCCGCTCCGGCGTACCGCTGAGATGGTAGGCGGTAGACTCCTTCCGGCTGGCCTTCACATCCCCGGCGTAGCGGAGGAAGCTGTCCTCCAGCTCCTCCGGGTCCGGCTCCTCCAAACGGCCCAGCACACCATATTCCGCGGGGATGGCTACACCGTATTTCTGGGTCAGATACTCCGCCACCAGCGTCTTGAGGAAGATGAGGCCGCCGGTGCCGTCGGTCAGGGCGTGGAAGAACTCCACGGCGATGCGGTCGCGGTACACCAACACCCGGAAGGCGCAGCGCCGCACCTCCTGAAAGGGTGCGTGGGCCAGCGGGCAGCTTTTTTCCTCCTGAATGGGGGGCGGCTGGGGGATCTCCTCCAGATAGTACCAGAACACGCCCCGCCGCAGCCGCACGGCGATGGAGGGGAAGCGCCGCACCGTCACGTCCAGCGCACTGCGCAGAACGGCAACGTCCACCGTCTCCGTCAGCGTGGCGGACAGGCGGAAGAAGTTGTTCCAGTTGCGGCGCTTGGCGGCAGGGTAGATCTTGGCGGCGTTGTCCAGCCGCATCCACCGGAGGCTTTGGGCGGGGGAGAGGTTCTTGGTGAGGAAGTGGTCGATGGCCTGAAAATCCTCGGCCATATTCTCCTCCAGACAGTACAGCACATAGGCGTGCCAGCGCTCCGGCGCGATGTGCAGCTTGCTGCGGCAGCCGCATTGCAGCAGCTTTTCGTGGAGCAGCCGGGCGTCGTCCAGCATGATCTCGTCTCCGCCGGCGAACAGCAGGGACGGCGGCAGACCCGTCAGGTCGCCGAACAGCGGCGAGCACAGCGGGTCGGCGGGGTCGTCGGTGTAGCACTTGGCGTAAAACTCCAGCAGCGCCTTGGTCATGGAGGGATCGATATCCTTGTGCGCCTCGTAGGACGCGCCGGAGCCGGTGAGGTCCGTCCACGGCGAGATGCCGATAAGGCCGCAGGGCAGCTCCATGCCCAGCTCCTTCAGCTTCAGGCACAGGGCATAGATCAGGCCACCGCCGGCACTTTCGCCGCACAGCAGGATCTGCTGGGGGGCGTAGCCCTTTTTCAGCAGGTAGCGGTAGGCCTCCAGCGCATCCTCCAGCGCGGCGGGGAAGCGGTTCTCCGGCGCCAGACGGTAGGCGGCGCAGAATACCTTGACGCCGCACTCCGACGCCAGCGTGGCCGCAAAGCCCTTGGCATACTCCAGACTGCCGCAGGTGTAGCCGCCGCCGTGGAGGTACAGGATCACGCCGGTACGCCGCTGGTCCTTGGGCATGACCCACGCCCCCTGAAAGCGTTCAAAGGGGTGATCCTTCACCAGCACCTCCCGCTTGTGGAGGGCGGTCATCAGCTCGCCCAGCTTGTCCTGCCCCTTGCGGGTCACCTCCAGCGAGCAGTTGGCCACAAAGGGCTTGAAGAAATTCAGTTGTGAGCGGACTAATTTTGCCGACAGTTCCATAGGCCGCGTTCCTTTCGTACAAGAGTAAACGTTAACATCTTATTATAGCAATTCCGTCAAGTCCTGTAAACATACAAAAAACAGGCGGGGACGCCGTGCGTCTCCGCCCGTTTGTGGGGGTTTATGCGTCGTAGTGGACGTGGAGCAGCTCGTGGCACCGCTCCTCGCCGTACTTATCCAGCAGGGTGGTGACGATGGGGTTCTTCTCCGCCCGCTTGAACAGGGCGGAGGCATCCGTGTCATACAGACCCTGCTTGCGCTTCTGCTTTACGGCGGTGAGGCCGTAGGGCTGTCCCGCGCCGCCCACGCAGCCGCCCTGACAGGTCATGACCTCCACCAGATGGTAGAACCGCTTGCCCGCCTCAATGTCGGCGATCAGCTCCTTGGCGTGGATCAGACCGTTGACGATGGCGATGTGCAGCTCCTGCCCGTCGATGGTCAGGTTCACCTCGCGGATGGCGCCGTCGCCACGCAGATCGGTGACGGACACGGCACGGAGGGCGTTCTTGCTCTTGTCGGGTACGCAATAGCGCACCACCGCCTCCGCCACACCGCCGGTGACGCCGTAGATGGCCGCCGCGCCGGAGCCGAGGCCGAAGGGCAGGTCGGGGGACTCCAGCTCCATCTCGCCCAGCTGGATACCGGCCTCCCGGATCATGTCCGTCAGCTCGCGGGTGGTCAGCACCAGATCCACATCAGGCCGCCCGTCGTGGCAGAACTCAGGCCGCGCCGCCTCCATCTTCTTGGCGGTGCAGGGCATGATGGCGATCTGATAGGTGGTGCGGCCGTCAGCGGCGTCCTTGGCGGCATACTTGTCACGGATGACGGCGGCAAACATCTCCATGGGGGACTTGCAGGTGGAGATGTTCCGCAGGTACTTGGGGTCGTTCAGCTCCAGATACTTGACCCACGCGGGGCAGCAGCTGGTGAACATGGGGAACGGGCCGCCCACCTTGAGGCGCTGGAGGAACTCCTCCGCCTCGGAGATGGTGGTCATATCCGCGCCGAAGTTGGTGTCGTATACCTCGTCCGCGCCCATGATCTTCAGGGCGGGCACCAGCTTGTCGATGATGTTGACACCGGCGGGGATGCCGAAATCCTCGCCCAGCGCCACCCGGACGGCGGGGGCGATCTGAATCACCACCCGCTTCTGGGGGTCGTGGAGGGCGCGCCACGCCGTACCGATCTGGTCGTTGACGGTGATAGCGCCGGTGGTGCAGACGGCGGCGCACTGGCCGCAGCCCACGCACTTCGTTTCCTCCAGCTTCCGGTCGAAGGCGGGCATGACCTGCAGCTCGCTGCCGCGGAAGGCAAAGTTCAGGATGCCCTGTCCCTGCAGCTCCTCGCACACGCGGACACAGTCGCCGCAGAGGATGCACTTGTTGGGGTCGCGGAACACCGCATAGCTGGTGCTGTCCTTTTCATACTGGGGACGGGTGTTGGGGAAGCGGATGTGCCGCACGCCGAAGCGCTGGGCCAGCTCCTGCAAGCGGCAGTTGCCGCTCTTGTTGCAGGTGGTGCAGGAGCAGTCGTGGGCTGCCAGCAGCAGCTCCAGGATCATCCGCCGGTGCTTCAGCAGCTTGGCGGTATTGGTGCGGATCTCCATGCCGTCCCGGGGCTCCATGGAGCAGGACGCGTCCAGCTTGCCGGTCTTTACGTCCTCCACCATACACATACGGCAGGCGCCGTGGACAGACAGCTCGGAATAGTAGCAGAAGGTGGGGATGTCGATACCGGCCTTGCGGATCACCGCCAGCACGTTTTTCTCCCCGTCGAACGGCACCCGCTGGCCGTCAATGATCATAATACCCTTGGCCATGGCTTAGTCCTCCTCAATGGCGTCGATGGCGCCGAACGGGCAGGCGCCCCAGCAGGCGCCGCAGTGGATGCACTTCTCGTTGTCGATGACGTACGGCATACGCGGCTGGCCGCTGATGGCGTCCATAGGACAGTTCCGCGCACACTTGCCGCAGCCCTTGCACAGCTCCGGCTTGATCTCCAGACGGCGCTTACGGCCGTTGCAGATGGGACAGTGCTTATCCACCACATGGCGCAGGTAATCCTGCCGGAAATTCTTCAGTGTGCTCATCACCGGCTTGCAGGCCGTCTGGCCAAGACCGCACAGCGCCGTGTCGGTGATGGTGTCGGACAGCGCCTCCAGCAGCTCCAGATCCTCCATGCTGCCCTCGTTGGCGATGATGCGCTCCAGCGTTTCCAGCATCCGCTTGGTACCCTCCCGGCAGGGGGTGCACTTGCCGCAGCTCTCGTTGCGGGTGAAGTTCATGAAGAACCGCGCCACCTCCACCATGCAGGTGTCCTCGTCCATGACCACCAGACCGCCGGAGCCAATGATGGCGCCCAGCTTTTTCAGGGAGTCGAAGTCCATGGGCACGTCCAGATGCTCCTCGGTGAGACAGCCGCCGGAGGGGCCGCCGATCTGCACCGCCTTGAACTTCTTGCCGTCGGGGATGCCGCCGCCGATGTCGAAGATGACCTCCCGCAGCGTGGTACCCATGGGGACCTCCACCAGACCGGTGTTCACCACGTTGCCGGTGAGGGCGAAGGTCTTGGTGCCGGAGCTGGCGTCGGTGCCGATGCCCTTGTACCAGCCGGCGCCCTGCCGGATGATGCCCGGCACGTTGGCGAACGTCTCCACGTTGTTCAGCACCGTGGGCTTGCCCCATAGACCCTGATCCACCGTGCGGGGCGGCTTGACGCGGGGCATGCCCCGCTTGCCCTCGATGGAGGCGGTCAGGGCGCTGCCCTCGCCGCAGACGAAGGCGCCGGCGCCCCGGTTGATGTGCATATGGAAGCAGAAGCCGCTGCCCATGATGTCGTCGCCCAGCAGACCGACCTCCGTGGCTTTTTCGATGGCGGTCTGGAGCCGCTTCACCGCCAGCGGATACTCGGCGCGGACGTAGATATAGCCCTCGGTGGCGCCGGTGGCCACACCGGCGATCATCATGCCCTCCAGAATGGAGTGGGGGTTGCCCTCCATGATGGAGCGGTCCATAAACGCGCCGGGGTCGCCCTCGTCGCCGTTGCAGACCACATACTTCACATCGGACACGTTGCGCCGCACGCTCTCCCACTTGCGGCCGGCGGGGAAGCCGCCGCCGCCCCGGCCCCGGAGGCCGGAGTCGGAGATCTCCTTGCAGATAGCCTCCGGCGTCATGGTGAACAGCGCCTTTTCAAAGGCGGAGTAGCCGCCCTTGGCGATGTATTCATCCAGATCCTCGGCATCGCTGGTGCCGCAGCTGGCCAGCACCACGCGGTGCTGCTTTTTATAGAAGGGGATGTCCTCCTGCCGGGGGTAGGAGACACCGTCCCGCTGATAGGTCAGGCGCTCGATGATCTCGCCGCGCATCACCGTCTTTTCCACGATCTCGCAGCAGTCCTCCGGCTTGACGTGGATGTACATGACGCCCAGCGGCTCGATATGTACCAGCGGCCCCATCTCGCAGAAGCCGTGGCAGCCGCTCATCTTGATGTGCAGGCTCTTTTCCTCGCCGCTGTGCTCCGTCAGACCCACATAGACCTGCAGACCCCGGCGCTCGCACTCCTCCTTCAGCGTCTCGCAGACCTTCAGGGAGCCGCCGGCGATGCAGCCGGTACCGGCGCAGACCAGCACGTTCACGGCGTTGCTGCCGCGGCGCAGAGCCTCCTCCGCCGTCTCGCGCATGGCGCGGAAGCCCTCTCGTGTCAGGATGCTCATTGTGCCGCCTCCTCTCCGCGCAGACGCTCCAGCTCCGCCAGCGCCGTCTCCGGCGACATTTTGGCGTATACCTCACCGTCGATGGTCATGGCGGGGGCCAGACCGCAGGCGCCCAGACACGCCACCGTCTCCAGCGTGAACACGCCGTCGGCGGAGGTCTTTTTCTTGCCCTCCAGCCCCAGATACTCGTGGATGGCGTCGTAGATGGGGCCGGACTTCCGGACGTGACAGGCCGTGCCGTCACAGACCTTGATAATATGCTTTCCCTTGGGCTCCAGCGAGAAGTTCTCGTAGAACGTGGCCACGCTGTACACCCGCGAAACGCTGATGTGCAGCATATCTGCCACCAGCGTCATATTTGCCTCACTGAGATAATTCTCTGCCGCCTGAATATCCTGCAGGATGGCGATGAGCTGCGAACTGTCGCAGCCATGAGCCTGCACGATCCCGGCGGTCCTCTCCTGCTCGGGTCTCATATGCTATCCTCCTCGATTTGTCAGTCCTCTCCGGGGACGGTGTCAAAAAATCGTTAATTTTATGACACTCTATGATAACTCTAACATAACAGGTCGGTGCTTTCAACCAAAACAGGGAATTTTTTCTCACCATGCGAAATTTCTCTGCTTTGCACACAAAACGGCGGAAAACTTTGACAAAACGGATAGTTGACACCGGGAGCGGTGAAAAACACGGGATGCCGGGGAGAACTGCGGCTGGACGGATCACCGGGTAAACGTATGGAAACAAGCGGTCACAAAATGTGACCGCTTGTTGGATGTCTGCACGTTATTCTTTGGTACGGACGTTGATGAACTCCGCCCGCAGCTTGGAGTAGAGGATGGTCTGGCTGCTGTACAGCCCGCAGTAGCCGGACAGCACATAGCTGATGGCGCAGGCCATGGCGAAGTACAGCATCCCCTCCGCACCGAACAGCTCCACGCTCAGCATCACCGAGGCGATGGGGCAGTTCACCGCGCCGCAGAACACGGCCACAAGGCCGATGGCGGCGGTAAAGGCGGGGGGCAGACCCAGCAGCGAGCCGATCCAGCAGCCGAAGGTAGCGCCTACGAAGAAGGAGGGCACCACCTCGCCGCCCTTGAAGCCGCAGCCGATGGTGACGGCGGTGAACAGCAGCTTCAAAAGCCACGCCCAGCCGTCGGTCTGCCCGCTGAGCGCGCGGGTGATGACATCCATGCCCGCGCCGTTGTAGTCCGTGGTACCCAGCAGCAGCGTCAGGGCTACGATGACCGCGCCGCCTACCACACCGCGGAGATAGGGGCTCTTCACCAGCCGCGCCGCCAGATGCTCCGTAATGTGGAGTCCCCGGCAGAACAGGATGCTCACCAGCGCGCACAGGATCGCCAGCACTATTACCAGCAGCATGGTCCATGCGTCCAGCGGCGGCATGGCCACGGTGAATCGAGTGGGAGGCACACCCATCAGCAGGGAGACAAGGTAGCCGGTCATGGCGGCGGTGATGCAGGGGATCAGCCCCGCGTAGTACAGCACGCCCACGCTGATGACCTCCAACGCGAACACGGTGGCGGTCAGGGGCGTGCCGAACAGGGCGGAGAACACGCCGCTCATGCCGCACAGCGTGGCCAGCGGCAGATCCTTCTCACCCAGATGCAGCAGCTTACCGGTGCGGTAGCCGATGCCGCCGCCGATCTGCAAGGCGGCGCCCTCACGTCCGGCGCTGCCGCCGCACAGGTGGGTGATGACGGTGGACACGAAGATCAGCGGCACCAGCAGCAGCGGCACGTCCGAGCCGAAGTGTACCGACTCGATGATGGCGTTGGTGCCCTTGCCCTCCAGCCGGCACAGCTTGTACAGCCCGGCGATGATGAGACCGCCCACCGGCAGCAGGTACAGCACCCACGGATGGGCCAGCCGTACCTCCGTGGCATAGTTGACGCCTAAATGGAACAGCGCGCCCACCACGCCGCCGACGCCGCCTACCAGACCGCCGACCACGATCCACTTCAGCAGCGCCGCCGCGTAGAGACCCATGTGGTCTATGTACTTCCACACCCGTTCCATAGTATATATCCGCCTTTTCACAGTTATTTGCAAATCCGCATTGTACCATGTTCCCATGCGCCTGTCAAACCGCCGAATCCCAACAAACGTTCTTTGTGCGAAACTGAAAATTTTTTAGTTTTCCTGACATAATTTATTTTCCCTGTTGATTCTGCTGGTGGTTTGCCGTATACTGTATGTATCAAGCGCAAAAGGACAAGAAGGATCTATCAATCACACAAACAGGAGGAAAACCAAATGAAATACGGTCGTACTTTCAATTTCTCCGCCGGCCCCGCCATGATGCCGGAGCCCGTGCTGGAGGAGATTCGCGATGAGATGATGAACTACCGCGGCAGCGGTATGTGCGTCATGGAGATGAGCCACCGCTCCAAGGTGTTCCAGCAGATCGCGGCCGAGGCTGAGGCCGATCTGCGCAAGCTGATGGGTATTCCCGATAACTACAAGGTGCTGTTCATCCAGGGCGGCGGCACGGTGCAGTTTGCCATGGTCGCCATGAACCTGATGAAGAACGGCAAGGCGTGCTATGTGGAGACCGGCGCGTGGTCCAAGAAGGCCATTGCCGAGGCCAAGAAGTATGGCGAGGTGCAGATCATCGCCTCCTCCGCCGACAAGAATTT